>JAZUHB010000133.1:0-12829 GCA_045641505.1 Bianqueaceae bacterium | reverse complement strand
GGATGGCGGCGTAGCTGTCGTCCAGGTCGATCAGGTTGGTGTGCAGGATGTAGTGGGTGCACCAGCCGATGTACATGTTGGCGTTCGAGACCGCGTTGGGCTCGCAGCTGCCGATGCCGCAGACGTCGAGGATGAGGACCTGGCGGCCGGCGGCGCACTGGCGGTGGATCCAGAGGGAGTGGCGCTCGATGGCCTGCGTGCCGTTCTCCCAGAGGGCGATGATGGTGGGCAGGGGCTTGCCGTCCAGCCGCATGTCGCGGAGCAGGACGCCGTTGTTGACGTAGCCCTCCTGGGGACGCCAGACCAGCTGGCGGTAGATGTAGTGGGCGATGACGCCCTCGTTGTCCACGCGGACGTGGGGCTCGCAGGGGACGCGGCCGGTCTCGACGCGCGCGCGGAGCCACTCGACGGCATCGGCGCGGCGCACTTCCTTCGGCTTCGCGAGGCGGGCTTTGCGGAGCTCGTCGGCCTTCGCGGCGAGGAGATCCTGCGTGGTGACGAGGTCGGGGAATTCCTTCACAATCTGGCCGGACGCGGTGCAGTTCAGCACCTCGGGCTCCTGGCGGCGGTACTCGAAGCCGGAGAGGTCGACGTCCTCGCGGCCCATCAGGTGCTTCGCGAAGAAGCGCGTGACGGTCTGCGCGAGCTCGACCGAGTAGGAATGACCGGTGGCGACGCGCTTGAGCTCGGGCTCGACGCCGCCGACCTGCTTCCAGAGGGCCTTGACGCGCCCGAAGGTGCGGTCGGTGCCTTCCCAGGGGAAGAAATCGTAGCGGTTGCAGAGGATGAGGATGGGCTTGGGCGCCATGCCGGCCATGATGTCCGCGTAGTCGATGCCGCGGGCGACGACGCCGGGCCAGACCATCTCGTTGTCGGGATCCTTGGCGCATTCCAGCATCGCCTGCTTGTCGGTGGTGTAGGAGCAGGGCGCGGCGGCCGCGAGCAGGTGGGAGGCGGCCGTCATCAGCACGGAGGTCTGGGTGCCGCCGCCGGAATGACCGGTGACCGCGACCTGTCCGCTGCACTCGGGCCGGGATTTCAGGTACTCGATGCCCCGCATCCCGTCGTGGATGAAGTAGCGGACCAGGCTCTCGCCCGTCAGCTTGCACTTCCAGTCGAGCAGGTCATGCTCGCCGGAGCAGCCCTGGATGGGCTCGTAGTCGATCTCTTTTTCGAAGTGCTCGAAGCGCTCGCCCTGGCCGATGGGGTCCATGGTGAGCACGACGAAGCCGGCGTAGACCAGCATCTGAGCGACGCGCTGATATTCGTCGAAGCCCTTGCCCTCGTCCGTGTGGCCCAGCGGGATGAAGACGCCGGGCACCGGCCCCTCCTGCAGGAGCGGGCGGTAGAGGTTCGCGGTGACGTAGGTGTGGGGGCGGGACTCGTAGATGATGTTTTCGAGGATGAAGTTCCGGCCGTTCGGGCCCTCGATGATGCGGCTCGCGACGGTGCGGGCACAGAGCGGCGTGTCGAAGGACGGCAGACCGCCGATGCTTTCGAGGAAGGTGTCGCGGACGTACTTCTGGTAGGCGGCGAGCTCCTCCGCGGTCTTCACGGCGGCGCGGCGGCGGTCACCCTCGGCCAGGGCCGGGAGAGCGCGGCGCAGCACGTCCTGACGCAGATTGTCGCGGGCTTCGATCATGCCGAGGTTCTTCATCCCGGCTTCGACTTCCCAGAGGACGCGGCCGCGGGGCTGCAGCTCCTTGCCCTCGTAATATAAAGAATGCATCGAGAATTTCCTCCTGATTTGCATACTTCTTCAATTAACGAGTATAGCATAGCGGAGGGCGGTTTTCAAGGAAGAAACGGAGGGATAAGGGGGGATAAGGCTGCGCGATGCGCAGGATAACGGCGCGCTGCGCGCGCAATAACGGCCGGCCGGGGCCGGCAATAACGCGGGGCGAATAACGGCGCGCTGCGCGCGCAATAACGGCCGATGGGGGCCGGCAATAACGCGGAGCGGATAACGGCGCGCTGCGCGCGCAATATCGGCCGGCCGGGGCCGGCAATAACGCGGAGCTAATAACGGCGCGCTGCGCGCGCAATAACGGCAGGACGGATTGTTTGGGGCGGGTGGCGTGTTTTATGCAATTTCAGCTCGCCGGGCAATCGCATTTGGCCGGGAAAAACGGATGGCAACTGGTACAGATTTTTCAAACGGCGAGTTAAAGCGGTGCTTTGACTCGCCGCTTTTCACTTTTTGGGGCCTGAAAGGGCCTGGAGCGTCGCCCGAAGGGGAGTGTTCCGGCCTCGTGGGGCTCTGAAAAGTGCATAAAAAGTCGGTTTTCCCCGGAATCTGCATAAAATCATGCGTCTCTTGAGAAAAGTGGCGAGCCGGCAACCGATGCTGACTCGCCGCTTTGAAAAGGTGTACGTTTTTTTGCGCAAATTAACTGGCCAAACGGGTTCAGATGGCCAGTTGGATCGGCGGCGCAGCTCGCCGCGGAGGAAAAGTCGTCCGGTTTCCGGGCAGGAAAAATCGTAAAAAAAGAGCTGCCCGCGGGGGACAGCTCCTTTCATGCATGTGTTTTACTTTTCGCGGTGGAAGAGGTAGGTGAGTCCGACGTCGCCGATGCCGAGCATCTCGATGAGGGCCGTGCCGTCGAGCGTCAGGGTGTCCGTGTCCGGATCGTAGCCGAAGACGGTGTCTCCTTCGTCATCGCTGATCAGGATGTCGCCGTCCGAGACGGAGAAGGGGTAGGCCTCCTCCGAGGCTTCGAACACGAGGTCGAGAAGCTCCTCGGGGAACTGCTGATCGATGATGTCGTTCACGTCGATCCCTTCGATCTGCAGGATGGCGGAGCGGATGTCCTTCACGCCGAGCTCCGCGTAGAGATCCTCGAGCGTGAAGCCCGACATGGCGAGCTGGTAGCGGTAGACTTCTTCGAAATAGATCAGCATGGCCTCTCTCGTGAGCTCGCGGGAGGCGTTGAAGAAGGTCGTATAGCTTTCGCGGTCCGGCGTGATGACGGCGGTGCCGTCCGGAAGGAATTCGGCGCGCATCGTGATGGCGAGTTTTTCGGCGTAGGGGGCGACGACCTCATCGATGTCGACGAAATCGGCGAAGCCCTCCAGAGACGCGGCGATCAGCCCGCTCGCGTCGAAGCTGTCGGAAATCCAGCGGCCGAGAACCGTAGTCTCCAGCATGCGGTCGCGGCAGTCCTGCGCGAGATCCTTGCTGAGGAGATAGCCGCCGAGCGCGGTGAAGAGCGCTTCGGCCTCCGCGTAGCTTCCGTCGGTCATCAGCTTCTTCGCCTTCTGGTAGCGGGCGTCATCGTAGCCGGCCTTCGCGCCGGGGTAGTCGCCGAGGGCGAGGAACGCTTCGGCGGCCTCATCGTAACGGCCGGCCTCGAGCGCGCCCTTCGCGAGGCTGAAGCTGCAGCTGTCCGCGAGAGCGGCGCTGTCCTTGTAATCGCCGAGCGCGCGGAAGATCTCGCGGGCTCCGTCGAAGCTTCCGGCCTCCATCAGGGCGACGGCGTTCTTGTAATCGGTCGCGTTGCAGCCGCAGAGGCCCGCGGCGCTGAGCACGAGCAAGGCGCTCAGGAGCAGGGAAAGTGTGCGTTTCATAAGGTTCTCCTTTGTTTGGGATGCCGCGCCGCGGAGGCCGCGCCGCAGACTGATTTTTCGAAGCGGGGCTCTCGCCGCGCCGGATCAGAACATGATGAACAGGATGCCCAGGAGGCCCATCAGCTGCGCGAAGCTGTTGACGCCCTGCTCGATCCAGTTGTTTTTGGCGACGGAGGAGTCGAGCTTGCCGGCCAGGACGCCCATCGCGACGAGGCCGAGGAACCAGAGGATGAAGAAGATCAGGGAGGGCAGGCTGGTGACGGCGGCGCCGACGGCGGCCCAGGAGATCTTCTTCCAGCCGATGATGACGCTCGCGACGATCAGCAGGAAGCCGGCGGGCATCAGGATGCGCATCTGCTTGTTCATCCACTTGACGTCCTTGCCTGCGAGGGCGAGGATTACCTTCCACAGGACCTTCAGGAAGCCGGCCAGGAACGCGAGCGCGGCGCCGATGATGAACAGGGGGCTCTGGAAGACGATGCCGATCAGGACGACGCTCGCGCCGAAGAAGATCACGGGCAGCAGGTCGACCAGGGCGAGTCCGAGGGTGAAGCCTTCATACTTTTTTTCTGACATGGTGTTTCTCCTTTGTTACTTTATATCTTTCGAACAGAAAGACGTCTTTCGGTCAGAAAGCACGGATGAGGGGCCGGACGAGAGGCTCGCGGCGTTACGCGAAGGGATCCTCGTCGGAGTCCGGCGCGGAGGCCGGGGACGGGAAGAGCATGCCGCGCGCGTAGGCCATCGGGAAACCGGGATGGGTGTTGAGCTCGAGGAGCTCCGTCCGGCGGACGGCGTCGGCGGCGAGAAGAAGCTTGTCGGGATCCGCGGCGATGAGGCACGCGCCCTCGCCCGCCGCGTTGCCGCAGGGGACGATGCGGTCCCGGAGGACCGGCGGCAGGAGCCCGATGGCGCAGGCGCTCGCGGGGTCGAGATGGCTGCCGAACGCGCCGGCGAGCCAGACCCTTCCGATCTGTTCGAGCCCGACGCCCAGCGTGTCGGCGAGGAGCCGGATGCCGGCGGCGATGGCGCCCTTGGCCTGCTGCAGCTCGCGGATGTCGGTCTGGGTGAGGAAGAGGCCGTCGCGGAGGGGGAGGCCCTCGGCGCGGTCCCGGGCGTTTGCGATGCGGCCGCGGGGATTCATTTTTTCGGTTTTCAGGAAGTACGCGAGCGCGTCGATGAGGCCGCTGCCGCAGATGCCGCGGGCTGCTTCGGGGACGTGTCCGTTCTCGTCGGGAATCAGGCGGAATTCGCCCTCGGGGGACACTTTGTCGATGGCCCCGGCGGAGGCGCGCATTCCGCGGCTCACGTGGCCGCCCTCGAGCGCGGGCCCGGCGGCGGTGGCGCAGGCGACCATCCGCCGGCGGTCGCCGAGGACCATCTCGCCGTTCGTGCCGATGTCGACCAGGAGACTGAGGGTCTCGTCGCGGAAGAGTCCGGTGGTGAGCACGCCCGCGGCGGTGTCGGCGCCCACGTAGGCGGAGACGTCCGGAAGGCTCAGGAGCCGCGCGTTCGGGAACGCGGGCAGATACGCCGCGGCCGCTTCGTCGACGGGCGCTGTGATAAGGGGACGGAAGGGGATCTTCACGAGGTTCTCGAGCGGGAGCCCGAGGAACAGCTGCTGCATCGTGGGGTTGCCGACGACCGAGATCCGGGTGACGGCGGCGGGGTCGGCGCCGGTCTCGCGGCAGAGGGCGAGGCCGAGCTCGCCCGCGGCGCGGCGGATGCTGTCGGTCTGCGCTTCGGCCGTGCCTTCCTCGCGCGCGGAGCGGATGCGGCTCACGACGTCGGCGCCGTAGGGGATCTGCGGGTTCAGCTCGCCGCGGACGGCGAGGGTGCGGCCCGCCTCGTCCAGCAGGTAGCCGACCAGCGTGGTCGTGCCGATGTCGAAGGCGAGGAAGCGCTCGGCGGCGGGGCCTTCCGCGGCCGGGCGTTGGTAGCCGCCGCACAGAGTCATGGCGCTTTCGGTGTAGCTTTCCGGCAGCGGGAGCTCGACGGTGAGGTCGCGGTCGACCGGTGTTTCGCAGGCGAGGACCTCGCGGCCGTCGACTCTGACCGTGCATTTTCCGCAGCGGCCGGTGCCGCCGCAATAGGATTCGGGCGCGGCGCCCGCGCGGCGGAGCAGCCGGAACAGGTTTTCGCCCGGCTCGGCGCTGACGGTCAGGGCGCCGTCCGGCCCGCGGAGCTCTTTCGGCGGGTTCAGGATGGTTACTTTATTCATTTTCGGGTTTGGAGGGGGCCGTGTACGCGCGCAGGCCGGATGCCTTCACGATGTCCGCGACGTCGCGGAAGCGGTTCAGGGTGTAGATGTGGATGCCGGCGACGCCCTCGGCGCGCAGCCGCTCGATCTGGCGCACGGTGAATTCCTTGCCCGCCTCCTTGAAGGCGTCAGGGTCCTCGCCGTACTTGCCGATGACCTCGGCCAGCTCCTTCGGGATGGAGCAGCCGTTCGACAGGGCCATCCTAAGCGTCGCGTCCTTGGCGAGCACGGGCATCAGGCCGAAGTCGATGGGAGCGGTCACGCCGGCGCGCGCCGCCATCTCGCGGTAGCGGCAGAAATTGTCGATGTCGTGGCAGAGCTGAGCCATGAAGAAATCGGCGCCCGCGTCCTGCTTGAGCTTCAGGATCGCGATCTCCTGCGCCATGTTCGCCGCCTTGAGGTGCTTCTCGGGGTAGCAGCCGCCGGCGAGCTCGAGCTCGGGAAAGTTTTCGCGCAGGAACGCGATCAGCTGGCAGCCGTAGTCGAACGCGCCGCCGGTGCCCTCCCAGCCCTGGGGAAAGTCGCCCCGGAGCGCCAGGAAGCTGCCGATGCCGAGGCGCCGGTATTCGCGGACGAGCCCGAGGATGTCCTCGCGGCTGTTGCCGATGCAGGTGTAGTGCGCCACGGGGACGGTTCTCCCGCCGTCCGCGAGGTACTTCAGGATCTCGCTCTGGCGGCCCTTGTTCGTGCCGCCGGCGCCGTAGGTGCAGCTGATGAAATCGGGCTCGAAGCCGTAGAGCTTTTCGATGGTCTCGAACAGCGGCTCGACGGGCTTGTCCATTTTCGGCGGGAACACTTCGAAGGATACGCTCATGCGCTTCTTCATGATTTCGGACACTTTCATTGGCAGGGCCTCCGGACTGTGGTTTTTTCCATTATACGGCGAGTGGGGGTGTGTTTTCAAGTGCGGGGTGAGAAGGGCGTGACCTGGCCCGGGGCATTGCTTTGGATTTTCGCTGTCTTGGCCCGGGCGGCGAGTACATGCGTGACTTGCCGCGCTCGCCCCGTGCCGAAATGGCAGATAAATTGTTTTCCATGCATACAATATGCATGCTTTGACTTATTCCGTTTCCTATGTTAGAATACAAGAACCAATAGGCTGTGAAACAATCAAAGAAACGAGGACTGATCATGAGCCAGAAAAAAGAACAGAAGGCGCAGGCGGCGGCGCGCGTCCAGCTCTTCCGCGACGCGGCCAGCTTCAGGAAGGTCGAACGGATCCCGCATCTTTCCGCGGCGGTCACCTGGAAGATCTTCGACGCGGGCCATACCCTGGATGAGGCAATGACCGATTTCAAGGTGATGGAGGAATGCAACCGTCATTTCCTGGACACCTATCCCGTGGACGCGATGCTCGACATCGGCATCCGCAACCAGTTCAATGTGACCGAGGCCTTCGGCCCCGGCGGCTATTACTACTACACCCCTGACGTGGTCGGCATCAAGGACCACGCGCACTGCACCCTCGAGACCCTCGAGGAATATCAGGAGGATCCGCTGAAGTACACCTGGACCAAGGTCCTGCCCAAGAAATTCGGCGAGGACTGGGCCAAGAAGGACAAGGCGGTCTGGAAGAAGACCTTCAAGGAATACATGGATTACACCATGTTCATCCTGCATATGGGCGGCGTCACTAAGGAATACGGCCTGCCCTCCATGGCGCCCAACAATCCCATGAGCGGCGCGATCCAGTTCGGCATCGAGGAGCTCGAGGCGAACCTGCTGGGCATCCGGCAGCTGTCCGTCGCGATGCGCCGCGGCCCCGAGATCCTGGACCGCTTCATCGAGCGCTGGGACCGCGAGCACATCGATCCCATCATCGAGAAGGTGATGAAGAGCGACGGCCCCAACTACAAATACTGCTTCGACGCGTCCGTGATGATGCTCGCGCAGAACATCATGTCGACCGCCCAGTTCGAGCGCTTCTTCTGGCCGAGCCTGAAGCGTCTGCTGGACGCCTACGCGGCCAAGGGCATGAACGTCCGCGTCTTCTGCGAGGGCTCCATCGCCCGCTTCACCGACTACTTCAAGGACTACCCGAAGGGCGTCCTCACCTTCCACCTGGAGCAGGACGATCCCTTCGAGATCCGCGAGAAGCTGCCGAACGTCTGCATCATGGGCGGCATGACCACCGAGATGCTGGCGAACGCCTCGCCCGAGGAATGCGTCGCCTACACCAAGCGCCTCTGCGACGAGCTGGGCGCCGAGGGCGGCTTCATCTTCAGCGAGAACAAGATGCTTTCCTACCGCAACGACGCGAAGGCCGAGAACATGGCCGCCGTCTGCAAGTTCCTGAACGAGTACCGTCTGTGAGGAGGTTCCCATGGCAAAGAAAAAGACTGACTACACCTCTTATCCCGAGGGTTACAACAAGCTGGTGAAGGACATCGTGCCCTGGTACATGCGCCCCGTGAGGGCGATGCTGATGCGGCTCCTGCTGACCATCATCACCGACGGCTGAGAAGCGGCATAGGCCGAGGCCGAAGGCCTCACAGGCCCGCCGGCCGCGGACGAAGACTGAGGCGTCGGCCGCGCCTTGTGCGGCCCAGGCCGCCGCAGGCGAAGGCCGCGAGTCCGGCAGACCGGCGAAGGTCTGCTAAAGCGGCCTTCCTGTCTTTCGAGAACGGACCATCAATTCGAAAGGAAACACCGAACATGATCATCATCGGCGAAAAAATCAACGGCGCCATCCCCGCCGTCAAGAAAGCCATCCTGGAGCACAACGAGAAGATCATCCGCGGCCGCGCGCGCAAGCAGGCGGAAGCGGGCGCTGACTTCATCGACTGCGCCGCGAGCACCGAGACCGACATCGAGTACGAGACCATGTGCTGGCTGATCGACATCATCCAGGGCGTGACCGACACTCCGATCTGCATCGACAGCCCGAACGCGGAGCTGCTGGCGCGCCTCCTCAAGGAAGGCCGCGTCGCCCGCCCGGGCATGGTGAACTCCGTCAACGAGGAGGGCACCAAGTGCGAGACCATCTTCCCGCTGATCGCCGGCACCGACTGGCATGTCGTGGGCCTGACCTGCGGCAAGCAGGGCATCCCCGCGGATCCCGCCGCGCGCGTGGAGATCGCGAAGAGCATTATCGACAAGGCCCGCTTTTACGGCGTCGATCTGTCCCACCTGCACATCGATCCCTGCGTGATGGCCCTGGCCACCACCCCCAGCGCGATGGAGGATTTCGCCTACTGCATCCGCGAGATCCACGCCTACGCCCCGGAGGTCAAGGTCACCGGCGCCATCTCGAACATCAGCTTCGACATGCCCGCCCGCAAGTACGTCAACATGGGCTGCCTGAACATGGCTGTGAAGGCCGGCCTCGACAGCGCGATCATGGACCCCTGCATGGAGGACATGATGGGCGCGCTCTACGCGGCGGCGGCTCTGGCCGGCACCGACAAGGGCGGCCGGAAGTACAACCGCGCCTACCGGAAGGGCCTGTTCGGCCAGCCGACGGCGCCGGCGGCATCTGCCCAGGTGTCCGCGGTGGCGGCTGCCGCGAAGGCGTCCGCGGCGTCCGCGGCTCCCGCAGGCGAGAAGAAGTAAGAACGAGGCCGCGGCGGCCCTTTGGATGCATGCCGAACCCCTGTTTTGGCTTTGCATACCACTTTTTTTCGGATTTTCGCGAAAAACGTGGTATGCGTATGCCGCATTTTCTTTTGATCTGCCACGCAAAATGAGATAATGCAAAAAAGCGTGGTATTTCCGAAGGCGAATTTCGGGGCAAAACCTGGAAATGAGTGCAGAGACCCCTCAAAGAGGTCGGAAAATGAGACGAAATTGCCACGCAAAATGCGATTTTCGCGAAAAACGTGGTGTGTGCGCAAAAAAGTTCCAAGCAGCCTGCCACGCAAAACGACGTTTTTGCCTACAGCGTGGCATGCCGGCCGCAAAAACGGCCAACCGTAAGTCACCCCGCCGCATCGCGGCGCCCCGGACCGGCAACGGCCGCAGCCACTGCGTCCCGCGCCCGGCCGGCGCACGGCGGCCCCCAATATCACTAAAGGAGTACTGAAAATGGATTTCGAGAAAATCAACGTAGCAATGGCTGATCTGGAAGAAGACGAGCTGCTGGCCCTCGTGGGCGAGGTCGTCGCGAACGGCACCGGCGCGGACGAAGCCGTCCAGGCCATGCAGAAGGGCATGGAGGAAGTCGGCGCCCGCTTCGAGCAGGGCGAGTATTTCGTGGGCGACCTGATTTACGCCGGCGAGATCATGACCGAGGCCATGGACACCCTCAAGCCCCTCATGGGCGGCGAGGACGGCGCCAAGGCCGGCCGTCTGATCCTCTGCACCGTCAAGGACGACCTGCATGACATCGGCAAGAATATCGTGAGCGCCATGCTCACCGCCGCCGGCTTCGACGTGCTCGACCTGGGCATCGACACCCCCGCGGAGAAGATCGTCGAGACCGCCAAGGCCGAGGGCATCAAGATCATCGCCCTCTCCGGCGTGCTGACCCTTGCGCTCGATTCCATGAAGGAGGTCGTCGAGGCCTTCAAGGCCGCCGGCATGCGCGACCAGGTCAAGATCATCATCGGCGGCGCGCCCGTCAGCGCGGAAGCCTGCGCGAACATCGGCGCGGACGAGTGGGCCCACAGCCCCCAGAAGACCGTCGACACCTGCAAGAGCTGGCTGTAATGCGCTACGAGCTGATCCATGAGATCGCGAACCGCTGCGCCGGCAATCAGATGCGCGACGTGACGGTGAGCGCCGTGGAGACGGACGATCCCGCGGCCTACGTCCTGGCGCTTTTCGCGGATAAGGACCCGGAGACCGAGGTCTTCCGCGGGGCGGACGGTTCGGTGCGGGTGGATCTCGCCGCGAACGGGATCCGGCACCGCTTCGAGTTCAGCCCCGACTGAGCGCGGGACGCGCGAAGCGGCAGCCCGGCAGCCGGGCGCTGCATGAATATCCGAAACACTGTAACAAGGCCGCTTTCGTGCCCGTTAACGGTAACATCAAAACGAGAGGAGAAACAAAAAGAGTAGTTCGGCAGGCTGACGAAGAGGGCGGTGGGGTAATTCCTCTCTTCCATCTTCCGAAGGCTCTTTTCGTTCTCCTCTTTTTTGCGCTCTGACAATGAAAACATTCACACTGGCCGTCGCCGGCAAGGGCGGCACCGGCAAGACCACAAGCTGCGGGCTGCTGATCGACTGGCTCGCGCGGAACGGCCGCGGCCCGATCCTCGCGGTGGACGCCGACGCCAACTCGAACCTCAACGAGGTCCTGGGCGTCGAGGTCGAGACCACGCTCGGCGAGATCCGGGAGCAGGTCGCGTCCGCGGAGCTCGCCGCCGAGAACCCCATCCCGCCGGGCATGAGCAAGCAGGACTACATGGACTACCGCTTCGCGAACGCGCTCGTCGAGGAGGACGACTACGACCTCCTCGTGATGGGGCGCACGCAGGGCAAGGGCTGCTACTGCTTCGTGAACGGACTGCTGCAGACCGAGATCTCGCGGCTCGTCGGCAACTACCGCTACATGGTGGTGGACAACGAGGCCGGGCTCGAGCATGTCAGCCGCGGGATCCTGCCGTCGGTCGACGTGCTGCTCCTGGTCTCTGACTGCTCGCGCCGCGGCATCCAGGCGGTCGCGCGGATCGCGGAGCTGGCCCGGGAGCTTCGGGTCGGCGAGCGCACGGTGCTCATCGTGAACCGGGCGCCGGGCGGCGAGCTGAACGAAGGCGTGAAGGAAGAGATCGAGAAGAACGGTCTCACGCTCGTCGGGGTCGTGCCCCAGGACGAGATGATCTACGAGTACGACTGTGCGGGCAGGCCCACCTCGCGGCTGCCGGAGGACTCTCCGGCGCGGCAGGCGCTCGACCGCATCGCGGAAGAAATATTCAACAACTGAAACGGAGGAAGATGAGCTATGGCTTTCAAACGTTCTCCCCAGCTGTTCGGCGCCAAGGTCAACGAAGTGACCCTGGGCAGCGGCAGCCGGGCCGTCACCCTCGGAGGTGAAAATGTCCTGCCCCTGTATTCCTTCGACGCGTCTCTGCCCCACCGGGCGGCCGTCGGCGTCGAAATCACGGACCTCGGAGTCGATACGACGGTCCCCGGCATCGCGGCGTATTACGAGGGCGCGAAGACCCTCGGCGAGCTCGCGACGCGGGCCGCGGCGATGCCCGGCGCGGACTTCGTCTGCCTCAGCTTCCCGGGCGCCGACCCCAACGGTCAGAACCGCGGCGTCGAGGAGTGCGTGACCCTCGCGAAGGAAGTCGCGGACGCGATCGACTGTCCGCTGGCCATCCAGGGCTGCAAGAACGTGGAGAAGGACACCGCTCTGTTCGAGGCGGTCGCCGAAGCCCTGCAGGGCCGGAACATCCTGATCGTCTCCGCCCGTGAAGAAAACTACAAGACCCTGACCGCCGGCGCCGCGATGGCGTACGGCCAGACCGTCTCCGCCGAATCCGCCGTCGACATCAACCTGGCGAAGCAGCTGAACGTCCTGATGACCCAGCTCGGCATGAAGAGCGACCGCCACGTGATGAACGTCGGCAGCGCCGCCGTCGGCTACGGCTACGAGTACGTGGCCTCCACCCTGGACCGGGTCCGCGGCGCGGCGCTCGGCCAGAACGATACCTCCCTCACGATGCCCATCGTCACCCCCGTGGCCGGTGAGGCCTGGGCCGTGAAGGAAGCGGTCGTCACCGAGGAAGAGTTCCCCGAGTGGGGCGACCGTGAGACCCGCGGCATCCGCATGGAGACCGCCACCGCCGCCGCCGTCCTCGCGGGCGGCTCCGACGCGGTGATCCTGCGTCATCCCGAAAGCGTGAAAACCGTCTCCGCGCTCATCGGCGCGCTGATGTGAGAAAGGAGAAAGAACATGGCGATCAAAGGACTCGATATCTTCAAGCTTTCTCCCAAAACCAACTGCAAGGAGTGCGGCAACCCCACCTGCATGGCCTTCGCGATGAAGGTCGCCCAGGGCGCCGTCTCCATCGATCAGTGCCCCTACATGTCCGAGGAGGCCAAGAAGCTCGTCAGTGAC
>JAZUHB010000132.1:0-6997 GCA_045641505.1 Bianqueaceae bacterium | reverse complement strand
AGCATGGGCACGGTCTTCCAGATTCCCTGGACGCAGATCGGCGAAACGCCCGCGGACTGGCCGGAAAAAGGCCTCGCGTACCTGAAGGAGGAGGGCTTCGCCACCGCCTCGCTCGCGCTCCGCGACGACACGGTGAGCATCTCCGATCCCGCCCTGGCCGCACAGGAAAAGCTCTGCCTGATCCTCGGCACGGAGGGCGACGGGCTCGCCGACGAGACCATCTGCAGGGCGGACTTCCGCGTGAAGATCCCGATGTTCCACGGCGTCGATTCCCTGAACGTCGCGGCCGCCAGCGCGGTCGCCTTCTGGGAGCTCGGCGCGAAAGCAGCCCTATGATACCTGATACCAAAACAATTCAGATAAGGAGAACGAGATGAAGGTTCTGGCTTTCGATTTCGGCGCGTCCAGCGGCCGCGCGATGATCGGCGAACTGAAGGACGGGCGCCTTACGCTCAAGGAGATCCACCGCTTCGACAACGATCCGGTCTACCTGAACGACGGCTTCTACTGGGATCTGCCGCGCCTCTGGAAAGAGGTGAAGGAGGGACTCCGCCTGGCCGAAAAGGAGGGCTATGAGGCCGTGGGCGTCGATACCTGGGGCGTCGACTACGCGCTGATCGACAAAGGCGGCACGATCCTGCAGAATCCTTACCATTACCGGGACGACCGCACGCTCGGCATGCCCGAAAAGGTCGCGAAGATCCTGCCCCCGAAGGAGTTTTACGAGCTCACGGGGCTTCAGGACATGAACTTCAACACCGGCTATCAGCTGCTCGCCCACAAGGAACGCCATCCCGCCCTCTATGAGCTCGCGGACAAGTTCATCCTGATGCCGGACCTCTTCGGCTATCTGCTTACGGGCCGTGTCTACGCCGAGACCTCGATGGCGTCCACTACCCAGCTGCTCGATCCCTACACGAAGCAGTGGCAGGAGGAGGTCATCCAAAGACTCGGACTGAAGCGCAGCCTCTTCCCCGAGCTCGTGCCCTCCGGCACCTTGATCGGCGACATCCGGAAGGAGGTCTGCGACGAGCTTTCGATCACGCCGAAGCCCTTCATCGCGGTAGGCGGCCATGACACCTCGTCGGCGGTCGCGGCGGTTCCGGCGCAGACGGACCGCTTCGTCTACATCTCCTGCGGCACCTGGAGCCTCTTCGGCACGGAGCTAAAGGACCCCTGCATCACGCCGGAATCCCAGGAGCTCAACATCACCAACGAGACCGGCTACGGTCCCACCACCCGCTTCCTCAAGAACATCATCGGCCTCTGGATGATCCAGGAGACCCGCCGCCAGTTCCGCCGGGACGGCAAGGAATACAGCTACGCGAAGATGGAGGAGCTCGCCCGCGAGGCGGAGCCCTTCCGCTGCTTCATCGATCCGGACGATCCGCTCTTCAATCCGCCGGGCAACCAGCCGGAGCGCATCCGTGAGTTCTGCCGCCGCACCGGCCAGTACGTGCCGCAGACCGACGGCGAGATCATCCGCTGCATCTACGAGAGCCTCGCGCTCAAGTACAAGCATACCTTCAACAAGCTGAAGAAGTGCACCGGCGGCGACTTCGACGCGATTCACATGGTGGGCGGCGGCACGAAGGACAGCTTCCTCTGCCAAATGACCGCCGACGCCACGAAGAAGCCCGTCATTGCCGGCCCCATCGAGGCGACCGCCATCGGCAACGTCGCGGTGAGCCTGATCGCCCTCGGCGCGATCAAGGATCTTCGGGAGGCCCGCCGCATCATCGCCGATTCCTTCGACGTCATCCGTTACGAGCCCGAGGAAAAGGGCTATGAAGCCGCATACGAAAGGTTTGTGAAAATCCTGTGAAAACCGCGAGAAAAATTACGGGCTTCGTTGCCCTCGTGCTGAATCTGTTCAACCTTCTGATGTTCTTCGCGCTCCGCCCCTGCTGGAGCGGCACCAGCAAGACCCTCGGCTACAAGGACGGCGGAAGCGCCTTCCTGTATTATCTTCCTCTTTACCTTTGCATCCTGCTGGCCGTGATCGCGCTCCTTTGCCTGATCTTCTTCCTGGCGAAGAAGGACGGGAAGGTCTGGCCCTTCGTGTTCGCGGGGATCGGCGTGCTCTTTCTTGCCGCGAATCTCGTGATCATCGCGCTCGGCGCGACGGACTACATGCGCTTCGTCTGGCCGAACTTCTGGAAGAGCGTGGCGGCGGTCCTCGTGATCCTCGCACTGTGCTTTCTGATTTTCGTCTACCCGAAGACCTCGCTTCGTGACAGCAAGGCGTTCAAGTATTCGCTGCTGTGTGTGCTGATCCTCTGCGCGGGCCTCATCCTTACCCGCTTCGCGGTGAACTATGTGAGCTACGAGCCCGTGGTCTACGCGGTGGAGGACGAGTACCAGATCGTCTTCTCGACGAACGCGCAGTCCCTGGCCTCTGTTCGCGTGGACGGGCAGGAATACTATGACCTGTACAACGGCAGTGAGAAGAGCGGCTCCCTCGTGCACAAGATCTGCGTTCCGATGGAGGTGCTCGACCGCGCGGGCGGCTACGAGATCTCGGCGCAGCGCGTCTTCTACCGGGGGCCCTTCGGCGGCTTCCTCGGTCGCACGATCGAGAAGAGCTATCACTTCCGTCCCGTCGATCCCTCGGACGGCATCGACTATTTCTGCTTCTCCGACGTCCACATGATGAAGAAGGCGACCCTCGAGACCGAGAAACAGGCCGGCGACTACGATTTCCTCGTGCTCTGCGGCGACATGATCTCGATGGTGGATAGCTTCGCGGACGCGAACTACGCCAACGAGCTTGCCTTCGCGATGACCGGCGGCGAGATCCCCGTCATCTACGCCCGCGGCAACCATGAGGTCAAGGGCGCCTACGCGGAGCAGCTCGACCGCTATGTGGGCAGCCGGAACGGAATGTTCTACTACACCGTCCATCTCGGCGATATCTACGTGATCGTTCTGGATATCGGCGAGGACCACTACGACGGCTGGTGGGAATTCTACGGCACCGCCCATTACGATGACTATCACGAGGACCAGTATGACTTCATCCGGGCGGAGTTCGACAGCGGCGAATACAAGGATTACGGCTATACGCTCTGCGTCTCCCACATCCCCGTGGTCTACGTGAACTACCGCCGCGACCATGTGGACGTGAAGGCACGCTTCACCGAGCTCCTCAATCAGATGGATCTCGACATGGCGGTCTGCGGACATCAGCACGAGCTTCTGATCTTCGAGCCCGGCGCGGTGGAGCCCTTCGTTTCGCCCCTGGTCTACAATGAGGAGTATGAGGGCGGCACCTATAACGGCTATCTGACCGATTTCAATTTCTGGAACCTGATGATCACCGCCGGCGGCTTCACGCAGCCCGAATCCGACGACGATCCCGCGAGCCGCATCGGTCTGAAGATCGAGGTCACGCCCTCGGAGCAGGTCTGCTATTGGCTGAACTCCCGCGGCGAAAAGGTCCGCGTGGTGAATCCCTTCGCCGACATCGACTACGGCACCGAGATCCGGATTCCGCGATGAACGGTTTTGCGGAAAAGTGCACGGAGCGTCTGATCCGTTACGCGAGGATCGGGACGCAGTCGAAGCCGAACACGGGGCGGACACCCTCGACTGACAGCCAGTGGACGCTGGCGCGGCTCCTGCGGGACGAGCTCCGCTCCATCGGCGCGTCGGAGGTATATCTCGACGAGGAGTGCTGCCTCGTCTACGCGAAGATTCCTGCGACGGTCGCGCAGCCGGTCCCGAGGATAGGCTTCGTGGTCCACATGGATACCTCGGACGAGGTGCCCGGCGAGAAGGTCGAGCCCTGGGTGCTCCGCGGCTATGACGGCGGCCCGGTCACGCTGAATGAGGCGGCCGGCACCGTGATGACGCCGGAGGAGTTCCCGATGCTGACCCGCTATATCGGGCAGGATCTGGTCCTGACCGACGGCACGACGCTTCTCGGCGGCGATGACAAGGCCGCGATCGCGGAGCTCATGACCGCGGCGGAATACCTGCTCGCGCACCCGGAGATCCCTCACGGGCCGGTGTCGCTCGCGTTTACGCCGGACGAGGAGGTCGGGGGGCTCGCGAAGGACCTCGATTTCGCCCGCTTCGGCTGCGACGCGGCCTATACGATCGACGGCGACCATCTGGGCTATTACAGCGACGAGACCTTCAACGCGACCGAGGCGCAGCTGACCGTCATCGGCAAGAACGTTCATCCCGGAACCGCGAAGGGCATCATGAAGAACGCGCTGGAGATCGGCGCGGAGTTCCTTGCGATGCTTCCTCCCGCGGAGCGCCCTCAGTACACCGAGGGCCGCGAGGGCTTCTATCATCCCCACGTTTTCGAAGGCACGGTGGAGCAGGCGAAGGTCTTCTGTCTGATCCGCGACCACGACGAGGCCTCCTTCGAGGCCCGTAAGGCCTTGGTCCGCTGCGCGGTCGATGAGCTGAACCGGAGATACGGCGAGGGCACCGTTTCGCTCGTCTTCGCGAACGGCTATTTCAGCATGAAAAAGGCCGTGGACCGGGTGCCGTGGATGATCGGCGCGCTTACGGACGCGATCCGCTCGCAGGGCATCGAGCCCGTGCACCTCGCGTTCCGCGGCGGCACGGACGGCTCGAGCCTCTCGCAGCGCGGTCTTCCCTGTCCGAACCTGAGCGCGGGCTACGAGAACGGCCACAGCCGCTTCGAGTTCGTGCCCGTGCAGAGCATGGAAGCGACCGTCAGGATCCAGATTGCTCTTGCGGAAAATATCGTAAAGGTAAGACCTTGAACACAGCGGGCCCAACGCCCGGCACGGAAGGAGAACGTTTTGGAACAGTATGACGTGATCGTGATCGGTGCCGGAAACGGCGGTCTCGCGGCGGCGGCCACGCTCGGAAAGAAGGGCAAAAAGGTGCTCGTGCTGGAAAAGCACAATCTGCCCGGCGGCTGCGCGACCAGCTACGTCCGCGGCCGTTTCGAATTCGAGGCCTCGCTCCACGAACTTTGCCAGATGGGCGAGGAGAGGGGGCTGCTGCGGCGGACCCTCGAAGGCCTTGGCCTCGACGTGGATTGGGTCGCCTCGGACGAGGCCTTCCGCTGCGTCAGCCTGGACCCGGACGAGCCCTTCGATGTGACGCTCCCCGCGGACGTACGCGGGTATCTCGACGCGGTTGAGGCCGCGGCGCCCGGAAGCCTCGCTTCGATGACGCGGCTGATGGAGCTCTCGCGGATGATCCAGGAGGGCATCGAATGGCTGGACGCGCGCGGCAACGACCCAAAGCTCCGCGACCTGCCCGAGCTTCTCGCGAACTACGCCGACCTGCTCCGGCTGGTCCCGGTCCCGGTCGACGAGGCGCTCCGGCGGCTCGGCGTGCCCGATAAGGCCCGCGAGATCTACGAATCCTATTGGAACTACCTCGGCGTCGATTCGACGAAGATGAGCTTCGCCGTCTACGCCAGCATGACTTATTCCTATCTGACCCAGAAGCCCTGGCTCGCGCGGTACCGTTCGCACGAGCTGAGCCTTGCCTTCGACGATGCGATCCGCCGCTTCGGGGGCGCGGTCTGGTACAACAGCGAGGCTGCGCGGATCCGCGTGAGCGCAGGCTTAGTCGAGGGCGTCGAGCTTACCGACGGCCGCTTTCTTCCCTGCCGCCACGTGATCTCCAACCTGATGCCGTCCGTCGTGTTCGGCCGCATGATGGAGGAGAGCGCGGTCCCCGAGCGGGAGAAGAAGCTACTCCGCGCCAGAGAGCTCGGCCAGAGCCCCGTCACCGTGAGCCTCGGCCTCGACATTCCCTATGAGGAGCTCGGCTTCCGCGGCTACGACGTCTATTTCTTCCACGACGCCGATACGTCCGCGCAGTACGCGAATGCCTCTTCCCTCGGCAATCCACCCGATTTTACCGCGAACGTCCTGAACGCGGTGATCCCGGACGCGAGTCCCGCCGGAACCACGCTGCTTCAGCTTACGCGCTTCTACACGGGCGACCCCTTCGCGGACGTCCGCGAGGAGGACTATTTCACCGTGAAGGACCGCGTCGCGGCCGAGCTCATCGCAGAGTTCGAGCGTCTCACAGACGTCCGTATCCGCGGTCACATCGAGGAGATCGCGGTCACTACGCCCGTCACCTGGGCGAGATACCTCGGCACGCCCCGCGGCTGCGTCTACGGCTACGCCGGGGCGCCTCCCGACGGCCTGTTCGCCCGCGCCCGTTCCGCGGAGAAGCTCGATTACACGCTCCGCGGGCTTCGCTTCTGCGGAGGGCACGGCTCTCAGCTCGACGGCTATTCCCAGGCCATCGAAAGCGGCCGGGCCGCCGCGGAATACACACTGAAGGACCTGGCGTCATCCCGCTGACGCCTCTCCATAGTACCGAAAATATGAAACCGGAGCCTCCTGCGGGAGGTTCCAAAGGAGCATGCATGTATTACTCATTTGCCAGTGATTACCTGGAGGGCGCGCATCCGAAGATCCTCGAGGCCCTTGCCGAAACCAACATGGTCCAGACGCCCGGCTACGGGCTCGATCCGTTCTGCGACCGGGCCAAGGAAAAGATCCGCAAGGCCTGCGAGTGTCCCGACGCGGACGTGTTCTTCATTTCCGGAGGCACCCAGACCAACCAGCTCGTGATCGACTCGCTGCTCGAATCCTACGAGGCCGTCCTCTGCTGTGAGACCGGCCACGTGAACGGCCATGAGGCCGGCGCGATCGAGATGGCCGGCCACAAGGTCCTGACGCTTCCGGAGCATGACGGCAAGCTTTCCGCCGACGAGGCCCGCGCCTTCTGCGACCGCTTCTACGCGGACGCCAATCACGATCATATGGTGTTTCCGGGCCTGGTGTACATTTCCTACCCGACCGAATGCGGAACGCTTTATTCGAAACAGGAGCTCGAAGCGCTGCACGCGGTCTGCCGGGACTACGGAATGACCCTCTACGCCGACGGCGCCCGTCTCGGCTACGGCCTGATGAGCCCCGCCTGCGACCTGACGCTTAGCGAGTTCGCCTCGCTCTGCGACGTGTTCTATATCGGCGGC
>JAZUHB010000131.1:0-7792 GCA_045641505.1 Bianqueaceae bacterium | reverse complement strand
CCTTTCGCAGATCTTCGCCGGCATCTCCGACGGTCTGGCCGGCCTCGGCACCGCCTCCCTCGAAAAGCTCGCGAAGGCGATGGAGAGCGGTGTGGAAAAGGCCTACGGCGCGGTCTCCAAGCCCGTCGAGGGCACGATTCTGACCGTCTACAAGGACGCGGTCCGCTACGCGAACAGCCGGGTCCCGGAGACCTCCACCTTCCTGGAATACTTCGAAAACGTCTTCGCCGAGATGAAGCGCTCGCTGGAGCGCACGCCCGAGCTTCTGGCCGTGCTGCGCGAGGCCGGCGTCGTGGACAGCGGCGGCGCGGGCATCGTCTACATCACCGAGGGCATGAAGAAGGTGCTCGCGGGCGAGGAAACGGCGTCCGAAAAAGCGGAGGCCGCCCCCGCCGCGAAGCCCGCGCTCGATCTGGACCTCTTCACCGAGGACAGCGAGCTGGGCTACGGCTACTGCACCGAGTTCCTGCTCCGCCTGCAGACGAAAAAGCTGGCGGCGCTCGGCACCGCCCCCGCGGAGTTCGACATCGCCCCGATGAAGGACTATCTCGAATCGGTCGGCGACTCGCTGGTCATCTTCAAAAACGGCACCATCGTCAAGGTCCACGTCCACGTGCGGACGCCCGGCGAGGTGCTCAGCGAAATGCAGAAATACGGCGAATTCCTCACCCTGAAGATCGAAAACATGACCCTTCAGCACGAGGAGACGCTGACGGAAAAGGCCCCCGAAGAGGACCTGACGCTCCGCCGCAAGGTGCGCAAGCGCTACGGCACGGTCTGCGTCGCCGCGGGCGAAGGGCTCCGGCAGGCCTTTCTCGACCTGGGCGTCGATTTCGTCGTGGACGGGGGACAGAGCATGAACCCCTCCGCCGCCGATTTCGTCGCCGCCTTCCGTCAGGTGGACGCCGACACGATCTTCGTCTTCCCCGGCAACGGCAACATCGTGATGGCGGCTAAGCAGGCCGCCGCGCTGTATGAGGATGCCCGCGTCGAGGTGCTCCCTGCGAAGACCCTCGGCCAGAGCTGGGCCGCGCTCTCGGTGCTCGACCTCAGCCTTCCCGACGCGGACGCGGTCCGCGACAGCGCGCTCGCCGCGATGGAGGGCGCCGTCACCGGCATGGTCGCCCCTGCGACCCGCGACACCGAGGCCGACGGCGTGACCGTCCGCAAGGGCGACTACCTGGGCTTCACGGACGACGCCATCCTGGTCGACGGCGCAAATCGCGCCGGCACGCTCCTCGCCCTGGCGGACCGGCTTTCCGCCGGCGATTACGACGTGATGATGCTGATTTCGGGCGCGGACGCGGATCCGGACGAGGCGGAAGAGCTGGCCGAAAGCCTGCAGAAGAAATTCCGCCGCACCGAGGTCATCCCGCTCGAGGGCGGTCAGCCTGTCTACGCGTACATCCTGATTCTGGAATAAAGGTGCCCGGCCCAGGCCGAACGCCCTGAAATAAAGGAGGTTTCTCATGCTTCAGTTATTCACCGACAGCGATACCGACATCCAGCCGCAGGTCGCCGCCCAGTACGGTTACAAGATGATCAGCATGCCCTATTCGGTCGACGGCACCACGACCTTCCCCTACGAGGATTTCGAGGTGTTCGACTGCCATGCCTTCTACGAAATGCTCCGGGGCGGGGTCCTGCCGACCACCAGCGCCCTCAGCGAGGAAAAATACATCGAGTATTTCGAGCCGGACTTCGCCGCCGGCAACGACATCCTCTACGTCCACTTTTCCGCCGCGATGACCGTCACCTTCGACGTCATGCACAAGGCCGTGGACAAGCTGCTCGAAAAATACCCCGGCAGCCGCTTCTACGAGGTCGACACCAAGGGCATCACCACCATCTCCTACCTGATCGTGCGGGAGATCGGCGAGCTGTACAAGCAGGGCAAGAGCGCCGAGGAGATCGTCGCCTGGGCGAAGGACGAGGTGGACCACTTCGCGATGTACTTCTTCGCGGATGACCTCAAGTTCTTCAAGCGCAGCGGCCGCGTCAGCGGTCTCGCCGCGATGATGGGCACCCTCGTGGGCGTCCGCCCGATCATCTTCATGAGCGCCGAGGGCAAGATGGAAAGCATCGGCACCGAGCGCGGCCGTTTCAAGGCAATGAACCGGCTGCTGGACGAGGTCGACAAGCTGAAGCTCGACCTCTCCTCCCACCGTCTGGCCGTCGGCCACACCGACGCGCCCGAGCTGGCGGAGGAAATGGCGGACCTCCTGCGCGAGCGCTTCGGCGAGGACCTCATCATCGACATCGTACCCACGAATCCCACCGCCGGCAGCCACTGCGGCCCGAACGGCGTCGGCGTGACCTTCCACGCCATCCACCGCTAAGGGAGGCCCGGCATGGTCAGAATCATCATGGACTGCTTCGGCGGCGACCGGAGTCCCGACGCGAACGTCGAAGGCAGTCTCCTGGCTCTCCGCGCGCATGACGACCTGGAGCTCATCTTCACCGGCGACGAGACGGTTCTCCGGCAGAAGATGGACGAGTACGGCTACAGCGACGCGGAACGCGCCCGGGTCACCGTCGTCCACGCCCCCGAGGTGGTGGGCTGCGACGAAAAGCCCACGGACGTGATCCGGATGAAAAAGGAAAGCTCGCTGATGAAGGGCATCCGGCTCCTGCGGGAGGACGAATCCATCGCGGGCCTCGTCTCCGCCGGCTCCTCGGGCGCGCTGGTCGCCGCGGCGCTCCTTAGGATCGGCCGCATCCCCGGCGTGATCCGCCCCGCCTTCTGCCCGGTCCTGCCCACGATGGCGGGCGGCGTGGTCGGCGTCTGCGACAGCGGCGCGAACGTGGACATCCAGCCCGACATGCTCCCGCAGTTCGCCCTGATGGCGAGCCTCTACATGGAGCAGGTCTACGGCGTGGAGCAGCCGCGCGTCGCGCTCCTGAACATCGGTCTCGAGGAGGAAAAGGGCGACGAGCTCCGGAAAGCCGCCTTCCCGCTCCTTCAGGCGACGCCCGGCCTCAACTTCGTCGGGAACATGGAAAGCCGCGATTTCCTGTCCGGCAGCTACGACCTGGTCGTCTGCGACGGCTTCAGCGGCAACGTGCTCTTGAAGACCACCGAGGGCACCGCGCTGGAGCTCCTCAAAAAGATCAAGAAGGACATCTTCTCCCGCGTCTCGTATAAGATCGGCGCGTTCTTCATGCGGAAGATGTTCGCCGAGGAGAAGGAAATGATGAACTACCAGAACTACGGCGGCTCGCCGCTTCTGGGCATCTCCCGGATCATTATCAAGGCGCACGGCAGCGCGAAAGCGGTCTGCATCGAAAAGAGCATCGACCAGGCCTATCGGATGGCCAAGGCCGATCTGAACGAGAAGACCTACGAGGCCCTCACCCGGGCCGGCTATCAGAAATAACTCAAGGAGGAACGAACCATGTTCGAGAAAGTACAGGCCTTTCTGGCCAAGCAGCTGCGGAAGGACGCTTCCCTGATCACGATGGAGGCCCGTATCAAGGAGGATCTGGGCGCCGACTCGCTGGACGTGCTGCAGCTTCTGATGGAGATCGAGGAGGAGTACGACATCACCGTGCCCGACGAGAAGCTGGCGGATTTCCAGACCGTCGGCGACGTGGTGGCCTTCCTGGAGACGCTGTGATTTTTCCTGTCAGGGACAAAAAAAGCCCGCTGATTTTTTCAGCGGGCTTTTTCTTTCAGTTCGGCAAACCGGGATTTCGCTCTGTTTTCATCTTTTACGCCGCCGCTCCCCCGCCTTGCCATCCAGGCAGGGCTTTTTTTATCGGGGTCTTGCCATCCGGACCGCGCCGGGGAGCACTCTTGCCTCGCCCCGCGCGATGCCCTCGTGCTTCTCGCCGTCCAGCGACCAGGGCATGGAGGGGTCGGCGATGATCGTCACCGAAGCGGTGCTGAAGAAGCGGATGCGCTTCCCGTCGTAGCGCTTCGTGAGGAGCCCGCGGACGGTGGCGCACCAGGCGCGGAAGCTGCGGGGGTATTCGACCAGCAGGATCTCGAAAAGCCCGTCGTCGAAGCGGACGAGGCTCTTGTCGAGCCGGAGCACGCCGGCCATCGAGGTGGAGTTCGCGACCGCGCCGAGAAGAAACTCGCCCTCGCAGCTGCCCTCCGCCGTCTCGACCCGGAGATGATAGGGCCGAAGCGTCGGCAGCTGCTTCACGGCCTCGAGGATGTAGGCGAAGTGGCCGACCGCGTTCTTGAGCCGCGTCGGCGCGCTGTAGGAGGCCGGCGTGAAGGCGCCGAAGGACGCCACGTAGCCGAAGGTGGAGCCGCAGAAGGAGCCCAGGTCCGTGGGGACGGGCGTGAGCGCCGCGGCGTCGCGGGCGGCCCGGAGAAGGTCCTTTGAGAGGCCCAGGCTGGTCCCGAAATCGTTGGTGCTTCCGCAGGGGATGTAGCCCACGGGAACGGTGAGCCCTGCCTCGCAAAGACCGGTCACGGACTCGCGGAGCGTGCCGTCGCCGCCGGCGATGACGATCCGGTCGAAGCCCGCGGCGGTCTTCATCTTCTCGCGCGCGTCGCCCGCGTAGGAGGTATAGTAAACCGTGCTTTCATAGCCGCAGTCCGCGAAAACGCGCCGGATCTCCGGCAGCCTCCGCGCGGCCCGCTTCTGCCCGGCGATCGGATTGACGATGAGCAGGAGCTTCTTCATTCGTCCGCCTCCTCGATCGAGGCATCGAGCAGCGCGTCGGCCGAGAGCCCGAGGATCAGCGTGGATTCGCCCTCCTCCAGCGCGTCGACGCCCTTCAGCTTCTTGTGGATCAGGCCGGAGCGGTGGCGGGCGTCCTCGATCACCTTGCCCGCCTCGTCGATCTTCTTCTGCGCCTTGTCCAGGTTGCGGCCGAAGATCTCATACTGCGCCTTGGTGGCCTCGAGCAGCTTCCAGACCTGGGAGGCCTGCTTGTCGAGGGCGATGGTGCGGAAGCCCACCTTCAGCGTGTTCAGGAAGGCGGTGATCGTGGTCGGACCGCAGATCATCACCCGGTATTTCTGCTGGATCTCCTCCGCCAGCCCGGGCCGGCGCAGCACCTCGGCGTAGAGGCCCTCGGTGGGCAGGAAGAGGATCGCGAAATCGGTGGTTTTGGGCACTTCGATGTAGAGCTCTGCGATGGTCTTCGCGCTGTGGCGGATGTTCTGCTCCAGCGCCTTGGCGGCCCGTTCCAGCCCCTCCTTATCGGCGTTTTCGGAGGCCTCGAGGATGCGGAGATAGTCCTCCTGCGGGAACTTCGAGTCGACGGGCAGCCAGATGAAGCTGCCCTCCTCGTCCCGCGAGGGGATGCGGATCGCGTACTCGACCCGCTCGCTGTTGTTGCGGGGCGAAACGTTCCGCTCGTACTGACTGGCGGCGAGGGTCTGCTCCAGCAGGCTCCCCAGCTGGACCTCCGCCCAGGTGCCGCGCGCCTTGACGTTCGTGAGGACGCGCTGGAGGTCGTTCACGTCGCCGGCCAGGTCCTTCATCTCGCCGAGCGAGCGGTAGACCTGCTGCAGCTGCTCGCTGACCTTCTCGAAGCTCTGGTCGAGCCGCTCGGACAGCGTCTTCGACAGCTTCTCGTCCACGGTCTCCCGCATCGCCTCGAGCTTTTCCTCGTTGCTCTGCTGCATGCGGCCGAGGGACTGAGAAATCTGCTCAGTGGTGTCGCGGCTCTGGCGGGCGAGCTGCTCGAAGAGGCGGCGCTGCTCGTCGGAATGGTTCCTGAGGAGCTCCTCCTTGAGCTCGCGCTGCTCGGTGCGCAGGCCGTCCAGCCGCTGCTCGTTCTTCCAGAATTCGTTCTGGAGCACGTCCTGCTCGGCGTCCAGCATGTCCTGCACGTTCTCCTTGAGCCCGCGGGCGGCCTTCCGCGCGATCTCGGCGACGTCGCGGCGCTTGGCCGAAACGATGAGATCCGCGAGCAGAAGGAGCACGCACAGAAGCGCCAGAATCAGCAGGATGAGTTCGAAATTTTCATGTAAAAAAGTCATGTTTCCCCGTTTCTTTTTCAGAAAAGGGATGAAAAGCCTCGCTTTCCATCCCTTTTTTCATCATTTCAGGATCTCGTAGACGACGCCCTCGCGGGTATCCTTGATGGCAACGCCCTTCTCCAGAAGCTCGGCGCGGATGGCGTCGGCAAGCGCGAAGTTCTTCTCTTTCTTGGCCGCGGCGCGCTCCGCGATCTTCTCCTGAATCCAGGCGTCCAGCTCGCTGTCGGCCGCCGGCGCCTCTTCCTCGGGCGCGGTCAGCAGGTTCAGCGAAAGGACCTTGTCGAAATCCTCGATCAGGGCACGCTTGGTGCCGTCGGAGATCTCCGCCTTCAGCACGTCGTAGAGGACGGTGATGCCGGAGGAGGTGTTGAGGTCCGCGGCGACCGCCGTGATGAACTTCTCGCGGAAGGCGGCGAAGGCCTCCCCGTCGACCGGACCGTCGCCCAGGGCCGCGACGCGCTTCTTCAGCTTGGTGTAGGTGTTCGCGACGCTCTCCAGCACGTCCCAGGAGAACTCCAGGGGCTTGCGGTAGTGGCTCTGAAGGCAGAACAGACGGTAGCTCATGGGGTCGAAGCCCTTCTCGCCCAGCACGGAGACGGTGAGGATGTTGCCCTTGGACTTGCTCATCTTGCCCTCACGGTCGTTCAGATGCTGCACGTGGAACCAGTAATTGCACCATTCGTGGCCGGTGTAGGCCTCGCTCTGCGCGATCTCGTTGGTATGGTGGGGGAAGATGTTGTCCACGCCGCCGCAATGGATGTCCATGTACTCGCCCAGATATTTCATGCTGATGCAGGAGCACTCGATGTGCCAGCCGGGGTAGCCGTTGCCCCAGGGGCTGTCCCACTTGAGCTCCTGATCCTCGAACTTGGACTTCGTGAACCAGAGGACGAAATCGGCCTTGCTGCGCTTGTTCGTGTCCTCGTCGACGCTGTCGCGGACGCCCACCTGCAGGTTCTCCTCCTCGTGGCCGGTGAGGCAGTAGTAATCCTTCACCTTGGAGGTATCGAAGTAGATGTTCTCGCCGGAGGCATAGGCGTAGCCCTTTTCGAGCAGCACCTCGATCATGTGGATGTATTCGGAGATGCAGCCGGTGGCGGGCTGGACCACGTCGGGCGTCTTGATGTTCAGCTTCGCGCAGTCGTCGAAGAAGGCCTTGGTGTAGAAATCGGCGATCTCCATGACGGTCTTGTGCTCGCGCTTCGCGCCCTTGAGCATCTTGTCCTCGCCGGTATCCGCGTCGCTGGAAAGATGGCCGACGTCGGTGATGTTCATCACGCGGGTGACGTCATAGCCGAGGTAGCGCAGGAACTTCTCCAGCACGTCCTCCATGATGTAGCTGCGCAGATTGCCGATGTGGGCAAAGTGATACACCGTGGGGCCGCAGGTGTACATTTTGACCTTTCCGTCCTCGCGCGGGATGAAGGGGCCGACCTGCTTGGTCAGGGTGTTGTAGATGCTGAGTCTGTTTTCCATATGAACCTCCGTATACGGATACTTGGCTTCATTATACCACAAAGCGGCGTGTTTTCCTACATCTTTTTTGCATTCGCGCCCGCGCCGTGCTATAATGGCGGACAAGAAAAACGTAACGGGAAGGAGTACCGTATGAACGATCTCTGCGCCTTCGTCGGCTGCGGAAACATGGGCGGCGCCCTGGTCCGCGCGGCGGCGAAATCTTCCTTCGGTCCGGAGCGCATCGGCGTCCTGGACCATCATCCGGACAAGACGGAAGCGCTCTGCCGGGAGACCGGCTGCCACGCGGCGAGCACGGAGGAAGCCGTCTCGGCCCGCTTCCTCTTCCTCGGCATGAAGCCCCAGGCCTTCGCGAAGGCCGCGGACGAG
>JAZUHB010000130.1:0-5591 GCA_045641505.1 Bianqueaceae bacterium | reverse complement strand
GTCCTGGGTCACGCAGAAGTTGGAGTACTGGACCGCACCGGTCTCATCGTAGATCCAGATCTGGACACCGTCGCCGACATAGGCATCGGGGCCGCCCACGAGGTCGTTATCGGGGGAGGCGACAGCCATGTACAGATAGGTGTCATCCCACAGCACATAGACGTCCGCTTCGGTCGCGTCACTGGTGGCAGAGTAGTTGCAGACACCGGTGTTCAGGGTAGTCGCGTCCAGATGGAACGGAGTACCCCAGGAAGCGTCGATCGCGTCCATGTTAGGAGCAAGGTAAGCCTTCTGAGCTTTCACAGAACCAACGACGTTGTTCTGAGAAGCCTCGACTTCCTTCGGTGCGAAGGCGAAGGAGCAAAGCACCATCGCTGCGCACAGCAGAGCAGAAAGAAATTTCTTCTTCATACGAGTTCCTTTCTTTGAATGTTTTTATAAAAAAACCTTCCGGCCGCTGAGCCGAACCGTTTTCTGACGGAATAGAAAACGTTTCGGTTCATGGTTTCGGGCTTCTTTATCGAAATGAGCGCAGAAGAACAATATATGCAGAACGGTTAGTGCATATTGCATAAAAAATATGTAACACGAGCAAAGATATGTACATTTTTTACTATAAAAGATGTGCGACAAAAAATCAAGAATTGTGTATTTACTCAGGAAGATTTTTTCATGCCTGTCCGGCTGCCCGTCATTCGGCTTCCGCTTCAAAAACCATTCTGTCAGGAAATAACAAAGCAGACATGCGTGAATGTCTGCTTTCTTATTTCTTTTGCGGCGGAAAACCCCGTCACTGCAGAAAACTGCCGAAGACGAGATTGCCGAGGTCGCGGCCGCGGGCGGTCAGGCGGAAGCGGCCGTCCGCCTCTTCCATCAGCCCCTTGCCGATATTGTCGCGAAGCGCCGTCCCGTAGACCTCCCCGAGTGAAACACCGAAGGTTTCGCGGAAGCGCTCCGCGCTCACTCCCTCGTTCATCCGGAGCCCGAGGAACATGAACTCCTCCTCCCGGTCCGTGTCGGAGAGAAGCTCCTCCTCCGTGTGAAGAAGGGACGGATCTCCGGCGGACTCGAGATAGCTGCCGAGCTCGCGGACGTTCGAATACCGCCGTTCCCCTTCCTCGCCGAGGACGAGCGACGCCGCGCCCAGGCCGAAGCCGAAATAGGGAACGCGCTGCCAATAGCCGCTGTTGTGGACGCTCTCATACCCGGGCCGGGCGAAATTGCTGATTTCGTACTGCGCGAAGCCCTGCCCGGCCAGGAAATCGCAGGTAAACCCGTACATCACCCGCTCCTCTTCCTCGGAAGGAAGCCCGAGCGTACCCGCCTCCTGCTCGGCGAAGAAGGGCGTGCCCTCCTCCACGATCAGGCTGTAGCAGGACAGGTGCTCGGGTCCGAGCGAGACCGCCTCCCGGAGCGTCCGCTCCCAAGTGCCGGCGGTCTGACCGGGAAGGCCCATCATCAGGTCCATCGAGAGATTTCGGAAGCCCGCCTCCCGCAGGAGCGCGAACTGACGCCTCGCGGTCTCCGCGTCGTGGATGCGGCCCAGGCGCGCGAGCAGCGCGTCATCGAAGGACTGCACGCCCATCGAGATCCGGTTCACGCCGGCCACCAGCCACTTTTCCGCCTTGGAACGGTCGAAGGTGCCCGGATTGGCCTCGAGCGTGACCTCGGCCGAGGGCAGCAGCCGGAAGCGCTCCCGGACCGTCTCCATCAGCTCCGCGACCGCTTCGCCCGGAAGAAGCGACGGCGTTCCGCCTCCGAAAAAAACGGAGCGCACGTCGATACGCTCCGCGGGGGCGGTCCGGCGGATCTCCTCCGCCAGGACCTCCAGATACTTCTTCTGCGTCTCCTCCGCCGCGGGAAAGGAAAGGAAGTCGCAATAGCGGCATTTCCGCAGGCAGAAGGGAACGTGCAGGTAAAGTTCACAGGCTTCCATCAGGACTCATCTCCGAAAACGAGGCTGCGGACGTAGGCGCGCACGATTTCGGGCGCAGGGGCGTTCGCGATGATGCCGACATAGTAGTCGCCCTCCGAGACGAGAGCCCGTTCCTCCTCGCCGGTAAGCAGGAAGGCGATCGGGTACAGCTTTTCCGGCTCCCTCTCATCGATCGGGCCGTAGAGGATCACGTCCTTGCGCCCTGTCGTTTCCTGGAGCCTGCCCACGAGGGCTCCGAACTCGTCCGCGGTAAAGAAACTGTCGAGCGGTTCGAAAAAGCCGCCCAGGCCGAAGGTCGCGGTCGGCGCGATCCCGGAGATCAGAATGTCCAGGTCGCCCGCGGACACGAGCGCCGTGATCTGTGTGACGGAGGCCATCGCCTCCTCGTAGTACATCTCGTTGCCGGAATAATCCTGCACGCTCTGCACCAGCGCGATCTTCTCGCCCAGAAGCTCCGCGAAGCGCTCCTGATAACGGTCGCTCAGCTCTTCCGCCTTGGTGTAGCTGGAATACGGGCCGTAGGTCACGACCCGGAAGCCCACCTCGGGCGGCGGATTCAGGATATAGTGGTTCACACACCAGCCGACCACGAAAATACCGAGCAGCACGAGAAAAATCGGGACCTTGTAATAAGTCCAGATGTGCTCGAGCTTTTCTTTCCGGTTCATTTTCGCAAACTGGGCCTTCTCGTAATCCTTCTCGTAATCAAGCATCTTCCGTGTTCCTTGTCTGATGGTAATTTTCGCCGAATACGAGGCGGAGCACCTCCGCGAGCGTCGCTGCCTCCACGAGCGTGACGCCTTCGGTCTTCTTCAGGTTTTCGCGGCGAAGCGCGCCCTTCGGCACGATCACCGTCTTGAATTTCATGCGGATGAGCTCGCGCACCATGCTCTCCATGGACGGCACGCGGCGCAGCTCTCCGGTCAGGCTCACATCGCCGATAAAGACGGTGTCCGGGTCGACCGGCCGCGCGATAGCCGAGGATACGATGGAGACGATCGCGGCCAGATTCGCCGAGGACTGGGTCAGGCGGAGTCCCGCGGCGGTCTTCAGCACGACGTTCTTATCGTAAAGGGCGATCCGCCCGCGCTGCTCGAGAATCGAGATGAGCGTAGCGAGCTGCTCCCGCTTCATGCATTCGGAAATGCGGGTGGGGTACGGCGTGAACGAGCGGCTGACCAGCGACTCGACCTCGGCGACCATCGGACGGCTGCCCTCTTTGATCGCGGTGAGGGCCGTGCCGTTCACCTTCTGGGCCTCGCTGCGGCGAGTCATGAAATACTCGGAGGGATTCCCGATGGGACGGAGACCGTCCTCCTCCATCGTGAAGAAGCCCATCTCGCCGGTGCTGCCGAAGCGGTTCTTCGTCGCGGAAAGGACGCGAAGCTCCTCTGAGGGGTCCGCTTCCATGTAGAGCACGGTGTCGACCATATGCTCCAGGGTGCGGACGCCGGCGAGCTCGTCTTCCTTCGTGAGCTGACCGGCCAGGAAGACCGCGCGCGGGCGCTTCGGGTCCTTCGCCAGGCCGATCACCGCGTTGGTGCATTCGACGATCTGGGTCGGCGTGCCGGGGCGGGACGGAAATTCCGCCAGCGTGAAGGTCTGGATGCTGTCCAGGATGATGAGGTCCGGGTCGGTCTCCGCGACGGAGGCGAGCACCTCGTTCATGCTGCCGGTGGACTGGACCCAGATGTTCTCCCGGATGCCGGGCAGGATCCGCTCGGCGCGGCGGCGGAGCTGTCCTTCGCTCTCCTCGCCGGACACGTAGAGACAGCGGAGCCCGAGGGACGCGACCACGTCCGCGATCTGCATAAGCAGCGTCGATTTGCCGGCGCCTGGCTTGGCCGCCACGATCACGACGCTGTCGCGGGTGATGCCGCCGCCGAGGACCCGGTCCAGCTCGTCCATGCCGGTGACGATCCGGTCGCTGGTCTCCGCGGAGACCTGGGCGAGTTTCCGGAGGCCGGTGCCCTGTACGGGACGGGCGGACGCGGCGGTGACGGCCTTCGGCTTATCCTCCGCCTCGCGCTCCTCGACCGTCCAGCCCTGGCAGGAGGGACAGCGGCCGAACCAGCGGGCACTCTCGTAGCCGCAGTCGGCGCAGACGTATTTCACAGAACTTTTTGCCATGCGAACTCCTTATTTCGTTACGGAAAAGCCTTTCTCGGCGCTGTAACCGACCAGCGCCCGGTCGCCCGAGCCAAGCTCGTGTCCGAGCACCGCGTCCGCGAGCAGGTCCTCGATCTTGTCCTGCAGCACGCGCCGGATCGGACGGGCGCCGTAGACGGGGTCGAAGCCCTCCTTCGCGATTTCCTCGCGCGCCTCGGGGCTGAGTACGAGCTCGATGCCGAGGTTTTCCTTCGTGCGCGCCGCGAGCCGGCCGAACAGCAGCTCCACGATGCCCGCGACGTCCTCCTTCTCCAGCTGACGGAACACGATGGTCTCGTCGATACGGTTCAGGAACTCGGGACGGAAGAGGCGCTTCACCTCGTCCATCACGTTCTTCTGCATGCTCTGATAGAGCGATTCGGGCGTTTCGCCGGAGGTGAAGCCCAGCGAATGGGGCGCGACGATGGCGCGGGCGCCCACGTTGGAGGTCATGATGATGACCGTGTTCTTGAAGTCGACCTTGCGGCCCTGCGAATCGGTGACGTGGCCCTCGTCGAGGATCTGCAGCAGGATGTTGAAGACCTCGGGGTGGGCTTTTTCGATCTCGTCGAAGAGCACCACGGCGTAGGGACGGCGGCGGATCTGGTCGCTGAGCTGACCGCCCTCCTCATAGCCCACGTAGCCGGGAGGCGAGCCGATGATCTTGTTGGCGCTTTCCTTGTCCATGTATTCGCTCATGTCGAGGCGGACCATGGCCTCCTCGTCGCCGAAGAGCACCTCGGCCAAAGCCTTGCAGAGCTCGGTCTTGCCGACGCCGGTCGGGCCGAGGAAGAGGAAGGAGCCGATGGGGCGTCCGGGATCCTTGAAGCCGATGCGGCCGCGGCGGACAGCCTTCGACAGCGCGGTGACCGCCTCATCCTGGCCGATGACGCGCTTGTGGAGCTGCTCCTCCATCGTGCGGAGGCGCTCCGATTCGGTTTCGGTCAGCCGGCTCACGGGCACGCCCGTCCACTCGCTGATCACGTCCGCGATGTCGTCGGCGGTGACGGTGACCAGTCCGCGGGATCGCTCCTCCCGGAGCTTCTTTTCCTTTTTGCTGATCTCGCGGGCGGTCTTCAGGTCGCCGGCGAGGATCGCCTGCTCCTTTTCCCGCGCGAGGACGGTGAGATTGCCGTCGCCCGCCTTGCCGCCGATCTGCAGTCTGGCGCCCGCCTCGTCCATCACGTCGATGGCCTTGTCGGGGAGGAAGCGATCGATGATGTAGCGCTCGGACAGGTTGACGCAGGCCTCCAACGCCTCGTCGGTGTACTGCACGCCGTGATGAGCGCCGTAGCGGTCGGCGAGACCCTTGAGGATGCGGATGGATTCCTCGATGGAGGGCTCCTCCACGGTCACGGGCTGGAAGCGGCGCTCCAGCGCCTTGTCCTTGGCAATGTGCTTGCGGTATTCGTCCAGGGTGGTGGAGCCGATGATCTGCAGCTCGCCTCGGGAGAGCGCGGGCTTCATGATGCCGGCGGCGTCCAGCGAGCCTTCCGCGGAGCCGGCG
>JAZUHB010000129.1:0-5464 GCA_045641505.1 Bianqueaceae bacterium | reverse complement strand
GGGAAAGTCTTGCGCGGATATATCAACGTTAAAAATCCGTACCTTGTCGATCTCAACGAAATGCGGAATTGGGACGGATCCCCGGTTGATTATTTCAATGCCGCGGATTGGTACGACAACAAGTCGCTCGAGATTGATGCTAAGGCTCGCAGAAACGGAAATGACGGAATCTTCATCAAGTATCGCAGAGGTGATCTGATTATTGCTTTTGAGCCGAATCAGTTCAAGAATGCGGACAATCTCAATCCAACCGCGGGCAATGACATCCGGTACAGCAGCGAGATTACGGTTTCTACAAATGGAACTGCGGAGTCTTTTGGAATCGTCAACCTCAAGGATTCTGCCGGCGTCACGCGCTCTGTTTTCCGCACGCTCCAAGAAGAGGGATTCTTTACATCCGGAGATTGCGACAAAAGGATTGTCAAGAATGATGAGACGGGATATGAGATCGTAATTGATCGCAAGAGCATAAATGAAGTATTTTCCGCTTCAAACTTTTCTCGTTTCGGAAAGGCCTTAAAAGTTCAGAAACTATCTACCGTTAGGGCGTGGCCCGAAATCATTAAGAGAGGCATTGTTGTCGCTGATGATGTTGCGGACAAACATGGCCGAAAGAACGTATCCTTCTTGTATATCAGTTCCGACGTTACTATTGACGGGACTCCTTCTTCCGTAAAAGTCGGTATAAAAAAGAGCGCTGCTTTGAACCGGTTTTGGGTTGTCTATATTTCAACAGACAAAAAAGCCATCGGTACAGAGGCGGATGCACGAGGCATGCGTATCTCAACAAAAACCGATGGCTATAGCGGCATGTTATCACGCGAAACGGACAATGTCAAGACGCGCAATGTTCGCTATAGCCGCGAGGTCTCCGGCAGCGACGCCATGCGCTTTGTGGACGCCTTCTATACCCGTGACACCGTGAAGCCCTCCGTTGATGACCGCGTTGTGGAGATCAACCGCAAGTGGCTGCTTGAGCAATTCGAGGATGGTCGCTACTATGCCATCGCCAAAACGCTGGCCGAGCATACCGGCATCAGCGAGAACGAGGCGTGGAACAAGCTGGCTCCGCTTTTGCTCAAGAAGGAAGGCGTTGCGAAGTATGACGGCAAAACCTTCGCAAGTATCACGGAACTTTCCGAGAAGAGTCTTCGGAAGGCCCTGGAGCTTGGCGGCTTTGCCGCTCCGTCCATCGGCATCGTGGACCTGGATAATCCGACAACCGGCTTCGGTGACATCACATTCATCTTTCCATCCTGGCGCTTCAATGCGGACACCGATCCTGCCTTCGATGGAGACGCAGAAGAAGCTCTCCGATTTCGGAGCAAATAAGGCACGTTTGAGAATCCGAAGATTGTCAAAGTGATTACAATCGCAGAGGACGAACACGCGGATTTTGATGTTGACACAAACCTTGACTATATAAGGGAGGGAATCTATGAATCGGAAAAATGGGATGGAGATGCGATTGCTCGTATTAAAAGCATGTTCCCGGAAGGGTATATCAACGAGTACAGTAGATTCGATATGCCGAATTATCGGTCATATGCCGACAACTCAAGCAAGAAATGACAAAGCGGCAGAAATTTTGCGGCTTCTGGAAACCAACAGCGAGGCCGAACTGCTGCCGCTCCTGGAGAAGATGGAAAGCTGAGCTGCGCTGACGCGAAGAAAAACAAAAAAAGGTACAATGAATCCCGCCGGAGGGCCGACCTGAATAATCCGGGTGGTTTCTCGAGCCCGCAAACTGCGGCGGCGCATGACATTGACCATTTTTGATGAAGGCGCATCCAAATTTCCCGTTGATTTGTTTCGAATCCACGAGGAGTACGTCCCAGACGGTGTTGGAAGTCCTTCCGGGAATATGATATGTTGTTCGATGGATTCTGTCAACATAGACTCCTATTGGTCAATGCGCTAGTATTTTTGCTTCATTTTGAAAAAGTATACACCCAAAACGGTTCAGTCAACTGCCCCCAATACCTTCAAGCGGAGCGCGTAGGTGAGGCTGAAAAGCATAGCGTGCTTGGAGGGTTTTTCGAGCATTCACGCCATCGAGAAGAAAACCTTTTACATTTCGGCAAAAGTCTGCTATAATGGGCAAGCCTGTAATTTGTCATGTGAAGGAGGTAACTCTATGGCAGCAAGCATCAAGACTCAGTTCGGCCACATCCGGATCGCCGATGAGGTCATCGCGCGCGTCGCCGGTCTCGCCGCAATGGACTGCTACGGTGTGGTCGGCATGGCCGCCAACAATACCGCGGGCGGCTTCGTTCAGCTGCTCATGGGTGACAATCTGACCAAGGGGATCAAGGTCTCCACTGAGGAAGAAAAAGTCAACATCGAGATTCATATCATCGTCGAATACGGCACGAATATTTCCGTCATCGCCGACAACCTGATCGACACCGTTTCCTATAAAGTCACGGACATGTTGGGCCTTTCCGTCGGAGACATCCAGGTTTTCGTCGAGGGCATCCGCACGGACCGCGGCGATGAAGAATGATTCCGGGAGGATTAAGCCTTGAAATCGATTGACGCGGCTGCCTTCCGGCGGATGCTGGTTTGCGCAGCGAATACGCTCGAGGCCGAGCGGCACACCGTGGACGACATGAACGTTTTCCCGGTGCCGGACGGCGATACGGGCACCAATATGTCCCACACCCTCACCAATGCGCTGAAAGAGGTGCTCGCCACCCAAAGCGACGAGGTGGGGGAGATTGCCGACGCGCTTTCCCGGGGCGCGCTGCGGGGTGCCCGCGGCAACTCCGGCGTCATCCTCTCCCAGCTGCTCCGCGGCATGGCGAAGAGCCTGAAGGGCGCGAAGGAGATGGACGTGATCGAACTGGCCCAGGCCATCAACAGCGGCGTGGAGAAGGCCTTCAAGGCCGTCATGAAGCCCAAAGAGGGCACCATCCTCACCGTCGCGCGCGCCATGGCCGACGAGGCGATGGGTCTTTCCGTGACGGAGGACGAGGTCGAGGAGATGCTTCAGAAGGTCCTTGCGGCCGGCGAAGCGATGCTCGCCCGCACCCCCGACATGCTGCCCGTCCTCAAGGAGGCCGGCGTCGTGGATGCCGGCGGCCAGGGTCTGGTCTTCATCTATCAGGGCATGCTCCGTGCCCTCACCGACAAGGACGCCGAGTGCGAGAAGCTGATCGCGCAGACGGAGGCACAGGCTCCGGAGGAGGAGAAGCGGCAGGGTCCCGCCCAGACCGTGTTCTCCACCGAGAGCATCACCTATGCCTACTGCACCGAATTCATCGCCGAAAAGGTGAAGGACGCCGAAGCCATCGAGGATGAGATCCGCGCGTTCCTGTCCGAGATCGGCGATTCCCTCGTGGTCGTCACCGACGGAGACCTCCTGAAGGTCCACGTCCACACCAACGATCCTGGTCTCGTGATCCGGAAGGCTACCTCTCTGGGCGAGTTGACCAGCGTGAAGATCGAGAACATGCGTCTGCAGCACCAGAACATCCTGGATCTCGCGGCGGAGAATGCGAAGGAGCCCGAAAAGCCCGGGGAACCCGAGATTCCGGCCGGCCCCCGCAAGGAATACGGCTTCGTCGCCGTCACGCCCGGTCCCGGCCTGGAGGAGGTCTTCCGCGGCCTCGGCACCGACTGCTGCGTCACCGGCGGCCAGACTATGAATCCCAGCACCGAGGACATCATCGAGGCGGCCGAGAAGGTCAACGCCGACGTGGTCTACGTGCTGCCCAACAACAAGAACATCATTCTGGCGGCGGCTCAGGCGGCGGAGATGGTGGAGGACAAGCGTCTGATCGTGATCCCCTCCAAATCCGTTTCCATGGGCGTGACCGCGCTGCTGAACTTCGTGCCCTCCCCCGATCCCGAGGCCGCGGCCGACGAGATGACCGACGCGATGGAGAACGTCACCGACGGCCAGATCACCTTCGCGGTCCGCGATACCGTGATGAACGGCTTCAAGATCAAGGAGAACGATATCCTCGCGATGAAGAACGGCGAGCTCACCGTCACCGGCCGCGATCTGAAGAAGACCGCCCAGAAGCTCCTGGAGAGCATGATCGGGCCGGATTCCTTCTACATGACGCTCTATTACGGCGCGGACGTGACCGAAGAGGACGCGGAAGCGCTCGCGGAGTACGCGCGGAAGAAGCATCCCCAGATGGACGTCACGGTGGTCAACGGCGGTCAGCCGCTGTACTACTATCTCATTTCCGTCGAATAAAAAAGCCGGGGTTCCGGCTGATGGCCGGGGCTCCCAGGGCTCCGGCCTGTTTTTTCGGTAATTTCGAATGAAAGGAGGATCGCTCATGGATCCGGTACTTGCGGAAAAGCTGTCCGCGCTGCCCGGCGTGGGCCCTGCCCGTCAGAAACTTCTGGCGCAGGCGGGCCTTTCGACCCTGGGCGACCTTCTGGAATACTATCCCCGGGATTATCTCGACCAGACGAATCTGCGCACGGTCGCGGAGCTTCGGGAGGGCGAGGAGGCCCTGATCCGGGCGAGGCTGGCCTCGAAGCCGATCAATCTGCGCCGGAACCGCAAGGTCCTCACGCAGGCCTGGGCCTGGGACGGCACGGGCCGCGTCCGGCTCCTCTGGTTCAACCAGCCCTTCCTCGTGAAGAACCTGGCCGAGGGGGAGGAGTACCTCTTCCGCGGCAAGGCGAAGCTCTCCGGCGCCGGCTTCGAGCTGGTCTCGCCGAAGTATCAGAAGGCCGGGGAGGATCTTCCGGGTCTTTCGCCCGTCTATCCGCTCTGGGCGGGGATGACGCAGAAGAATCTGCAGAATCTGATGGCGGCCGCGCTCGAGCGCGCGGGCGAGCTGTCCGATCCGCTGCCGGAGACGCTCCGGACCGCCCGGGGGCTGGTCTCCCGGAGTGAGGCGCTGCGGGCGATCCACATGCCGGACACGGAGGAAGAACTCCGCGCCGGCCGCCGGCGCCTCGTCTTCGAGGAATTCTTCGTGCAGCAGCTTGCGCTCCTGCGGGAGCGGGCGGATGCCTCCGAGGAAACGGGCGGCGCCGTGATCGGCATTACGCCCGCGGACGAGGCAGCCTTCCTCGGCGCGATGCCCTTTTCTCCCACCTCCGCGCAGCGGCGGGCCTGGGACGAGATCAAGGCTGACCTGGCGGCGGGCCGGGCGATGAACCGGCTGGTCCAGGGCGACGTAGGCTGCGGCAAGACCTGGGTGGCGGAGATCGCGCTCTTTGCCGCGGCGAAGGCGGGCTTCCAGGGCGCGATGATGGCGCCCACCGAGGTGCTCGCCCGCCAGCATCATGAAGAACTGTCCCGGCGGCTCGAGCCCTTCGGCATCCGCGTGGGACTTCTCTGCGGCTCCGTGAAGGGAGCGGAGCGGAGAGAGGTGCTCGAGGGTCTCTCCGACGGCACGATAGCCGTCGCGGTGGGCACTCACGCGCTGATCCAGGACGCGGTGGATTTCCAAAACCTCGGCCTCGTCATCACCGACGAGCAGCACCGCTT
>JAZUHB010000128.1:0-5292 GCA_045641505.1 Bianqueaceae bacterium | reverse complement strand
TGATCTGGACTGGGTCAGCGAGACCGTCCCGGTGAAGCAGGATATGCCGATCGCGCTGAGTCTCTTCGGCGGCTTGCTGTTCACGGCGCTGCTGCTCCTGCCCGCGCTGCTGCTCCTTCCCGTCGCTCCCGTCTGGATCGGCCTTACGGTCTCGGCGGCGCTCGCGCTGGGAGCGGGACTCCTGGAGAGCCGCTGGCTTGCCCGGAGGGGCGCGGCGCGCTTCGACGAGCTGTAGGGCTGACGGCCCGCGCAGCCGCCGGGTCTGCACAAAAAACGAGCGGAGGCTTCCGTACCGCGGGCGGTCGGAGGCCTCCGTTTTTCGTGTTCTCCGAAAATGCGAAAAATGTTGAAAATTTTTCTTGACAAGGCCTCGACAAACGTATAAAATGGGAACTTGCCTTATGCTGTCAAATCTGCCCATTTTCGGCCCTTTGTCGGCATACGGCTACTCAATGACCCAACTTTTTGAGTTTATCAATATCCAAGGGGGCATGTGCTTTATGGAAGCAAACCGACTTCGTCCGCAAGCGTATGGGGATCGCGTACGGATGACATTTGCCAAGGAGAAAGAAGTCCTGGAAATGCCGAATCTGCTGGATGTCCAGAAGAATTCCTACAAAGAATTCATCGAATCCGGCCTGCAGGAAGCCTTTGACGACATCAACCCGATCACCGATTTCAGCGGCAATCTGTCTCTGGAATTCATCGGCTACCATCTGTCCGAGACTCCCAACTACTCCATCGAGGAGGCCAAGGCGCGCAGCGTCACCTATTCCGCGCGTCTGATGACCACGGTCCGCCTCACCAACGAATCCACCAAGGAGATCCAGGAACACGAGATCTTCATGGGCGAATTCCCGCTGATGACGCCTACCGGCACCTTCGTGATCAACGGCGCTGAGCGAGTCATCGTCAGCCAGCTGGTCCGCTCCCCCGGCATCTACTATGCCGAAACCAAGGACAAGAACGGCAAGTCCCTGTTTACCAGCACCGTCATCCCCAACCGCGGCGCCTGGCTCGAATACGAGACCGATTCCAACGATATCATGAACGTGCGCGTGGACCGCACCCGCAAGGTGCCGATGACCGCGCTTATTCGTGCGCTCGGAGTGGGCTCCAACGCGGAAATCGTCGAGATGTTCGGCGAGCATCCCAAGCTGACCGCCACCCTCGAGCGCGATCCCTCTTCTTCCTATGAAGAAGGTCTGATCGAGGTCTACAAGCGCATCCGTCCCGGCGAACCGCCTACGGTTGAAAGCTCCCGCAACCTGCTGTACGGCATGCTCTACGATGACAAGCGCTACGATCTGGCTCACGTCGGCCGCTACAAGTTCAATAAGAAGCTTGCGTTCCGCAGCCGCCTGGTCGGCCTGACCCTGGCCGATACCGTCGTCGATCAGACGACCGGCGAGGTCATCGCCGAGGAGGGCACCGTCCTCACCAAGGAGCTCTGCGACAAGATTCAGAACACCGGTATCGCGTCCGTCGACGTCATCAAGAACGAGACCCGCGTCCGCGTCCTCAGCAACCTGGCCGTCAACATCCATAACTTCCTGCCCGACTGGACCGATGAGCAGCTGAAGGCCTGCGGCATCTACGGCGAGGAGGTCTACTATCCCGAGCTCAAGAAGCTGCTTCAGAAGACCCTGTCTCAGGAAGCCTTCCGCGCCGAGATGAAGAAGCGCTCCACCGAGCTGGTGCCCCGCCATATCACCTTCGAGGATATCATGGCCTCCATCAGCTACATCCTGTGCCTGGACGCCGGGATCGGCAACGTGGACGACATCGACCATCTGGGCAACCGCCGCATCCGCTGCGTCGGCGAGCTGCTGCAGAACCAGTTCCGCATCGGCCTCACCCGTCTGGAGCGCGCCGTGCGCGACCGCATGAACACCCAGGATCTGGACGAGATCACGCCTCAGAGTCTGATCAACATCCGTCCCGTCACCGCGGCCATCAAGGAGTTCTTCGGAAGCTCCCAGCTGTGTCAGTTCATGGACCAGAACAACCCCCTGGCCGAGCTGACCCACAAACGCCGTCTTTCCGCTCTGGGCCCCGGCGGTCTCTCCCGTGAGCGCGCCGGCTTCGAAGTCCGAGACGTCCATCATTCCCATTACGGCCGCATGTGCCCCATCGAGACCCCTGAAGGTCCCAACATCGGTCTGATCAACTCTCTGGCCACCTACGCCCGCATCAACAAGTACGGCTTCATCGAGGCGCCCTACCGCACCCTGGAGCACGACGAGGACGGCACTCCCCGCGTCACCGAGAACGTCATCTACATCATGGCGGACGAGGAGGAGAACTACAAGATCGCCCAGGCGAACGAACAGCTCGACGAGAAGGGTTACTTCGTCCGCGCGAAGGTCACCGGCCGCTTCGGTGACGAAAACCTCGAATTCGATCCCAAGGAAGTCGATCTGATGGACGTTTCGCCCCGTCAGGTCTTCTCCGTGGCTACCTCCCTGGTTCCCTTCCTGGAGAACGACGACGCTTCCCGAGCCCTGATGGGTTCCAACATGCAGCGTCAGGCCGTGCCTCTGCTCGTGACCGAGGCGCCCGCCGTGGGCACCGGCATGGAGTACAAGGCCGCGACCGACTCCGGCTCCTGCGTGCTCGCCGAGCATGCAGGCACCGTCGAGTACGTCAGCTCCGACCGTGTCGTCATCCGCTGCGAGGACGGCAACCGCGATACCTACGAGCTTCGTAAGTTCAAGCGCCAGAACCAGTCCACCAGCTTCAACCAGCGTCCCATCGTGGATAAGGGACAGGAAGTCCGCGAAGGCCAGCCCATCGCCGACGGTCCCTCCACCGAGCAGGGCGAGCTTGCCCTCGGCAAGAATGCCCTCATCGGCTTCATGAACTGGGAAGGCTACAACTACGAGGACGCCGTTCTGCTGAGCGAGCGCCTCGTCGCCAACGACGTCTACACCTCCGTCCACATCGAGGAGTATGAGCTCGAGGCCCGCGGCACCAAGCTCGGCGCCGAAGAGATCACCCGCGACATCCCCAACGTCGGCGATGACGCGCTGAAGGATCTGGACGAGCGCGGCATCATCCGCGTCGGTGCCGAGGTCCACGCCGGCGACATCCTGGTCGGTAAGGTCACCCCGAAGGGCGAGACCGAGCTGACCCCCGAGGAGCGTCTGCTCCGCGCCATCTTCGGCGAAAAGGCCCGCGAGGTCCGCGATACCTCTCTCCGTGTTCCTCACGGTGAGGAGGGCATCGTCCTCGACGTCAAGCTGTTCTCCAGCGAGAACAAGGACGAGCTCAACCCCGGCGTCAATCAGTGCGTGCGCGTCTACATCGCTCACAAGCGCAAGATCTCCGTCGGTGATAAGATGGCCGGCCGCCACGGCAACAAGGGCGTCGTTTCCCGCGTCCTGCCCGTGGAGGATATGCCCTTCCTGCCCAACGGCCGTCCGCTGGACATCGTGCTGAATCCTCTGGGCGTTCCGTCCCGAATGAACCTCGGCCAGGTGCTCGAGGTGCATCTGGGTCTGGCGACCAAGGTCCTCGGCATCCACGTGAGCACTCCCATCTTCGACGGCGCTGAGGAAAGCGACATCCGCGAGATGCTCAAGATGGCCAACGACTACGCCAACGGCGAGTGGGACGATTTCAAGAAGAAGTACGCCGATCAGATCCCCGCGGAGATGATGCAGCAGCTCGAGGACGGTCTGGATCACCGTGCCGAGTGGGCCGGCGTTCCGATCAACGAGGACGGCAAGATCCTCCTTCGCGACGGCCGCACCGGTCAGCCCTTCGATCATCCCGTCACCGTCGGCTACATGTACTACCTCAAGCTCCACCATCTGGTCGACGATAAGATCCATGCCCGTTCCACCGGTCCCTACTCCCTGGTCACCCAGCAGCCTCTCGGCGGCAAGGCCCAGTTCGGCGGTCAGCGTTTCGGTGAAATGGAAGTCTGGGCTCTCGAGGCCTACGGCGCCGCCTACACCCTGCAGGAGATCCTGACGGTGAAGTCCGACGATACCTCCGGCCGTGTGAGCACCTACGAAGCCATCGTCAAGGGTGAGAACATCCCCGAGCCCGGTGTGCCCGAGTCCTTCAAGGTCCTGCTGAAAGAGCTCCAGTCTCTCGGCCTCGACATGCGTGTCCTGTCCGAGACCGGCGAGGAGATCGCCATCGGCGAAGACAGCTACACGGACGGCGAGCCCGTCGTGCTGACGCCGGAGGAGAGCGAGGATCTCGAGACCAACGCCGAGTACTACGACGACGATGAGGACGAGGAAGAGGACGAGTTCGGTCTGAACGATTTCCGCGCGGACGAAGAGTTCGAGCAGAGCGGTTACTCCGTCGGCGACGCGGAAGACCTTGCTTCCCAGAACCTTGGATTTGATTCCGAATATTGAGAAAGGGGTGCACTCCATGGCTGCTCCTATTTATAACACTCAGGCGATCCGCTTCGATGCCATCAAGATCGGTCTGGCTTCCCCGGACAAGATCCGCGAATGGTCTCACGGCGAGGTCAAGAAGCCTGAAACCATCAACTACAGAACGCTGAAGCCCGAAAAAGGCGGCCTGTTCTGCGAGCGCATTTTCGGACCCGTGAAGGACTGGGAATGCAACTGCGGCAAGTACAAGCGCATCCGCTACAAGGGCGTCATCTGCGACCGCTGCGGCGTCGAAGTCACCGTCGCGAAGGTCCGCCGCGAGCGCATGGGCCACATCGAGCTGGCCTCCCCCGTTTCTCATATCTGGTACGTGAAGGGCATCCCCAGCCGTATGGGCACCCTTCTCGACATTCCTCCCCGCGCCCTGGAGCGCATCCTGTACTTCGCGGCCTACGTCGTGCTGGATCCCGGCACCTCCGGCACCCAGTACAAGCAGGTCCTGAACGAGAAGGAATACCAGGAGATCCGCGAGCGTCTTCCTCTGGATGACGCGTTCCGCGCCGGCATGGGCACCGAGGCCGTCAAGGAACTGCTGATGGCCATCGACCTCGAAAAGCAGGCGGACGATCTCAAGAAGGAGATGGACGGCGCCTCCGCGCCCAAGCGCGTCAAGCTGGTGAAGCGCCTCGAGGTCATCGAGAGCTTCCTCCAGTCCGGCAACAAGCCCGAGTGGATGGCGATGGACGTGATCCCCGTCATTCCTCCGGATCTGCGCCCCATGGTCCAGCTGGACGGCGGCCGCTTCGCGACCTCCGACCTGAACGACCTGTACCGCCGTGTCCTCAACCGCAACAACCGTCTGGCCCGCATGCTCGAGATGCGCGCCCCCGAGATCATCGTCCGCAACGAGAAGCGCATGCTTCAGGAAGCGGTC
>JAZUHB010000127.1:0-34748 GCA_045641505.1 Bianqueaceae bacterium | reverse complement strand
CGACAGCATCTGCTATTATTCCGAAAACCACCAGCTGGTCTTCGCCGCGGACGAATATCTCGCCGGCACCCTCTGGCCGGAGGCGCGCTTCACCTCCGACGGGAGAAGCGGCGCGGAGCACGCGGATAGCGCCCGCGAGCGTCTCCTCCTTTGGTTCGGCCTGCGCGAGCGCTACGGCTTCAGCGAATTCTATTCCGCGAACTATCTGCCCATCGACCTCGCGGGTCTCGCCCTGCTGCTCCGCTTCGCGCCGGACGCTGAGCTTCGCGAAAAGGCCCGCCGGACCGCCGATATGATCCTCACGCTCTACGCGGAGACCCTCTTCGAGGGCAGTTTCGTGAACGCGAGCGGCCGCGCCTATCCCCGGAACAACATGAACTGCGCCCTGAACGAGCCGAACAGCGAACTGGTCATCCGCGCGGCCTTCGGCGTTCCGGAAGAGCTGCCCGATACCGATCGCTTCGGCCCCAGGCTCACGGCCTGGCTCTTCGGTGCCCTGCTCCGCGCCCGGGACGAAAACGGGCGCCCCTACTACGAGGTGCCGTCCGAAACCCTGGCCCTCGCGCGCGATCCCTCGCCCCGCGAGACCGTCCGGACCTTCGGCCTCCCTCTCTCCCGCTACCGGGAGGAAGGCCTCACCGACGGCAGCACCCGGGCGCTGATGATGCAGCTCGGAAGCGGCGCCCTGACCAATCCGGAGGTAATCGGGCAGACGCTCCGGCTGGTGCACGGAAAAAAGCTTTGGCAAAACGATTTCGTCGGCTGGCTGCGCTTTCTCGAAAGCCCGCTGCTTCGGCTGCTTGGGCTGATGCCCCTTGCCTCCCGCGCCGCGCGTTATTTCCAGAACGGGATGGCGCTCGGCGAAGCGACGGTCAAAACCCTGCACACGCCCGCTTGGAAGCTTTCCTGCCTGCAGGGCTACGCCGCGGGAAGCCCCGGCGCCCAGAAGACGACCTTCGCGGCGACGCTCCCCGGCGGAGTCACGGTCTTCGTGAACCATCCGCTCTGCGGGCCCGGTATGAAGAAGGGACGCTTCGGCGCGGACCGCTCGCCCGGCTATTTCGGCGGCTACGGCATCGCCCCCTTCAGCTGCTCGGACGAAAACCGCGCGCTGACAATCTACCGTCTTCCCCTCCTGCGCCCGCTCTACGCGCCCTGCCGGATGCTCCCCTATACGCACGCCTTCTTCCCCGAGGAGCTCTTCACGCGTTCACTGGTCGAGGGCCGCTTCGCCTTCGCCGAAAAAGACGGGAGCTTCCTCGCGCTCATCGGGAAAAATCCCTTCGAGCGTCTTCCCTTCGACGCCGCGGCGGCCTCCGTGACCGAGGGCCGGCTGCGCGACGAAAGCTGTTCCTTCGACCTGAAGCAGCCCGGCCGGCGCAGCTACTGGATCTGCGAGCTGAGCGACGCCACGCGCGAAACGTTCGAGGCCTTCTGCGAGCGCGTCCGCCGCACCCCCGTCGAGTTCGACGGCCGCCGCCTCCGCTACGGAGACCTGACAGCCGAATATAAGGAGAATTCACTATGAAAAACAAGAAAAAGACCGTAATCACGGTCATCTGCGCCGCGTTGGCCGCGCTCGTGCTCACCGGCGCCGTCCTCCTGGCCCTCCTTCCCGTCACGTACCGCATCGACGGGAGTCTCCTCGCGAAGAATCCCGACTATGACGCGGCGCTGCTCGAGGACAGCGAATTCACCACCCTGTACAAGGAAAACGGCGGCGCGTTCCGCATCCTCGGCTTCACCGACCTGCACCTGGACCACAACAAGGAAAAGGGCGAGGTCACGATGGAGCTCATGATCCGGAACATCGTCCGCGAAAAGCCGGACCTGGTCGTGCTGGTGGGCGACAATATCACCTCTGCCCTGAACCGTCGCCGCGCGAAGCAGCTCTGCTCGGTCTTCGAGGAGCTTGGCGTCTACTGGACCTGCGTCCTCGGCAATCACGAGGGCGACAATATCTGGAGCATGTCCCGGCAGAGCATGGTGAAGCTCTTCGCCTCCTATCCGCACTGCCTGCTCGACGAAACGGCCAAAACGACCGCGGACGGCACGAAGGTCTGGGGCGCGGGCAATCACGTCGTGAACCTCGCGAAGGCCGACGGCACGCTGATCCAGTCCCTGTATTTCCTGGACGGCGGCGCGGACATGACGAAGGCCGACATGAAAAAATACGGCCTCGACACGAGCGGTTCCTCCTACGACTGCCTGAAGGAAAGCCAGATCGTCTGGTATAAGGAAACGGTCGGACGGATCGAGGCGCTGGCCGGCGGACCCGTCCGCTCCCTGGTCTTCGACCACATCGCCCTCCCCGAAATGCAGACGGCCTACACCGAACTGGAAGCGATTTACCCCACCCTGGCCTCGTTCGACTACATGAAGGATTTGGCCGGCAGCGACCCCGCCGCCACCGACGCGCTGGTCGCCGAAGCCCTCACGCACCGTCCCCTCTTCTTCGACAACGGCGGCGCGGCCTCGCCCCTCCGCGGCACCGTGCTCCTCTCCGGCCTCCGCCGCGAGCGTGTCTGCTGCCCGGACTATAACAGCGGCATGTTCGACGCGATCCTCGAGCTCGGCAGCACCCAGGCCTTCATCTGCGGCCACGATCACGTGAATGATTTCGCACTGCGGTACAAGGGTGTCGAGCTGATCTACAACCAGGTCAGCGGCTACTCCAGCTACAACGTGGTGAGCTCGAAGCGCGGCGCGGCCCTGATCCAGGGCGGCACGGTCTACACCGTCGGCGAGGACGGCAGCCTGTCCTGGGAAAGCTTCCAAAACGCGGCGCTCTACCCGGAAATGCAGGAAGAGATCAAGAAGCTATACTGAGAAAAGGCACAAAAAAAGAACTGCGAAACGCAGTTCTTTTTTTCATATCAGGACCACAAAATCTTCACCGTGATCGCGTCGCACTCCTGATCCGCGTCACGGAAGGTCTCCAGAATGGACACGCCGTAATCACCGAGGTTGACGACGAGCGCGTTCGCGTTCTTGATCACGATCTCGCCCTGCACCCAGGCAGTCAGCAGATCGTAGAGGGCATCGAGGTTGTTCCCGTAATAAGAGGGAAAATGCAGGCGGCGCTTCAGATAGGCGTGGGCGCCCTCCTTCGTCTTCATATGTTTCCCGTTCAGAAATATGCTCATGGAAACCTCCTCAGTACAGGCGGGTGGCGGTCTCGTAATGGTCGTTCGTGTAGTAGATCAGACCGTCGTTCGAGTAAAGCAGGCGCTCCTCACCGCGGTAGCCGCCCCGATAGTTCACGTCGGCCTCATACCAGACGCGGCCGCTCTTGTTGGGCACGATTTTCTCACGGTTGCCGAAGCGGTCGCCGCCGATGCAGCCCTTGTCGGTCACCTTCCAGAGATTGCCCTTGCTGGCGACCCAGCCCTTTTTCTCGGCCTGGCTCTTGGTCAGGTAGTTCGGAGGCAGCTGGCCGTAGAGATGCAGATACAGAGCCACGTCGTCCTTGGAATAGTACTTCTGGCCCTTGATGACGGCGGGCTTGGATTCCTGCTTCGTATCCTGCGAGGTCTCCCGGTCCTCCTCCGAGTCGACCAGAACGAAGCCCGGCTCGGACTCCTCCTGCGATTCGGACACATTGATGCCCAGCAGATCCGCGAACACGTCGCGCAGCACGCCGGTACGCCAGGCCACGACGAGCAGCACGGCGACCAGCAGGATGGAACCTATTTTTTTCCAGTCGACGGTTTTTTTCTTAGACTTCGAACTCACTTCAAATACTCCTTGTCTCATTTGCAAATCGCATATATTTCAATTATAATACAGACATCCTCATTTGAAAAGGAGAATCGAACGTGAAAAAACAGAACAAGATCCAACTGGCGCTGGCGCTGGTGCTCTGTTTTCTGAGCATCCTGCTCGCCGGCATCACCCAGACCCGTTTCGGGATGATCGAGATGAACGAGCTCTCCATCGAGACCGACGCGGGCACCCTTACCGGCTACCTGTTCCGGCCGAAGAACGCGACCGCCGAAAACCCGGCCCCCTGCGTCATCGCGAGCCACGGCTACCTGAACAACCGCGAAATGCAGGACGCGAACTACGTCGAGCTGGCCCGCCGCGGCTACGTGGTCATTTCGATGAACGACTACGGCCACGGTGATTCCGATGTGGCGCGCGAGGGGCTCTCCCAGACTCCCGCGGTCCGCAGCGGCGGCATGATCGAGTTCGTCTACTACGCGGCGACCCTCGATTTCGTCGATCCCGCCCGCATCGGCGTGACCGGCCATTCCATGGGCGGCGGCTACACCAACACGACCATGGCCCACTTCACCGGACTCGAGCGCGCGCTGCTCGCCGCGGGCGCCGACGCCGAGACCGCTCACGCCGCAAATCTCGTGAACACGGGCGTGATCATCGGCAACTACCCCGACAACATCGTTACGGATACGCCCCATCAGGGCTACCTCTGCAACATCGGCGTGATCGAGGGCAAGTATGACGAGTTCTTCTACGACTCCGCCAACGATCTGCTGACGAGCGAGGAATCCAAGAACCTGGTCCTCTACCACTCCGGCCAGCCCGTCGTGACGGACATCAAGGAGGGCGTCTTCTACACCAACGAGAAGAACGGCTACAGCATCGTCCTCTACAATCCCCCGCAGTTCCACGCCACCAACCACTTCTCGACGAAGGTGGTCGGCTACATGCTGGACGCCTTCGAGCACTCCATGCCCGCGCCCCGCACGCTGCCCTCCTCCAACCAGATCTGGGTCCTGAAAGAAATCTTCAACCTGATCGGCCTGATCGGCTTCTTCCTGTTCGTGGTGCCCTTCACCGACCTGCTGCTCAGCCTTCCCTTCTTCAAGGAGCTCCGTGCCGAGAAGGAGCCCGCGATCGAGACGCCCGCCCGCTGGGGCCGCTACGTCTGGAACAACGTCGGCAGCGGCCTGATCTGCTTCCTGCTGATCATCCCGCTCCTGCTGCTTGGCTACGCGCTGCTGGTCAATCCGGTCTGGCCGCAGGATACTACCGGCGGCGTCGGCCTCTGGAGCGTCGGCTGCGGTCTGATCGCGCTGGCGAGCGTCCGCCGCGGCTTCGGCAAGAAGATCAAGCCCAACAAGGAAGAGCTCGGCCTTGCCATCGGGAAGACTGCGTTCTGGAAGACCCTGCTGCTCGCGCTCATCGTGACCGCCTGCACCTTCGGCCTGGTGTTCTTCGCCGACTTCGTGAACCAGACCGACTTCCGCTTCTGGACCTTCGACATCCGCGTGTTCGACGGCGCCAAGGCCTGGGTCGCCGTCCGCTACCTGCCCTTCTTCGCGGTCTATTACATCTTCAACAGCCTGGCGGTCTCCCGCTCGACCTTCAACGACTGGTCCGAGGGCAAGCAGATCGCAATCTGCGCTCTGTGGAACGTGCTGGCGCCCGCGCTGATGCTGATCATCACCTACCTGCCCACTCCGTTCCTGAACGGGACGCTGTGGTGCGGGATCTTCTCCGGCGGCGGCATCATGGCGCTGCTCCGCACCGGCATGGCGCTGATCCCGATCCTGATGATCCCCTTCGTGCCGATCCTCGCCATCGCGGCGGCCATCGGCGTCCGCTGCTACCGGATGACCGGCAAGATCTGGCTGGGCGCGCTGATCAACACCCTGCTCGTCACGATGATCACTGTGGCGAACACTTCCTTCAGCTATCCCTACTGATTCTCTTTCCTGAACGAAAAAAATACCTGCGAAAAATCGCAGGTAGTTTTTTTTGCGCAGTTTCTGAGACGTTCAGCCGCGGAAATAATCCGCGTCGGCGCGGAAGATCTCCTGAGTCTCCCCGCCGTCGGGCGTGTAGGAAATGATCACGAGGCCCGCGCGGAGGGACGCGTCGAAGGTATTGGTGACCTTCACCTCGTCCTTCTTATGCTGATTCTGATACACCTCGCCGTTGTAAAAGGTCCGGATCTCGAAGGTACCGGCCTCATCCTTCCAATACTCGATGCGGAAGGTGTTGACGATCGAGTTCTCCTGGGGAGAGCCCTTCGGGCCGTAGTAAACCAGCTCGATCACGCCCTTGTCGGCGGCCTGTTTGGTCAGCCGGACGACGATGGAGTAAATTCCGACATCGTCGGCGCCGCCGTTGATCTTGGCGACGGTTTCGCCTTTGGATTCTTCACTCTCCTCCCCGACGCTCGTCTGGGAGGATTCTTCTTTGTTTCCGTGTCCCGGGTCGCCGCCGCACGCGGCAAGCAGGAGCATACTGATGACGGCCGCGGCCAGGGCTGCGGTTAGGAGCAGGTTCCGTTTACGCATAGAGTCCTCCTTATTCTTGGCTGATTCGTTGATCGGTTTTTGGGGGTCGAAGAAAGACAGCCGCCTTCCGTCATTTCTTTCCGGTGCTGATTTCCAGGCAAGCGTCCACCGCGATGAGCACCATCAGGGCGTTCACGGTATCGATGCCTTCCTTGATCTCGAATTCGTAGGAATCGCCGATGCTGAGGGCCTTCTTGCCGGCCTCGGCGATCTCCTTCAGACCGTCCTTCAGGGTAAAGGTCCGCAGGAGCAGATCGCTCTTCACGGTCCAGCCGAGCCCCTTCACGCTGTATTTGTTGCCGGTGACTCTCATTTTGATCTTCGCGACCTTCTGGCCGTTCCGCTTGAGCACATAGCAGGGCGCCACGGAAAAGCTGTTCCGCTTGAGCACCGCGATCTCCTTCTTGTCCGTATCGGTCAGCTTCAGCTTGCGGAGCGCGCTGCCCTTCACGGTGTAGAGGTCCGCGCCGGTCTCGTCGATCACGGAAAAAGTGTCCCCAAGAGTCAGGGCCTTCTGTTTGACATAGAGCTTCATTCTTTTTCTCCTTGTTTTTCGGGAATGATGAAAAGATTGACCGAGTGAGCGCGAAGCAGCGCCAGGCACTGCTCCTCGAGGCCCTCCTCGCGTTTCACGCGTTTGCCGTCGAACTCGTCGCGGGGCGGATTGAGCACGCCCTCGCGGATGTCGACCGGATGGGCGGGCACGCCCTTGAAGGTGAGGAAATTGCGGGTCCCCGGGGCGCCGGTGATGCAGCGGTGCTCCATCTTACGGCCGGGGAGCGCCAGACCGTAATCGGCCCGGGTGGTGTTCACGATCTTCAGGAAATAGTCCCTTCCGTTGTAGGTGCAGGAGCAGAAGCAGCCCTTCGGGAGATTCGCCTTGACGGGCACGTAGTTCTCGCCGTAGTTCGCGCCGAACAGCTGCTGGACCATGTAGTTGGCGGTTTTCATCAGGTAGCGGGAGCTGAACACGATCAGGTTGTGGGACCAGTTCACGCCGCCCACCATGTTGAACAGGGGCGCGTAGGACGCCATGTCCACGACGTCGGCATTCCGCTCGATGCCGGTCAGAAACGCTGCCTCGGCCAGCGCGGAGATGAAGGGATTGGCCTTCTCCACCGCGTACCTGCGGCCCGCGAGCTCGCCGTTCGCCGCGTATTCTCCGAGATAGACCTTGGCGGTCCCGCGCTCGTAGCGGTCATACCGGCGGTTATTGCGGATGAACCAGCGGGGCGAGCGGAAGACGTGCTCGTCCAGCCAGCCGCCGGGGCAGAGCGTCTTTACGTAGTCCCACTTGCCGGCGAGCGTGAGCTTCCAGGAGCGCAGGCCGCCGCAGAACACGAGCCGGATCTCGGGATGCACCTTGTGCACCGCCTTCTCGATCCGTTCGAAGCGTTCCCGGTAGGCCCGGCCGTAGTTTTCGTTTCCGACGCCGATCATCTTCAGGCCGAAGGGGGCGGGATGCCCCATCTGCACGCGGAGCTCGGCCCACTTGCTGCTGCCGGGGACGCCGTTCGCGAATTCGATCAGGTCGAGGTAATTCGCGACGGTCTCTTCCTCGAATTTCGGGTCGTCGAGCGCGATCTTCTCGCGGGTGCGCGCCTGGCAGAACAGGCCGGCGGAAAGGGTCGGCAGGGGCTCGGCGCCCAGATCCTCGCAGAGACAGAAATATTCGTAGAAGCCGAGCTGATAGGACTGGCAGTAGCCGCCGTCCTCCATGGTCTCGCTCCAGAGGTTGAAATTCGCTTCGCGCTCCTCGAGCCGTCCCACGGTGTGCTTCCAGTTGTACTCGTTGCCGGGGCAGCGGCCCTCGACGATGCAGCCGCCGGGGAAGCGCAGGAACTTCGGACGAAGCTCCCGGAGCGCCTCTACCATGTCGCGGCGGAAGCGGCCGCCGGTCCATTTGGGATCGCCCTTGCCCCACCAGTCCGCGTCGCTCAGGCAGACCAGATCCAGGTCCACGTAGCCGTGGCCGGTGAAGCGGAGCATCAGCTTGCCGTACTCGGAGCGCAGACCCTCGAGCAGCCCCTTCTTCTCCGCCCAGGCATTCGGGATATCGAAGGTAAAGACATCGGTCAGCGCTTCGCCTGCCTCGTCCTCCACCCAGGCCGTGACCGTGCCGCGGAAGTTGCCGCGGATCAGGCAGGAGAACTCGTAGGAGTGTCCCTCCTCTACCGACATGGCGGGCTTGGTGGCGTACTCGGCATGGCCGTTGTAGCCCAGATTCGACAGGACCGCCTCCTCCTTCACGTAGAAGGAAAGGAAACGGGTCTTCTCCGAAATCTGGCCGGCACATTCGCTCTCCGCCACTCCGCCCGTGAGGGTCCAGTAGCGGAGCGGATCGGACAGGGCGCGGCCCGCCTTCTTGTCATAATACAGCCCGTCGAAGCTGTAATTGACCACCTTGTTGGCGTTCAGACCGCCGTCGCAGGCGAAATTGATGTCCTCCAGAAAGATGCCGTAGAGCTTCGGGCTGATCGGATACGCCTGGTCCTTCTGGATGCGGAGCGTGAGGGTTTTCATGCAATACCTCGGGAAAATTCTTTTGCGGAGCCGGAAAAGCTCAGGCCTTGGCCTTCTTCCGGAGCGTCAGGAACATGGGAATCAGGGACAGCGCGATGAAGACCACCGCCGCCATGAAGACGTTGCCGTTGGGGATGTATTCGGTGAGACCGCTGGTCTCGTTCACGAAGGTCTCGCCGCTGGTCTTGACCACAGCCTCGCCCAGGAAGGAGCCGCCGACCATGGGAATCAGCACGAAGAAGAGGATCCAGATGCCCTCGAACTGACCGCGGGAGCCCTCCGGATAGAGCTGCTGGGACCAGACCTTCATGGTCTGCAGGATGCCGATGTAGCCGCAGCCGGTGATGAAGATGCCTGCCCACAGGCGCAGGTTGAAGATTTTCGAGGGATCCACGTTGCCGCGGTTCACGGTGAAGAGGATCAGCAGGCCCACGATGGAAACGAGGGTGGAGCCGATGGCGCAGTAGGGATGCTTGTTGCGGTTCAGGAGCGCGCCCACGGGGATCGCGATGAACATGCTGAGCACCAGCGGCACCGCCTCGATGATGCCCATCTGGTCCGGCGTGTAGCCCAGGTAGTAGATCAGATAGTTGCCGATGTAGGCGAAGAAGGCGTTGAAGCCGATGAAGTAGACGGAGACGGCGATGTTGACCAGCACCAGATCCCGCTCGGCCACGAACTTCTTGAAATTGAACACGCTGAAGAACTGATGCCAGAAGCTGCCCTCCTTGTTGGGCGCCACGTCATCGTTCTTGTTGAGGGCGAAGACGGAAAGCAGGCCGAAGGCGATCACGAAGATGCCCATCACGACGAAGAGCCGCATGTAATTGTCGTCGGAGCCCACGAGCAGGCCGCCGACCACGGTGCCGAGCAGCGTGCCCAGGACAGGCGTGGTGGCCATCATCGCGCCCAGCTGGCCGCTGTTCTTTTCGTTCAGGCAGTCGTTGATCCAGGTGTTGAAGCCCGCGTCGTTGCCCATCGAGCCGAAGAAGCTCATCACGGTGTCGGCCGCGACCACGGAGAAGGCGATCAGCGCGTAGAGCTCGCGGCTGATGAACTCGGTGAGGCCGAACACGATGGTGAAAATGCCCCAGAGGATATAGCCGAGCGAGATGAACGTGCGGCGCTTGCCGGTACGGTCCGCCCAGGTGCCGAAGAAGAAGGTCGAGAAGGTAGTGGCCGCCGCGGACCAGATCAGCATGCCCGTAATGATGGACGGGTCCTTGCCGATCTTGGCGTAGACGAAGGTGTTGAACCACTGGTTTTCCATGTTCCAGCAAATCTGGCCGGCCAGGCCCAGGCCCCACACGAGGAGCCAGAAGGCGAGGCCGGAGCGTTTCTTGTCGTTCATATCCGGTCCTCCAAGCACAGTTTTTATCTAATTGATTATATGCCACATGCGTGGCAAGGTCAAGCACAACAAACAGCCTCTCCCCTTGTGCGTCTCCGCGGGATAAGGTATAATAGAAGCGCAATACCAAAGCGAAAGAAGATGCCATGATCGAATATACGCTGATACGGAGCGCGCGCCGCTCGGTCAAGGTCGAGGTGACCACCCTGGGCGTCACCGTGCGGGCGCCGCGGCTCTGTCCGAAACGGGAGATCGACCGGATCGTGAAGGCCCGCGAGGACTGGATCCTCCGGACGCAGGCGCGGCTCGCCGAGAAAAGCCGGGAGATCGGCGCGGAAAAGCCTCTCACCGAGGAGGAGCTCGCGGAGCTTCTGCGCCGCGGGAAGGAGGTCTTCCGCAGCCGCGTGGACTTCTACGCCCCGGCCGTCGGCGTGACCGCGGGCCGGATCACCGTCCGCCACCAGCACACCCGCTGGGGAAGCTGCTCGGCAAAGGGCAACCTGAACTTCAACTGCCTGCTGCTCCTCGCCCCGCCCGAGGTGCTGGACGCCGTGGTGGTGCACGAACTCTGCCACCGCAAACACATGAACCACTCGAAGGCCTTCTACGCGGAGGTGCTTCGGGTCTTTCCCGACTACCGGAAATGGGACCGCTGGCTGAAGCGCTACGGCGACGTGCTGATGAAGCGTCTGCCGGAGCTTGCGGGCGAGTCCCGCGCGAGGTGAATATGGAAAAAGAGTACGAAAATCTGGCGGCCGATCTCGCCGCCCTCTGCGAGGACGTGGAGAACCCGGTGAGCCTTATGGCAAACGCCTCCGCGCTGCTCGCCGCCCGGCTCGGCGAGCTGAACTGGGCCGGCTTCTATCTGGCGAACGGGCGCCTGCTCGAGCTTGGGCCCTTCCAGGGAAAGCCCGCCTGCACGAAGATCCCCTTCGGCCGGGGCGTCTGCGGCACGGCGGCCGAGACCGGCCTCACGCAGCGGGTGCCGGACGTGCACCTCTTCCCGGGCCACATCGCCTGCGACGGCGCCTCCCGCTCCGAGCTGGTCATCCCGCTGCGCAAGGACGGGCAGATCTGCGGCGTCCTCGACATGGACAGCCCGGTGCCCGACCGCTTCTCGCCCGCGGACCAGGAGGGCCTCGAGGCCTTCGCCCGCGTGCTGGAGCGCTTTCTGTAAGATCTTCCGCGGAGAGCTCTTTCCGAAAAGTCGCCTGCGGGGCGACCTTTCCGGCCGGGCGATCCGCTATACTGTCCGCATCGAACAACAAGGAGGAATATCCAAATGGAACGTACCGTTACCGTCAAGGGGACCGGAAAGCTGAAGCTTTCCCCCGATACCATCGAAATCAGCATGTCGCTGGATTCCGGCGCCGTCGATTACGAAAAGGCCCTCAGCCAGGGCGCGAAGGAACTCGCGGAGCTGCAGAAGGCCATCGAGCCCCTGGGCTTCGAGGCCAAGGACCTGAAGACGCTCTACTACAGCGTCGACGCGCAGTATGAATACGAGAACGACCGACGCGGCAACTCGAAGCGCGTCTTCAAGGGCTACGTCTGCCGTCAGAACCTGACGCTGCGCTTCCCCTTCGACACCGCGCTGATGTCGAAGCTGCTCTCCGCCCTCGCACGCACCAAGGCCGAGCCGGAGCTGAACGTGCAGTTCACCGTGAAGGACCGCGACGCGGTCAAGGACGAGCTGCTGACCCAGGCCGCGGAGAACGCCCGCCACAAGGCCGCGGTGCTCTGCGCCGCCTCCGGCGCGAAGCTGGGCCAGGTCCTCAGCATCGACTACAACTGGGGCGAGATCAATTTCTACTCCAACACGACCTACGCGCGCGGCATGATGAAATGCGACGCCGTCGAAGAATGCGCGATGGCAATCACGCCCGACGACATCGAGATCTCCGACAGCGCCGCCTTCGTCTTCGCGCTGGAATAAAACAGTTTTTGCCAAAGAGTCCGCCGACCGGCGGGCTCTTTTTTTGCGAAAAAAGGGGTGGGGACGGGGAAAAGACGAAAAAGCATCGGAAAGCCGGTGAAGAACGGCGGCAAACCTTTGCGAGGCTAAAAAAGAACGGCGGCAAAACCATTGGGAGGATGAAAAATACTACAGTAATCGCGAAAAACGAAAATCCTGTAGCAGCCTCTCCGGCCGTTTCCGCCGGAAATGCTACAGTATTTGAAAAAATCGGAAATACTGTAGTAATCTCCCGGCGTTTTGCCCGGGAAAATCCTGTCGAAAGCACAGCCGGTGGCCTCCTCCGCGGGAAAACATGCTACAGTTTTTCAAAAAACGCCGAAAACTGTAGCAAAATTCCGCATTAACCCGTCGCGGCCTGCTACAGTATTTCGAAAATCGCCGAAAACTGTAGCAATTTCTTCCGCGGAACATAGCGGACCTACTACAGTAATTTCAAAAACGCGGGATACTGTAGCAAAAATCCCTCCTCCGGCCCGCGAAGCGTCTTTGCCCCGCCCGCCGGCAGCCTCTCGGTCAATACCCGCCGGCAGCCTCTTCATTAAATTATTGAAAAATTCCCCACCTTCCTGTATACTCATAGCAATATATCGTGAAAAGGAGAAGCGGTCATGCGCGAATTTCTTGTAAAAGGAAACACCCTGCCTGATGCCTTTCATCAGGCGATCCTGATCCTCCAAAATGAGGGCGAGGTACTGGACTGCCCCGACTGGAACACCCGCTGCAAGGAAGTCGCGATGACGTTTTGCGTCGAGCATCCGCTGGAGGAGCCCCGCATCTCCCGCGTCGCCTTCTGCACGCCGGACGCGCTGAAAAAATACCTGGACGAAATGCTGGACGGCGCCCTGGACTGGGCCATCGCCGAGGGCAAGGAGCCCTATACCTACCATGACCGCATGGTCAACATGAACGGCATCGACCAGTTGGATTTCGTCGTCGAGGAGCTCCGCAAGAACCCGCTGAGCCGCCGGGCCTGCGTGATGGTCCGGAGCATCGCCGACATCGGCAACTTCGACCCCGCGTGCCTCCAGCATCTGCAGTTCATGGTGCACGACGGCAAGCTGGACCTCGCCATCCTCTTCCGCTCCAACGACGCCTGCAAGGCCACCTTCATGAACGCCTTCGCGCTGATCGAGATCCAGAAGCGGATCGCCGACCAGCTCGGGATCCCCGTAGGCACCTACACCCACCGGGCCACCAGCTTCCACTCCTACGAGAGCGACTGGGAGATGCTGGAGGGCGCGGCGAAGCGCATCGAGGAAGGCAAGCGCCTCACCTTCACCTACGAGCAGTACCGGAAAATGGAAACCAAATAACGGGGGCAGAAAAATGCTACTCTTTCTCGACAGCGCCAATACCGACGAGATCCGGGAGGCCTTCTCCCTGTTCCCGCTGGACGGCGTGACCACCAATCCCACCATCCTCGCCCGCGAAAAGGCGCCCGATCCCGCGAAACGGCTCGCAAAGATCCGTGAGCTCATCGGAGACAAGCTCCTCTTCGCGCAGCTGACCGCGTTCGGCGGCGACACGCCCTACCGGGAGGCGGAGGCCCTCCGAAAGCTTCTCGGCGAGCCCCTCTGCCTCAAGGTACCGATGCAGGCGGAGCTCCTGCCGGTGATGACGGGGCTTTGCGCCCGCGGCTTCACGGTCTGCGCCACGGCGGTCTACAGCGTCCCGCAGGCGCTCCTCGCCGCGAAAGCCGGCGCCGCCTACGTCGCGCCCTATGTCTCCCACATCGACAACCTGTCGGAGGACGGTCCCGGGCAGGCGGTCCGCATGCAGGACGCGCTGCTCGAGCAGGGCCTCGACGCGAAGGTCCTCGGCGCCTCCTTCCGGGTCGCGTCCCAGATCTCCCGGCTGTTCGAGGACGGCGTCCCCGCGGCGACCGTCACGCTGCCGATGCTCCGGACCCTGGCCGGCTCCCCCTCGACGGAGCTCGAATGCGAAAGCTTCCGCCGGAACTGGGAGGCCGTCTACGGCGGCAGGACCCTTCTCGACTATACCGAAATCCAATAAAGCGGCACGGCCCGCGCAAGTCCCAAGGAGATTCCCATGAAAACGAAAACCGAAACCGAAGAACAGCGCGCCAAGCGCAAGGCGGGGGAAGCCCGCGAGTTCGCCCGCCTCGAGCGGGAAATGCAGAAGCCCAAGGGCCCGCTGTACCTCATCTATTTCATCATCGTGATCTCCGTGATCTACATCGCGGATGAGGTCACCACCCAGATCGGCACCCAGATGCAGTACGTCATCGCCTCCGAGGTGTTCGCGCCCATCGTCGGCAAGGACTTCGCCGTCGCCCGCATGAGCGCGCTCGGCATGGTCTCGCTGATCGCCTCGGGTCTCGCCTATCTGTACAAGCCCCTGTCCGACCGCTACGGCCGGAAGATCTTCCTGGTGATCAACACGCTGGGCATGGGCCTCGGCCTGGTGCTCGTCGGCATCTCCACGAACATCCCCGTCTACATTCTCGGCGCCATCGTAATCGCGTTCTTCACGCCGCACGACATGCAGGCCATCTACATCATGGAAAGCGCGCCGGCCAAGTACCGCGCCACCCTCTACTCCGTCATCAAGTGCGTCGCCACCCTGGGCATGTTCATGATCCCGGTGCTCCGCAACCGCTATATCCCCGACACCGACCTGTCCCAGTGGCGCATGGTCTACTTCCTGCCCGCCGCGATGACGCTGATCATCGCCGTGATCGCCCTCTTCTGCATCCGTGAGTCGGACGCCTTCCTGATCTCCCGTGTGAACTACCTCCGCATGAGTGACGAGGAGCGCGCCGCCGCGAAGGTCGCCCACGACGCGACCCAGGAACAGGGCGGCCTGATCAGCGGCCTGAAGATGTGCCTCACCAACAAGCAGCTGCTCTGGATCGTGATCAGCAACGGTCTTTTGATGTTCGGCATGATCATCACCAACTACTACGAGACCGTCATGACCTACGGCTACTCGATCCCGTTCGTGGAAGAGCTCGGCCAGGCGGCCGCGGCGGACATGGCCACGGCCTTCGCCACGAAGGCGCTGTTCATCTTCCCCTTCTCCAGCGCGGCCCTGCAGCTGATCCCCGGCTTCATCGCCGACAAATGGGGACGCCGCGTCTCCGCGATGGTGATGGCGCTGATCTCCCTCGTCACCTATCTTCTGTTCTACATCGGCTGCACGAAGCAGTGGAATCCCTACGCGGTCGGCGCGCTCTGCGGCGCGGCCATCGGCAGCTACTGGTCCAGCGGCGACATGGTCAGCCTGATCGCCTCGGAGTCCGCGCCCACCAACATGCGCGTCTCCGTGACCACGGTCTCCTCCCTGCTCTCCGGCGTCATCTACGGCGTGTCCATGCTCGCCACGATGATCCTGATCAACATCTACGGCGACGCGAAGATCGGCATCATCACCGCGATTGTCGCGATGACCGGCACGGCCGTGGGCCTCGTGCTCATGTTCGCCAAGGTGAAGGACACCAAGGGCATCGACCTCTCCGCCGTCACCGGCAGCGAGTTCGAGTGATTTTCAGACAAAAGAAAAAACCGGCTTCGGCCGGTTTTTTTAATGGCGTATTTCGTAAAGCGCACGGCAGGCTGTCCGCGTTCCGGTCGTAAAACCGGCGTAGTTCTCGCCGATGATCCCGATTTTCTTCATCTTCCCATCTTTTCCTCGAGCACACGGAAGAAGCTCTCCTCGCCCAGACGGATCAGGCAGAAGGCGTCCGCGCTCTTTCTGAGCGTGATCACGCAGGGCTGCTCGATGCGCCGGTGCTCGAAGCTGTCGCAGGAGAAAAGCGGAGCGTCCTGATACTCGGCCGGCGCGACGCGGAGCGTCACCCGGTCGGAGCCCGCCAGCACGAAGGAGCGGGCGGTGATGGAATGGTTGCACAGGGGCGTCAGGATCAGGTTCTCGGCCGCGGGATTGAGGATCGGGCCGCCGGCGGAGAGATTGTAGCCGGTGGAGCCGTTGGGGGTCGCGACGATCAGCCCGTCGCCGCGGAAGTCCGTGAGCGGGACGCCGTTCACCTCCGCCGAGAAGGAGATGGCGCCGGAGTAGTCGCTGCGGCGGAGCACGAAGTCGTTGACCGCCCGGAGCGTCTCCTCCCGGCCGTCGGCCCAGCGCAGGACTGCCTCGAGCTTCATCCGCTTCTCGACGCGAAATTCGCCCCGTAAAACGCGTTTCAGCTGTTCGGCCGACTCATTCTCCGAAATCTCCGTCATATAGCCTAAATGGCCCAAATTTACGCCCACAAGGGGTACTTCCAGGCCCTCCAGCCAGTGCGCCGCGCGGATGACGGTCCCGTCGCCGCCGAGCACCACCGCAAGGTCCGCCAGGGCAGCCTCGCTCCGGTCCAGAGGGCTCGCGCCCGGGAGCTCCTTCTCCGCCGGCGAAAACACAGAGAGGCCCTCGGCCCGCAGCAGCTCCGCCAGACGGACCGAGTGGCAAAGCCCGCGGTCCCGGCCTTCGTTGGCGTAGATCAAAACGTTTTTCATATCGACCTCAACAGAAAAGGCTGAAGGACTCCTTCAGCCTTTATTTGCTTTATTTTCCTTCCTGATGACGGCGCAGCAGGAAGACGGGGATGTCGGGGCCGTCGCCCGCGGAGGGCTGAGGCTCCTCCGGCTTCTGCTCGAAGACAGGCTCCGGCACGAAGGTCATGGGCGCGTCCGGGACCGGGAACACGAAGGGCATCTCCTCTTTCACGGCGGGCTGCTCGGCGGGCTTCACGGGCTCAGGCTCTTTCTCCTGGGGCTTCGCGGGCGCGTAGGGCCGGATCGGCCGGTCGGCGGGAAAATCGGTGGCGATCACGGTGACGATGATCTCATCGTTCAGCCCGTCATCGATGGAGGAACCGAAGACGACGTTGGCGTCCTCGTCCACCAGCGCGTAGATGCTGCTCATCACGGTCTGGATGTCGCGCATGCCGAGGTTGCGGTTGCCGCAGACGTTGACCAGAAGCTCCCGGGCGCCCGCCACGGTGGTGTCGAGCAGCGGGGAGGAAATAGCGATCTCGGCCGCCTTGGCCGCCTTGCCCTCGCCGGAGGCACGGCCGATGCCCATGTGGGCGAAGCCATGGTTGCTCATGACGCTTCTCACGTCGGCGAAGTCCAGGTTGATGATGCCGGGACGGTAAATCATGTCGGAAATGCCCTGCACGCCCTGACGGAGGATATCGTCCGCCATGGAGAAGGACTCGAGCATGCTGGTCTTTTCGTCGCAGATCTCGAGGAGACGGTCGTTGGCGATGACGATCAGGCTGTCGACCTGCTCAGAGAGCGCCTCGATGCCCTCCTTCGCCTGCTTCATGCGGCGGGGACCCTCGAAGAAGAACGGCTTGGTGACGATACCGACGGTCAGGATGCCCTGCTCGCGGGCCAGCTTCGCGACGATGGGAGCCGCGCCGGTGCCGGTGCCGCCGCCCATGCCGGCCGTAATGAAGACCATGTCGTAGCCGGTCAGAGCGTTGCGGAGCTCCTCCACGCTCTCCTCGGCCGCCTGACGGCCCACCTCGGCCTTGCCGCCGGCGCCCTTGCCGCCGGTGACGTTCTCACCGAGCAGGAGCTTGCGGGGGGCCTGTCCTCTGAACAGGACCTGTTTATCCGTATTGGCCAGCATGAAATCGGCGCCCTCGAGCCCGCAGGCAATCATGCGCTCGACCGCGTTTCCGCCGCCGCCGCCCACGCCGATGACCAGAATCTTGGCTGCTACATCATCCATCACGTCATTCGCAACGGTATCGAATTCCAGCATTCTTTCCTCCTTAACAGCGTCTTCCCGAGAGGAAATCCCCATAGGGAAAACACGTCCGCGGAAGACGGCGCGATGCCTGCCTCCCGCAGAATATATCATTGCTTAATTTTATAATGTTTTCCGTCTGAAATCAAGGCTTTTTTACTGAAAAGGTTCGAGATGGATCTGTCCGCCCATGTCCTCGATATGGAGCACGCCGCGAAGCTCCGGATAGGTTTCCGTAAAGGCGCGGAGCGTCCGGATTTTCAGGTCCGCGTCCTCCGGCACGCCCAGGCGCACCTCCAGCTTCTCCGAATAGAGGATGACGTTCTTCGGATCGCGCACGTTGATCTCGGCGAATTCGCCGGTCAGCCCGTACTTGTTCAGCACGGTGGCGACGGTGAGCACCTCGCGGAAGCAGGCCGCGTCGTCGGTGACGGGCTGACGCCCCAGCTCGAACGAGCCGACCTCCACGCCGCGGATCAGCGGGATCTCATATTCGCGCTCCGCCGCGCTCGCGATCACGACGCCCTCGCGGTTCAGGCAGAGGTAACTGCCCTGATAGTAGATGTAGCCGATGAAGCTCTGCTCGCGCACCTCGACCACCACCTTGTCCGGCCAGTAGACGTAGACCTGGCAATCCTGCAGTCTGGGGTCGCATTCCGGCTTGTGAAGCAGGTTCCGGAGCATGTAGCGGACCAGATTGGTCCCCTCGCGGAGCTCCAGCCCCGCCAGGATCTCCTCCTCGCTCACGGCGGAGTTGCCGCGCACCTCGAGGGTCTTCACGGCAAAAAACCGGCTGTTCAGGAAGATCAGACCCGCGGCCAGAAGCAGCAGCGCGACGAGGACGGTTATTCGGGCGATCCTCTTCTTCTTTTTGCTCTTTTTCCTGGCCATGTCATCTTCCCGGAGCGCGGCGGGAAGCGTTGAGCATGAGCCCGACGCTCGCCATGAGGAACACGAGCGAGGTGCCGCCGTAGCTGATAAAGGGCAGCGACACGCCCGTGGTGGGAACGAGATTCAGGTTGACGGCCATGTTCAGGATGGCCTGCAGACCGATCTGCGCCGTGATGCCGGCCGTCACGTAGCCGGCGAAGCGGTCCTGCGCGTTGGCCGCGATCTTGATGCCCTCGAAGACCAGGATCGAGAAGAGCACGATCACGATGGCCGCGCCGAATACGCCGAGCTCCTCGCAGATGACTGCGAAGATGATGTCGTTGTGTGCCTCGGGGATGAAGCCGAGCTTCTGCAGGCTGTTGCCGAGTCCCCGGCCGAAAAAGCCGCCGGAGCCCACGGCGTAGAGCGCCTGGACCGTCTGATAACCGCCGCCGGTGGCTTCCTTCCAGGGGTTGATCCAGGAAGAGATCCGGTCCGTGCGGTACATGAAGAAGTTGAATAACTTTTGGAGAAAGCCGGGCAGTACGGAGGCCCATTCATCGCCGTAAACACGGCTCAGGATGATGGGCGCGACCAGCGCCGCCAGAATCAGGAGAGCAACGGGGAAGACAAAAAGGAAAAAGCCCTTGAACCGGCAGCCGCCGACGAACATGATTGCGAAACCGATGACGGCAATGATCAGAGCGCTGGTCAGGTTTTCGATACCGACGAGAATCGCAGGGATGATCGTGACGGAAAAGAGCGCCAAGAACATTCCCGGCTTCTTGATCTTCGTCTGATATTGCTCGACCAGGACCGCTACATAGATCGCCACGCCGAGCTTCGCGAATTCAGCGGGCTGGAAGCTGATGCCGGCGATATTGAGCCAGCGGGTGGAGCCGTTCACGGTCTCGCCGAAGAACAGCACCGCCACGCAGAAAAAAACCGACAGGGCGTAGATCACGAGCGAAAGCCGCTTGATCCATTTCATGGGGAAGATCGCGGCAACGATCAGCACGATTCCGCCGATCAGCAGCCACATGATCTGCTTGCCCAGGAAATACAGGCTGTCGCCCATGTAGGTATACGCGTAGTAATAACTGGAGCTGGCCACCATCACGACGCCGAACAGGGACAGAAGCGCCACGCAGCCGAGGACGGTGAGGTTGATCGGAAACGCGAAATCGTCCTTGCCGACCTTCATCGACTCATCCTTCGCGGGATGGAGGAACGAGGTGTCCATTTCCGAGAGATCGATCCTGCGCTTTTTCTTCGCGCGCTTCGTCTCCGCGGCCTCCTCCCGGGGAGGCTCGGAAACGGCCTGTCTCTTCGCGGCCGCCGCGCTCCGGGCGGTCTCGTACTGCTCCTTGCTTTCGAGGGACCGGAAGGAAGGTCCGCGCTTTACGTCATGAATGGCGAAATCGTCCGCGTTCAGCTCGCGGATCACGCCCTTCTTGTCATCCATGGGACTTTCCTCCTTTCCCGATCATTTTCGCAGGATTATTTACTGAAACGCCCGGACCAGATCCTTGAACAGGCGGCCGCGGACCTCATAGCTTTCGAACATATCCCAGCTGGCGCAGGCGGGAGAAAGCAGGACACAGTCTCCGGGCTGCGCGGCCAGGCGGCAGGCCTCGACGGCCTCCTCGAGCGTGGCGACGGTCTCGATGTTTTCCTCGGGATAGCCGTGGCGCAGCGCGCATTCGCGGATGATCTCCCTGGTCTCGCCCAGGAGGATCAGCCGGCGGACACGGCCGGGGAACAGTTCGCACCAGTCGTCGAACGGAATCTTCTTGTCCATGCCGCCGCCGATCAGCACCGTGGGGGCGGGCATCGCAAGGAGGCCCTTCACGGCGGAATCGGGATTGGTGGCCTTGGAATCGTTGAAATAACGGACGCCGTCCACGGTCGCGGTGTATTCGATGCGGTGCTCGACGCCCCGGAAGGCGTAGAGCGGTTCCGCGATTGCTTCCGCGGGCACGCCGGCACAGAGAGCGCAGGCGATGGCCGCCAGCGCGTTTTCTTCATTGTGAGAGCCGAAGATGGGCATTTTGGCGATCTGACCGAGCTCCTCGGTCTCCCCCTTCAGGTTGGAGTAGAAGCGGCCGTCCTCGGTCCAGACACCCTTGCCGGGCCGGATCCGGCGGCTGAACCAGATTACCTCGGGGCCGTTCTCCTTCGCGGCGAGCTCGCCGCCCATTTTCACGCAATAGGGATCGTCCGCGTTCAGCACAGCGAAGTCGCCGCGGCCCTGATTCGCGAAGACCTTCATCTTGGCGCCGACGTAGTTCTCCATCGTATGATGGCGGTTCAGATGGTCGGGGGTGATGTTCAGCATCGCGCTGATCTTCGGCCGGAAGGTCTCGGTCATCTCCAGCTGGAAGCTGGACAGCTCGTCGACCACCCAGTCAGGCGCCTCCACCTGCTCGGTGACCTCGGAATAGGCGGTGCCGATGTTGCCCGCGGCGACGGTGCCGGGGAAGCAGGCCTTCACCAGCTCCGTGCAGAGGCTCACGGTGGTGGTCTTGCCGTTGGTGCCAGTGATGCCGATCACCGGGGCCTTCGCGAAGAGCCAGGCCAGCTCCACCTCACCCCAGACAGCAGCGCCGTGCGAGGCGGCCTTCTCGACCATGGGCTGGTCGGGCGCCACGCCAGGGCTCAGAATCAGATATTCGAAAGAGGCCAGGACCTCCTCAGCGGGTTCCGCGCCCAGAATGAGCGTCAGAGGAAGATCGGACAGCTCAGCGAGCTTCTCTCCGAGCGCCTCCGCGCTCTTCGCGTCGAACAGGGAGACCTCCGCCCCCTTGCCGCAAAGCAGCCGCGCCGCGGCCATACCGCTGCGGGCCATGCCGACGATCAGAACCTTTTTCCCCTGGAAATCCATTTTCTCTCTCCGTTTCACGAATTAGTAAATGATCAGCGCCAGCATACAGAAGACCGCGGTAAGAAGCGTAAACACCGCGACGACCTTGGTCTCATGCCAGCCGCCCAGCTCGAAATGATGATGGATGGGCGCCATGCGGAACAGGCGCTTGCCCTTGGTCGCCTTGAAATAGGCCACCTGCAGGATCACCGAGCAGACCTCCGCCACATAGACGAAGCCCGTGAGCACCAGCATGAACGGGGCGCGGGTCAGAAGCGCCATTGCGCAGACGAAGCCGCCGAGGGCCAGAGAGCCCGTATCGCCCATGAAAATCTTCGCGGGATGGGAGTTGAACAGCAGGAAGCCGAGCAGCGCGCCCAGCATCGTCGCGGCGGCAGGGCTCAGTTCGATGAAGCTCCAGCCGATGCAGACAGCCAGGAAGAACAGCGTGATCACCGAGGTGACCGAGGTCGCCAGACCGTCGAGGCCGTCAGTGAAGTTGGTGCCGTTGTTGAAGGCCACCATGTAGAAGATGACGAACAGGTAGAAGAACCAGCCGAGATCCCAGGAATGAGGGCCGAAGAAGCGGAAATCGACGGCGGTGCCGTAGCCGCTCCGCCACAGATAGAACGCGAAAATGCCGGCGAAGAGGATCTGCAGCACGAACTTAGGCAGCTTTTTCAGGCCCTCGTTGTGCTTCAGCACGATCTTCATGAAATCGTCGATGAAGCCGATCAGACCGAACGCCACGGTGCAGAGATAGACCGCGATCACGCCCGGATCGAGCTTCACGAAGAAGGAGATCACGAGAAGCGCAAGCCCCATCGCGATGATGAACGCGAGGCCGCCCATGGTGGGGGTGCCCGCCTTCTTCTTGTGGGCCTCGGGTCCCTCCTCCCGGATGTACTGTCCGAACTTCAGCTTCGTCAGCAGCGGAATCAACAGCTTCGTCAGCACAGCGGACAGCACGAACGCGCCCAGCATGCCGCAAAGAATCACCAGCTTCGCATTGAAATTCATGATTGCCTCCCTTTACCGCTCCAGGATGAAGGAGCAGACTCCGTCGAAATGCATACCGTGAGATGCCTTGACCAGGATCGCGTCGCCGTCCTGAAGGAGCGCCGGCAGGGCCTCCTCGAGGGCCGCGACGGATTCGAACCAGCGGCAGTTGCTGCCGGCCGAACGCGCCTCGTCATACGCGAGCGCCATGCGCGAGCCTACGAACAGGACGAGCTCCAGCCGCTCGGACTCCGCCGCGAGCCGGCCCACGAGCCTGTGTCCCTCGGTCTCCTGCGAGCCGAGCTCGAACATGTCGCCCAGGACCGCCACATGGCGCTTGCCCCGGTCCATCTGCTCCAGCGTGCGGAGCGCGCTGCGCATCGAGTCGGGACTCGCGTTGTAAGAATCATCTATAACATAATAACGCGCGGACTCCCGGAGTTGCAAGCGTTTTTCGGTGGGAACGAACTGCGTCAGTCCCATCACGATCTCGTTTTTCGTAAGGCCGAGGTGGACGCCCGCCATGATGCCGGGCAGGGAGTTGCCGGCCATGTGGTCGCCCAGGGTATTGAGCACGTAGCGGTACTCCTCGCCCCGGTAGGAGGCGATCACTCTGAGGCGCCCGCCGGGGGTGAGAGCCGTTTCCAGCACCCTCGCGTCGTTCTGCTCGCCGAAGCCGTAATACTCGGTCCTGACGGGGAGCGTGCCGCGGAGCTTCCAGAGACGCGGATCGTCGCCGCAGAGGAACAGCGTGCCCTCGGGGTTCATGTGATTGATGATCTCCAGCTTGGCATGCAGGATGCCCTCGCGGTCCTCGAAGTTCTCGATATGGGAGATGCCGATGTTGGTGATGACGGCGAGATCCGGCCGCACCAGCGTGGAGATGTAGTCGATCTGCCCCGCGTGGTCCATGCCCATCTCGACGACGGCGGCCTCGGTATCCTCCTCGAGGCCGAAGAGCGTCAGCGGCACGCCGATCTGATTGTTGTAGTTGCCCGCGGTCTTCTTCACGCGGAACCGGCCGGAAAGGGCCGCCGCGCAGAGATCCTTGGTCGAGGTCTTGCCGACGCTGCCGGTGACGCCCACGAAGGGGATCCGGAAGCTGTCGCGGTAATGCTTCGCGAGGTCCTGCATAGCGCGGACCGTGTCGTCCACCAGGATGAAGGCGCCGTTATCGTCCGGGACCAGCTGCGCGAGATAAGGATTGCCCTCCTTCACCAGCGCGACCGTCGCGCCGCGGAAAATCGCGTCCGCCAGATACTTATGGCCGTCCTGCACCTCGCCGACAATGGCGGCGAACAGGCAGCCGGGAAACGCGTCCCGGTTGTCCCGCACCACGCCGCAGAACGACGCCTCGGGATTGCCGACGAGATGACCGCCGCAGGCCGCGGCCGCTTCGCGCGCTAAGGTTCTTTTCATAAGTTCCCTCCGAAGAGTTTATTTTTCGGGATAGATTTCGAGCACGGGCAGAATCTTCTGCATGATGTTGAAGGAGGTCTGACAGGCGTGGAGGCTCTCCGCGTTGTCGTCCTGGCTCAGCACCACGAGCAGGATGATCTCCGGGTCGTCCACCGGCGTGAACGCCACGAAGGAAACGATATCCTTGGTCTTGCCGTAGTCCTCCTGCTGGGCGGTGCCGGTCTTTCCGCCGAAGGTATAGCCGGGCAGGCTGTAGATGTGGGAGACCTTGACGAGGTTCTCCGTGATCTGATCCTGCAGGATCGGCCGGAGCGCCCGGCTCGTCTCCTCCGACACCGTATGCCGGAGCACGGTCTTGCTGTTGCTAAGCACCACGTTGCCCTTCGCGTCCGTCACCTGGCTGACCACGTAGGGCTGCAGGTATTCGCCGCCGTTGACCGCCGCCGCGAAGGCCGTGATCAGCTGGATGGGCGTCATGTTGAAGCCCTGGCCGAAGGAGCAGGTCGCCCGCTCGACGGGCCCCAGCGTGTCCTTCGTGTAGACCAGGCCCTCCGCGCTCACCTCGCCCGCCAGATCGATGCCGGTCAGCTGACCGACGCCGTAGGCCGCCTGGTAGCGCAGGTAGGTATCGCTGTCGATGGCGCGGGAGATCTGCACCATGCCCTGGTTGCAGGAGTTGATCAGGACCTCGCGCAGCGTCTGCGTGCCGTGCACGTGCTGCTTGAAGCATTCGAAGGTGGTATCGGCCACCTTATAGCCGGCCTTCACGCACTTGAACTCGGTACCGGTGCCGATCGCACTCTCCTCGAGCGCCATCGAGCTGAAGATGGGCTTGTAGGTGGAACCGGGCTGATAGGTGTAGGTCAGGCCGAAATTGTTCCAGATGCGGGAATAAAACTGCTCGTCCTTGACGGCGTACTCCTTTTCGTACTTCGGCGTCACGGCGAAGACCTTGGTCACGTCGTTCAGATCGAAGGTCGGGGCGTTGGCCCAGCTGAGGATCGCGCCGGTCTTGGCGTTCATGCAGATCGCGCAGCCGTTCAGGGAATTGTATTTTTTGACCGCTGCGGCGAGCTCCTGCTCCATGTAGTACTGGACCGTGGCGTTGATCGTCAGAGTCAGGTCGCAGCCGTTCCGCGCGTCGATCAGCTCGCTGGTATAGGCGCCGTTCGCGTCCGAAACGATCATTTTGCGGCCGGGCGTGCCGGTCAGGTATTCGTTGTAATACTGCTCGACGCCGTAGACGCCGTTGAAGCCGAGAAGATGCGCCGCCAGGGTGCTGCCCGGATAGGAGCGGGTCTCCGTCTCCTCGAACCAGATGCCGACCACGTTGCCGCGGTCGATCTCCAGCTGGAGCTTTTCCATCACGGCCTCGCCGATCTCCTCGCCGCCCTCGACCTTGAGGTAGCGCCAGTCCTTGTATTTTTCGGAGAAGCAGTTGCGGAGCCCGTCCGCGTCCGTGATGCCGAGCAGCTCGCAGAGCGCCTTGACGGTGCTCGCCTGCGCCCGCTCATCGGCGTCGTAGAGGACCGCGCTGTCCATGATCACGTTGTACGTGCGGACGCTCACCGCGAGAGGCTCCCCGTTCGCGTCGAAGATGTTGCCCCGAAGCGGCTCGATCACGGAATCCAGCAGATCCACCTGCTGGCCCTGGGCCGCCGCCTCGTACTCCTCTCCGTGCACGGCCTTGATCACGATGACCCGCACGAAGAGCGCGGCGAACACCAGGATCATGATCGCCAGCATAAGGATCAGCCGGCTCGTTCGCTCCGAGTTTTTCTTCACGGCCTTGGTTTTCTTGGGCGCCATTTCTTCTCCTTTAATTAGCACAAAAGGCTGACATGCGTTTTCAGCCTGTCAGCCGTGTTTTTCAGTGATTTCCGAACCAGTGGAACTCGAGGGTCCGCGTTTCCGGCTCCTCTACCGTGTAGTCCACCGTGTAGCTCGCGGCGTCCACCGAAAGGGTGAGCACCTCGTCTGCCTTGGGATTCCTCATCTTCAGTACATCGAGCGCGTAGCCGCGGAGATCCGCGAGCCCTGCCCGTTCTTCGCTGCCGGTACCCGCGATCACGGTGTACTGCACGGCAGCGGCGAGCTCACTCTTCAGGGCCGCGATTTCTCTCTGCTCCGCGAAGCTTTTGGCGTACATGATGACAGGCGCCAGGAGCGTCCCGAGAAGCACCGCGAGAAAAAGGAAGGATGTCACTTTCCTCAGCCCGTGCTTCGGCTGCGAAGCGGGTTCCTGAGGCTTCGGCTGTTCCGGGGCCTTCGGCTGTTCGGGCCGGACCTCCGGGATGGCAGGGACGGGCTGATAGGCCGGCGCCGCGCTGCCGTAAACATATCCGGGATACGAGAAATCGAGTTCCTCGTCCGCCGGAGAGGCGTAGTTCGCCATCTCCCGTTCCTCCTTCATTCTATCGATTTGATTTGCTCTTTATTCTCTCTGTAGAAGCGCTTACAGCTTTTCGGCGATCCGAAGCTTGGCGCTGCGTGCCCGGGGATTTCCTTCGGTCTCTTCCTCCGACGGCACGATGGGCTTGCCCGTGATGACCTTCACGGAAGGCTTCTTCCCGCATACGCAGACCGGGAAGGATTTGGGACAGGTGCAGGGATTTTCCAGCTTGCGGAAGGTCTCCTTGACGATCCGGTCCTCCAGGGAATGGAAGGTGATGATGCAGATCCTTCCGCCCGGGTTCAGGCCCTCGACCATGTCCCGGATGGCCCGCTCCAGAATGCCCAGCTCATCGTTGACCTCGATGCGCAGCGCCTGGAAGGTGCGCTTCGCCGGATGCGGACCGTCGCGCCGGGCGCCCTTCGGCACCGCGCGCTTGATCACGTCGACCAGCTGCCCCGTGGTCAGGATGGGTTCTTTTTCTCTCTCCTCCACGATGAAAGCAGCGATCCGGTCGGCCCAGTTCTCCTCCCCGTATTCTCGGATGACCCGGGCCAGCTCCTGCCGCGGATAGGTGGCGATGAGATCGGCGGCGGTGAATTCCTGCCTCTGATCCATCCGCATGTCCAGCGGCGCATCCTGCATGTACGAGAACCCCCGTTCGGCCTCGTCCAGCTGATGGGAGGATACTCCCAGATCCAGCAGAATGCCGTCCACACCGCTGACACCCAGCTCCGCGATGATGTTTTTGAAGTTATTGAAATTGTCCCGGACCAGCGTGATTTTTTCTTTATAGGCTTCCAGCCGGATCCGTCCGTTTTCGATAGCTTCCTCGTCCCGGTCGATGCCGATGAAGTGTCCCTCTTTGCCGAGGCGCTTGATCACTTCCTCCGCATGACCTGCTCCGCCCAACGTCCCGTCGACGTAGGTGCCGGAGTCTTTGATGGCCAGGCCATCGATGCATTCCCCTAACAAGACTGAAACATGTTTGTATTCCACGTCTTCTCACCCTCGTTTTAATACGACCGTTTTCCCGGCCCGTCACAGACCGACGGAGCCGAAGCTTTCAGCCAGTTTGTTCGACTTGTAGGGGTCTTCTTCCTTACCTTGACGGCGAGTCTTCCACCTGTCGGCGTCGTAGATCACCAGATGGTCGCGCTGACCGATGACGGCGATGTCCTTTTCGAGGCCGGCGAATTCGCGCAGCCCCTGGGGGATCATCACGCGCCCCAGCTTGTCCGGCTCGGAATAGACGGAGTTCGCGAAGAATTCCTCGAACACGTCGCCTACCTCGTCGGCCTGCTTCGGCATCTGACTGACCTTGTCGGCCATCGCCATGTAGGAATCGGTGGGATACACGCAGATGCCGGGCATCTTGTGCGTGCCGAACACGTTGTAGATGTCTTTGCAGATGACGAAATCTTCGCCGAGCATGTCGCGGAAATTCTTGGGAATGACCGCGCGTCCGCGTTCATCGAGATTGTAATAATACTCGCCGATGAACATATTCAGCATTCTTTTAGGCTTTTTGGCCTCGGTTTCCTCTGCCATCCGGGTATCTCGCCTCCTTTCATGACGTTTTTCGGAGCTTTTCGGCGGTTTCGGGCCCGGAGAGCGCTTTTTTCTGTTTTTCGGCGTCCTTCCGGCTGTAAATCTTCCCGTTTTTTCCCAAAACTACCAAATTTTTCCTTGTGTTCCCATCTTATAACATAAATTTCTATTTTGCAAGCGTTTTTTCGATGTTTTTCAGTGTTTATTCAAAAAGTTTTCGCATGGCGGCGTTCCGGACCGCGCGTACGCAAAAAAACGCCGTCCGTTTCGGGAAACGGACAGCGTTCATGAGGTATTATGCGGTTTTCGGGTCTTTTCAGCCGGCTTCCGGAGGCTCCGCGGCCGCCGGGATCCGGGCCCAGTCCCCCTTGAAATAAATCGTCAGGTAGATCACCGAGCTGATGGACCAGGTGAGCGGATACGCCCAGAAGATATTCTGAATATCGTTCGTGAAGTGCATGATCACGGTAATGTAGATGACGCGCAGCACGCACCAGATGCCCAGCATCACGAACATGGGCACGAAGGTTTTGCCCGCGCCGCGGAACACCGCCGCCATGCAGTGCGACAGCGCCAACAGACAGTAGAACAGGCTGGTGGTGCGGGCCCAGAGCACGCCGAACTGCGTGACCTCCGGCTCGGTCTTGAAGATGGAGATCAGCTGCGGCGCGAAGAGGTAGAACAGCACGCCGATCAGCTCCGAAAGCAGCACCGAGGTCCGGACCCCGAAGCGGGCGCCCTCCTTCATCCGCTCGGTCTTGCCGGCGCCGAAGTTCTGGGAGACGAAGGTGCTGATGGCCATCGTGAAGGAATTGATGGGCAGGAAGCCGAAGCCCTCCAGCTTGCTGTAGGCTCCGCAGCCGGCCATCGCGTCCTCGCCGAACACGTTGATGTTCGCCTGCACGATCACGTTGGCGAGCCCGATCACGGAGTTCTGCACGCCGCCCGGGATGCCGTAATGGAGGATGTCCTTCAGCATGTCCCGGTGGACTCGGACCTTGCCAAGCTCCACCCGGTAGGGGTTGCCCTCCTTCACCAGATGTCCCAGGCAGAGCATCGCGCTGACGAACTGGGAGATGGTGGTCGCGATGGCCGCACCCGCGACGCCCGCGCGGAACACGCCGACGAACAGAAGGTCCAGAAGCACGTTCAGGCAGGAGGAAATGATCAGATACACCAGCGGCCGGCGGGAGTTGCCCACGGCGTTCAGGATCCCGTTGAACACGTTGTACATCACGATCGCCAGGCAGCCGAGGAAGTAGTAGCGGAAATAGGTGATCGACTGGGGCAGCACCTCCGGCGCGGTGTTCATCAGCCGAAGCACCGCCGGCGTGAGCGCGACGCCCGCCACGGTCAGCAGCGCGCCCGAAATCAGGCCCACCGCCACGTCCGTGTGGATCGCGCGGGACATGTTCTCCTGATCGCGGGCCCCGAAATACTTGGAAATCAGCGTACCCGCGCCCATCGCCATGCCGATGAAGAAGCTGTTGAAGAGATGGATCAGGTTGCCCGAGGAGCTGACGGCCGCCAGGGCGGTCTTGCCCACGTAGCGGCTGACGATCAGCGAATCCGCGATGTTGTAGAGGTTTTGGAACAAACTGCTGAGAAAAATCGGGAACGCGAAGCTGAGCATCTGCTTCCGCAGATTGCCCGAGGTCATGTCCAGAGTAGCCACGAAGCGCCTCCAGGGAAAAGGATCGGAATCAGTTCTTCAGGATTCCGTCGACGAACGTGAAGAGCTCCTCCTCCGTTTCGTAGGGGAAGATCTTGAAATAGGGATCGCCCGTGAGCATCGCCGAAAGCTGGGTCACGGACGGACGGTAGAACAGATAGCAGGGCTTGCCGAGTGCCTCCGCGTAGGCAAGCTCGTAGCCGACGCCGAGCGAGGGGCTCGTCACCTCCGCGATCAGCAGGTCGCACTCGCGCAGCCACGCCGTATCCTGCGCGTAGATCTCCGCGTCGCGGTCCCGCCCCCGCTCCAGTACGCTGAGGGACAGATCGCCGATGTGCTCGGTGAGCACCGTGTCGGTTTCGTTCATGCGGACGATCAGGCGGCGGTAGAGCTCCGCGTCCGCCCGGCCGCCCCGGATGGAGCCGCCGAAATATACTTTTTTATTCATGTTTCTTCCTCCGAAACAGCGGGCCTTCGCCCGAGCAGAGCCAGGCTCCGAGGAGCATGAGGCAGAGCGCCGGGATAAACATCCGGCCCGGCAGCTCCCGGAAAATCAAGAGCGACAGCAGCACGCCGATGAAGGGGCAGACCGCGTAGAAGGCGCTGGTCCGCGCCGCGCCGATGCGCCGCTGCGCGTAGACGTAGCAGTAAATGCTGAGACCGTAGGCCACCGCGCCGAGAAGCAGCGCGAACAGCACCGGCAGGAAGCGCTCCGTCCTCTCGCCGAGCAGAAGTCCCGTGACCAGGGCGCCCGCGCCGCTCCCTATGCCCTTCAGGAGGACGATCTGGAGCGGGTCCTTCGAGGAGATCTTCCGCGTGCAGTTGTTCTCGAGGCCCCAGAGCGTGGCCGCACCGAGGACGAGCGCCGCGCCGCCGGAAAAGCGGAAGGAGCGAAGGTCCGTCACGGAAAGAAGCGCGCAGGAAAGCGTCACGAAGAGGATGCCCGCGAAGAGCCGGGGCGAGATTGCCTCGCGGAAGACCGCCAGCGCGATCAGCGCCGTGGCGACGATCTCGAAATTGCCGAGGAGCGAGGCCTCCGCCGCCCCCGCGGTCCTAAGCCCCCACATCAGAAGGACCGGCGCCGCGATGTCCAGGAGGATCATCAAAACGGTGAACGGCAGCTCCCGGCGGCTCAGGCGTTCCTCGTTCCGGCGGCCGGTCAGCCGGCGGAGCAGCGAGAGCGTCAGCATGCAGATCCCCGCGCCGAGATAGAGGAAGCCCGCCGTAAGCGTCGGCGGAAGCTCCTGAAGCAAGAGTTTGGAAAACGGGGTCCCGAGCGCGTACAGGGCCGCCGCGAGCAGCGCGAGCCAGATGCCGCGGAAATCCGCGCCCTCACGCCCGTTTCGTTTTTCCATCGCGCCCACCTCCCTTTCCGCACATATAAATAGAATTATAGATTTCCGCCGGTCTTTCGTCAACCGAAAAAGAGCCCCGGAGGGCTCTTCTTCGAATCAGGGGGATTTACTGGATATCGATGGTGCGGCTGGCCTTCTCTTCCACGGTCTTCTTGGGAAGCTTGAGGGCCAGGATGCCGTCCTTGTATTCGGCGGTGATGCCGTCCGTCTTGATGCCCTCGACCGCGAAGCGGCGGGTGACGGTGCCGTAGAAGCGCTCCTTGCGGATGTAGCTTCCGGCGGTCTCCTCCGTTTCGGCCTCTTCGGCGCGCTCGGCGGAGATGGTCAGATACTTGTCGTCGAGGGAGACCTTGATGTCCTCCTTCTTGTAGCCGGGGAGCTCGCTCTCCAGCAGGAAGGCGTCGCCGAGGTCTCTGACGTCGGTGCGGAAGCCCTGGGTCACGCGGATGTCGCGGGGCAGCAGGTCGTTCCAGAAAGCCTTATCGAAATCGGCGAAGGGATCCAGTACGTTGAAACTCTTTTTTTCAATGGGGAAAAATTCGAACATGATGTGTACCTCCTTATGTGCGGCGGGCCTGGCTCAGCGGGAATCCGCGGCGCTGCCCGAAATGTGAAGTTCCCGACCGGCCGGGGGACGCTCCGGAGCTCCGTTGCTCTCCCCTTTCGATCTTGACTATATGATAGTCCACATTTATGAACAGATTATGTCCAAACTATTTCCGCGGTGTAAAATGTTAGCACTCACCTTATATGAGTGCTAATAACGTCAGATGATATTGATAGTTAAGGTCACATCTGCGCGCCGTCTCGGACAAATTCCGCCGGAACAGAGATACTGACTGATTGAAAACCGGCACTGCCGTTCTGCGGAAAACGGCGCCATCGGCCGACCTACCACGCAAATCGGCGATTCCGCTAAAAACGTGGCAGGTGATAATGTGTGTCCGGGCATGAATACCACGTTTTTCGGCATTTTTCTAAATTGCGTGGTATGCGCTGATGCTTGGGCTCCGTGATCCTGCCACGTTTTTTCGCGTTTTACAAATTTGCGTGGTAGGTGTTGCCGCATAAACCGGGATGGCTTACCACGTTTTTTTGCATTTTCCTAAATAGCGTGGTATGTACGGTCAAAATTGTTCAGATACCTGCCACGCTTTTTGCCGTTTTTCAAAATAGCGTGGTAAGTGTTGCAACATGCACCGGAAAGGCCTGCCACGCTTTTCGCCATTTTCCCCAAAAACGTGGCAAGCGACGAAAAAATACCTCCAAGAAGCCGCCTCCCCCGGCCATGATTCCCTAAAAAGCAAAAAAGCCTTGGCAACCAAGGCTTTTGCAGCATAGCGTTATGTACGGCGAGGCCCGCGTCAGGCCTTGGTCTCCCCGTTTTTCGTTTCGCCGGGCTCCCCGGCCTTCACCGCCTCGATCACGGTCTCCTTGTCCTTCCTGGAGAACCCGCCCTTCAGCCGGTCCATCACTTCAGGCAGGAGATCCATCGCGCGGGTGAAGCCGTCCTGGTTCTTGATGTTCACGAGACGGGCGGTGCCGTCCTTGATCACCAGCACGGCGCTGGGCGTCATTTTGCCGCCGATGCCGCCGCTGACGCTTTCCTTCGTGGAGGAAGAGGTGCCGCAGGCGCAGCCGAAGCTCACGTCGACGATGGGCAGCAGCGTCATGTCATTCAGATAGATCGGTTCGCCCACCACGGTCTTCGTGCTGATGAAATTCTCGAACTGTTCCAGCATGCCGCTGAGGGATTCTTTCGTCTGCATCTCATTCCTCCTTCTGCTCCGGCGCTTCCGGCGCAGGTTCTGCCGCGCCTGACCGCGCGCGGACTTCCTTTATCGTTTTTATCATCTTCCGGACCCGTTTGTCAAGCAGGGCCCGCAGAAACGTCGCGCCGAGGCTCCCCAGAGAGAAGCGTCCCCGGGCGGAACCGTCCAGCGCGAAGCGCTGCGTGTCGAAATCGGGGTAAAGGGCCAGATCCCGCTTCGGTCTCTTCCGGATCATGATCGCGAGAACCGACCAGAGGCCCGCCAGCTGACCGGTCAGCGCCGGATCGCTCGCGCCGTATTCCAGCGAAAGCATCGCGCGGCGCGGCAGGATCTTGCCGAGGAGCCGGCCGGTGTAGCGGAACGTCCGCCCCACGCCCTCCTTGTTGTCCCGGGCAAGCTCGTACCAGTAATTGATCCGATCCGCCAGCCGCTGCGCCTTCTCCTCGAGCTCCTCCAGACTGAACTTCCGGCGGCCGAGCTGCTTCTCGGCCTTCTCCACCCGCTCCGTGCTCTCGTCCCAAAGCTCCTTCGCCTCCGCGGCGCCGAGGGGCTTCTTCTCCTCCGCCGGCTTTTCTTCCGGTTTTTCCGCCGGCTTCTCCTCCGCGGGAGGCGCCGCGCTCTCCTTCTTATCCTTCTTCAGGCGGAACCCGAACAGCCGGATTCCCCAGTCGAAGCTCCCGTCGGCCAGCGAATAGTCGACGTGCAGGATGTGCAGCAGCCAGGAGGCGTTTCCCTTCAGGTTGAAGCTTTCCTTCGTCTTGTCCGCCGTGAAGCGGTAGCGCAGGGGCACCAAAAGCACCAGCAGCACCGGGATCAGGATGAGCGCCAGGAGCCCGCCGAGGATCCAGAGCGGAACGTAAAAGCGGAAAACGAAGCACAGGGTAATCAAAAGCGCCGCCCCGCCCAGGCAGAGCCAGAGGACGAGGCCCTTTTTCTTTTCTTTCTCCATCTCAGATTTCCGGAATTTCCGCGGCCGCGGGCTCTTCCGCGAGCAGCTTCGCCTTCAGCCTTCTCCGGACGATCACGCAGAGGGTGATGACCAGAAAGGCCGCGCAGAGGAACATGAGCCCGAACTTCATCACGATGTCGAAGAAGAAATTCTGGGGCATCATGTTGATCATCAGGCATTTTTTCGGATCCATCAGCCACAGGTCGTTGTCGAAGAAAATCTCGTGGAAAAGCACGAAATAGCGGTCGAAATCCGTGGCGAACAGACTGCCGAGCCCCACCGCCAGCACGAAGAAGACGATGAAGGCGGCGATGACGGCGCCGCAGTAGCCCTTCGCGAGGCCGCGCCGCTCATCCTTCCACAGAAGGAGCGCGGCGAGCGCGATCACGCAGCAGCCGATAGCGCAGTAATAGATGGTATAGCCCGCGTCGAACAGGCCCTTGACGTCCACCATGTGGAGCTTCTCCTGCTCGTTGAAGGCCTCCCGCGGGACGCCGCCGACGACCGTGTCGATCACCATGTCCTCGCGCCGGCCCTCGAGATACTTCAGCGTCTCGTCGAAGAGCGCCTCCAGATCGGCCTCCTCCATCTTCGTATCGGAGGCGACGTCGTACTTCACCATTTCCCGGTTGATGAAGGAACGGTTGAAGACGACCGTCTTGAAGCAGGCGAAGAACGTAAACACCACGAGGCCCGCTCCGGCCAGGAGGCACAGGATCCCTTTCAGCGCTTTCATTTTACGTTCTCCTCTCCCTTTGCCAGACGGCGGATCATCTCGCCGAAGGCTGCTTTTTGCTCCTCCGTCCCGGCCCCGTCGGAAAAACCGAAACAGGCGGCCGCCCGCCGGATCAGCTCCAGGGCCTCCGCCTTCGTACCGGCACCGGCCAGGACGATGAGGTCCGGCCGGGTCCTCCAGGCCTTTTCGAGCTCGGAGGAGGATAAAATTTCTGCCAGCGCCCCATGGGCAGGGTGCTGGCAGACGTAGTAGCTCTTATCAGAACTCATGACCGCAGTTCGTGCACTTGTCGGCATCGGGGGCGTTGCCCACGCCGCACTCGGGGCAGAAC
>JAZUHB010000126.1:0-4947 GCA_045641505.1 Bianqueaceae bacterium | reverse complement strand
CGTTATTATTTGCCGCAGGCCCGTTATTCGGCCCGCAGGGCCGCGTTATTATCTGCCGCAGGCCCGTGTTATTTTTCGAACACTGCTTCTCTCAGCACTTCGCAGACGGTGGGATGAGGGAAGACGAACTTCGCGACGTCGGCGGCGCGCATCTCGCGCTCGACCATCATCGCGGCGCCGTAGATCATCTCAGAGGCGTAGGTGCCGTAGATGTGCACGCCGAGGACGGTGCCGTGCTCAGCGTCGGTGATCAGCTTCAGGATGCCGTTGCCCTTCTCGTTCTCGGCGATGTAGCGGCCGCTGTACTTCAGGGTGACGGTCTTGATGGCCGCGTTCAGGCCCTTCTCCTTCACGCTCTCGGTGGTCTCGCCGACGGCGGCCACTTCGGGGTTCGTGTAGATGACGGAGGGGACGGAGAGGTAGTTCATCCGGTCGTGGCCGCCCAGCATGTTGTTGACGGCGACCTCGCCCTCACGGTACGCGGTGTGCGCCAGCATGGACTTGCCGTTGACGTCGCCCGCGGCCCAGATGCCGGGCACGTTGGTCTTCAGGAACTCGTCGGTGACGATCGCGCCGCGCTCGGTGAGCACACCCACGTTCTCCAGGCCGAGCTCCTTCGTGCGGGCACGGCGGCCGATGGAGACGAGGCACTTGTCGGCTTCGATCTTCTTCTCTTCGCCGTCCTTCTTGTAGGAGACCGCGCCGTCCTTGATGGAGGTCACGGCCGCGCCGAGCAGGAAGTTGACACCGCGGCCCGCGTATTCCTTCTGCAGGAGGGTGCTGATCTCACGGTCGGTGGGACCGGCGATGTGATCGAGCATCTCGACCACGTACACCTCGGTGCCGATGGAGTTGAAGTAGCTGGCCATCTCCAGGCCGATGACGCCGCCGCCGACGACCACGAGCTTCTTGGGGGCCTCGGTAAGGTCGAGGATCTCGCGGTTGGTCAGGGCGAAGCCGCTCTTCAGGGAGTCGGCCAGGCCGTCGATGGGAGGCAGCGCGGGGGAGGAGCCGGCGCAGATGAGGAGGCGCTTGGCCTCGAGGACCTGCTCGCCCGCCTGGACCTTGAAGGTCTCGCCTTCGCGGCCGAGGATCTTCGCGCTGGCGCTCACGACGTCGATCTTGCCGGCCTTCATCTTCGCGGCGACGCCGCTGACGAGGGTCTTCACGACCTTGTTCTTGCGCTCGACGACCTTCTTGTGGTCGAGGGCCGCGCCGGTGAAGGTCACGCCGTAGTCCGCGCTGTGCTTCGCGTAATCGTAGATCTTCGCGGAATAGAGCAGGGTCTTGGTGGGGATGCAGCCTTCGTTCAGGCAGACACCGCCGAGCGCGCGCTCTTCCACGACGCAGGTTTTGAGACCGCCCGCGGAGGCGCGCTCCGCGGCGTTATATCCGGCGGGACCGCCGCCGATGATCAACAGATCGTACATGATTCTCCTCCTTTATTTCGCGAGCAGCAGCGCGAAGTTCTCGAGATTGGCGCAGAGGGCCTTGAGGAACTTGGCGCCGGGCGCGCCGTCCACGGCACGGTGGTCGATGGTCAGGGAGAGGCCCATCGCGGGATAGGTCTTGATCTCGCCGCCGACCTCGCGGACGCGGGTGGTGATGCCGCAGACGCCCAGGATCGCGACCTGGGGCGGATTGATGACGGGCGTGAAGCTCTCGATGCCGAAGGAGCCGAGATTGGTCACGGTGAAGGAAGCGCCCTGCAGCTTGTCGGGGCTGATGTGGCCTTCCTTGGCCTCGTTGATCAGGCCCTTGGACTGCTTGGCCAGCCCGTTCAGGCTCAGCTTGTTCGCGTTCGCGACGGTGGGCACCATCAAGCCGCGCTCGGTGTCGACGGCGATGCCCATGTGGACGTCCTTGAACAGGCGGATCTTGTCATCCAGGTAGTGGGCGTTGAGCGCGCCGAAGCCCTCGAGGGTCTTGGCGGCCGCGTAGACCACGATGTCGTTCAGGGTGATGTTGGTTAGGCCCATGCCCTCGCCGGCCGCCTTCAGGCTGGCACGGTAGGCCATGATCGCGCTGGCGTCGAAGGACGCGTTCAGGGTGAGCTGAGCGCCGTTCGCCAGAGAATCGTGCATGGAGCGGGCGATGACCTTGCGGATGTTGGAGAGCTTGACGTCCTCGTAGGCGGGAGCGGTCTGCGCTTCCGCGGCAGGAGCGGCAGCGGCGGCCTTCGCGGGAGCCTCTTCGGCCTTCGCGGCGGGAGCCTTCTCGTAGCCCTTGTCCAGGAGAGCCTGCACGTCGCGCTCGATGATCCGTCCCTCGGGACCGGTGGGCGCGGCCGCTTCCACGGGCACGCCGGCCTTCTCGGCCAGAGCCTTCGCGCGGGGAGACGCGAACAGGCGGTCGCCCGCCTCGGTCTTCACGGTGACGGCTGCCTCGGCCTTGGGCGCCGCGGCTTCCTTTTTCTCCTCGGCGGCGGCCGCGGGGGCGGGGGCCTCAGCGGGGGCAGCGCCGGCGGCGAAAGCGGAGATGTCCTCGCCGGGAGCGCCGATCACACAGACGTTCTCGAGGCAGGGGACTTCGTCGCCCTCGGGGCGGAGGATTGCCAGCAGGGTGCCGGCTACCTGGGCTGCTTCGTCGAAGGAAGACTTGTCGGTCTCGTAGGAGAACAGGACGTCGCCTACTTTTACTTCATCGCCGACGTTCTTGGCCCAGGACGTGATGATGCAGGATTCGACGCTCTGGCCCTGACGGGGCATGATGACTGGTGTTGCCATAAATGAACCTCCCTTATGAAGTAATAAAGAATAAACAATAACGGCGTTTCGCGGGCGAAACGCAATAACGCGCTTCGCGCGGAAACAGCAGAACGGCGTTTCGCGGCGGAACGCAGTCGCGCTTCGCGCGGAACAATATTAACCCCGCCGCTGCGGGAGTAATATCCTTGGTCTCAGGCGCGGATGATGAGCTCGACGCCGATGAGCTCGCAGGCACGGCGCACCTCGGGCGCGGGCTCCTCGTCCGTGATCAGCACGTCCACGTTGGCGAGCTGGGCGAAGGTGAAGGGCATACTCTTGCCGATCTTGCGGGAGAGCACCATCATTACCACGAAGCTGGCCTTGGCGATCACCGCGTTCTTCAGGCGGCTTTCGTTGCTGTTGCCGCTGGTGAAGCCGCACTCGAGCGAGAAGCCGGAGGGCGAGATGAAGGCCACGTCGATGTTGGTGCGGGCGACGAAATCCATCGCCGCCTCGCCGGAGAGGGACAGATTGTTGCGGCTCAGGTTGCCGCCGACCAGGTTGACGACCACGTTGTCGTTCTTCACCAGCGCGAGCGCGACGTTCGGGTCGGAGGTGCTGACGGAGAGCTTCACGTCCTGCGGCAGATGCGGGATCATCTGCACCACGGTGGAGCCGGAGTCGAAGAAGAGGGAGCGGCCGGTCTCGATGAATTCCACCGCCGCGCGGGCGATGCGCTCCTTCTCGGCCGCGTGCTCGGAGGACCGCTTGTAGAACGGGTCCTCGGGCGAGAGGCTGAGGAAACGCATGGCGCGGGCGCCGCCGCGGACCTTGATCACGTCGCCCTGGGCCTCGAAGTACTCGATGTCGCGCCGGAGCGTCATGCTGCTGACCTCGGGGAAGCGCTCTTCGAGCTCCGCGAGGGAGGTGTAGGGTTTGGAGACCAGGATGTCCCGGATCTGCTCTCTTCTCTGTTCCAAGGCTTCCTCCTTTCAGGGGCGCATGCGGAACCGCCGTTCCGCTCTGTGAATTTTTTCACACGGTTTGTGAATTTTCACATCAACCTTGTGAATTTTAACACACCGGGTCGCGGACGTCAAGGGGCTTTCCCGGAAAAAGCGGCCGCTGTCACGGATTAAGAACTGCCGCTGTTCCGGGATTCGAGCGGCCGCGGCTTCGGATTCATGCGGCCGCGGTCACGAAATTTGAAAAAGCGGCCGGACCGTGCTATAATGATGCAAAATCATCGAAGGAGCGTGACGATCATGCCGATCCAGGAATCCGGCGAAATGTACCTCGAATCCATCCTCGTCCTTTCGGCGCGGAAGGAGACGGTGCGTTCCGTCGACGTTTGCGACTACATGGGCTTCTCGAAGCCCAGCGTCAGCCGGGCCGTGAACCGGCTGAAGACCGACGGCTATCTGAACATGGCCGACGACGGCGCGCTGACCCTGACCGAGTTTGGCCGCAGCCTCGCCGAGAAGATCTACGAGCGCCACACGGTGCTGACCGGATACCTGGCCGGCCTGGGCGTCCCGGAGGAGATCGCCTCGGAGGACGCCTGCCGCATCGAGCACGTGATCAGCGACGAGAGCTTCGAAGCAATCAAGGCTCATGCCGCGGGGCACGCGCGGTAAGGGCGAGAAAGATTTGCAAAAGGCGGGGCTGCGGCCCCGCCTTTGGTGTTATTTAGGGGAAAGGCGGGACTGCGGCCCCGCCTTTGGTGTTCTATTGCGGCCGCATCGCGCGGCGTCCGGCTGTACTGATGACGCGATGCGCCGTCGCACCGCGAAACTACTACAGTATTTGCAAAAATCGCAAATACTGTAGCAACATTACAAAGCATAAACACGAAAAATGCTACAGTATTTGGAAAATTCGCAAATACTGTAGCAACGTTGCAAAACACAAACGCGGAAATTGCTACAGTATTTCAAAAAAACGCCAAAACTGTAGCACGGTCGGAGGGCTCAGGCCGGGAGACTTGCTACAGTATTCGCAAAAACCTTCAATACTGTAGTAAATTCCGCCCGGAGTGCCGACAAGCCTACTACAGTAACTTGCAAAAACCTTCGATACTGTAGTAAATACCGCCCAGAGTGCCGGCATGCTTACTACAGTATTTCGCAAAATTCTCGATACTGTAGCAAAATGTGCCCGCAAGCAACAAAAATGCGCCCGCAAAACCACTCGCAAAAGCACAAAAAAGCCGGGCCCGTTCGGGCCCGGCTCCTTCATTCTACAAACCGAGGAATTACTC
>JAZUHB010000125.1:0-21710 GCA_045641505.1 Bianqueaceae bacterium | reverse complement strand
TATTCCGCCGCCAAAATGCATAAAAGTGAAAATGTCGCCAAAAAATACAATTTCTTGCCTTGACAGATGCAAGGCTCTGCAATACACTAAAGCATCATAACTTAGGGGGAAAACTCTTATGAAAAAGAAACTCATCGGACTGCTTACCGTGCTTCTGACCCTCGTGATGGTCGGAGCTCCGCTCGCTGTCAGCGCGGACGCCCGCACCGCCAATACCGTCACCCTGACCGTCGGCGGCGGAACCGCGTCTGTTCTGCCGGGATATGACGAACATACCAATTTGATTCCGCTTCTCGGAATCCCCGCGACCCGGGATCAGGGCGCTCTTGTCCGGGAACTGAAAAGAGTCATCAACGCTACCGGGACTACCTTCGTTACGATCGATCGCTTCGATCATACGGATTTTATTTGGGGCGGTTATGAGAGAGGCACCGTTAAGACCTGGTACTTCGGCAATTGCAACTTCAAGGGCTTCGAAGGAACCGGCATTCTGAACTACTACATGCCTGAAGACGTCGACGGCGAAATCTTTAATGACACCCCGTATTATGAATTCCTGTTCTCCGTCGATCGGCATCGCACCATTCGTCTCAGCGACGGCACATACACTTATGCTGATTACTGCGAAAGCGTACTTCATAATTTAATCTGGCGCATGGATGGTTTCGAGGATTACGGCCATTCCTTCTTGTCCTACGGCCCCAACGGAGAAGAATACTACATCGAGATCGGCGTTTACGATAACTACGCGACTGAAATCAATTACAATTCGCCGTACTATGTTCTTCGTTATACCATCGCCTTCTGACATCGATGCCTTTTTCGAACACAGCTGCTTCTGATCGGATTCCCCGCTTTGCGGAAAACAAGATCCGGAGCTGCTTCAGACACTGACGCGAAGCCGTGCGCGCTCCTAACCCCTTTGTTATGAGTGTGCACGGCTTTTTCATGATCCCCCCTCTACCCTCCCCGCGAAAACTGTGCTATACTCGCCTCAAGAATCTGCTGGAAATGACCGATACCCTTCGGGAAAAAAGGAGAAAAATGAATAAGATCAAAGTCGGTATCGCCGGCCTCGGCCGCCTCGGAAAAGTCCACGCCAATAACCTGGCCTATAAGATCCCCAACGCGGAGCTGGTGGCCGCCTGCTCCATCGTGCCGCAGGAGCTGGAGTACGCCAGGAACGAGCTGGGCGTTCGGGAAGTATATTCCGATTACAATGAGATGCTGGCGAAGGCCGACATCGACGCCGTGGTCATCGTGACCACCTCCAAGGAGCACTGCTGGCAGATTGCCGCCGCCCTGGACGCGGGCAAGCACGTGTTCACCGACAAGCCTCTGGGCGTGGACGTGGAGCAGTGCAAGCTGGCGGAGGCCGCCGTGGAGCGCCATCCCGACAAGACCTTCTTCATCGGCTTCATGCGCCGCTACGACCCCTCCTACGCCTACGCGAAGAAGAAGATCGACGAGGGCGCCATCGGCACGCCCTACCTGGTGAAGGCCACCGGCATCGACCCCGAGGCGCTGGTGGAGGGCACCATCCGATTCTCCGCCAACTCCGGCGGCATCTTCATCGACATGGGCTGCCACGACATCGACCTGATGCGCTGGTTCCTGGGCAGCGACCCCGTGGAGGTCCACGCCATGGGCTGCACCTTCAAGCACCCCGAGTTCAAGGCCTGCCATGACGACGAGACGGGCGTGGCTACCTTCAAGTGCGCCAACGGCTCCCTGGGCATCATGCACCTCGGCCGCACCGCCCCCCACGGCTATCACATCGAGACGGAGATCGTCGGCACCGAGGGCACCCTCCGCATCAGCCCCGTCCCCGAGAAGAATCTGGCCATCCTCTACAACAAGGAGGGCGCGGTGAAGGAGTGCGTGGAGAGCTTCCCCGTCCGCTTCGCCGAGGCGTATCTCCTGGAGATGCAGGAGTTCATCGACTGCGTCGCCCAGGGCCGCAAGCCCGGCGTGACCGTCTACGACGGCACCAAGGCCACCGAGATCGCCTTCGCCACCAGCAAGTCCTGGCAGACCGGCGAGATCGTGAAAATCTGAGAAGAGAAGGAAAACGGCATAAAAAGGAAGCGCTCCCGGATGGGGAGCGCTTTTTTTAGATTTCAAACATCAGCCGAGACAATAAACACGCATTTGCGCGGTATCCCGGCCTCACAGCTTCCCGATGATCTCCGGCACCAGCTGCTTCTTGCGGGAAACGAGCCCCGGCACGAACTCGCCGTCGGCCACGAGGGCCTTCCGGGCGCCCGCGCTGATCAGGTAGGAGCCGCTGCCGCTCGGGTTCGTGAGCATGATGACCATGAGGTCGTAGTGGCCGGATTTCACGGCGTCGGCCAGGTAGGCGGTGAGGGCGGGACGCAGCGTCTCGAACTCCTCCTTCGTGCGGCAGGCCGTCTGGGAGATGCCGAAGCGGCAATTCTTCACGGAGAACTCCTTGAAGTCGTCGTAGACGATCTCGATGCTGCGCTTGTTCAGGATGCTCTCGCCCGCGGCGATCATCCCCTCGGAAAGCTCGTCAGCCGTGACGCCGGCGATCCGGGCGAGGCGTGCGGCGATCTCGCGGTCGGCCGCCGTGGCGGTCGGCGAGTTGAAGTTCATCGTGTCCGAGACGATGGCGCCGAGGAGGATGCCGGCCATCGGGGGCTCCGGCGCGCGGCCCGATTCGAAGTACATGCGGGCGACCAGGGTGGCGGTCGCGCCCAGCGCCTCCGTCGTGATGCGGATCACGTTCTGGGATTCGAAGCCGCCCATCCGGTGGTGGTCCAGGATCTCCAGGACCTCGCCGGCGTCCAGGTCCTCCACGCTCTGCTTCTTCTCGTTGTGGTCGACGAGGATGAAGCGCTTCCGGCTCGCGTTCAGCAGGTGATAGCGGGAGATGCAGCCGACGACCTCGCCCGCACGGTTCAGCACCGGGTAGGAACGGTAGCGCGACTTCGTGATGACCGCCTCGGCCTCCTCCAGGGTGGTGTCGGAGTTGAACGAGATGATCCTCTCCGCGGGGATCATGACCTTTTCCAAGGTGGGCGCCTGGAAGATCAGGCGGCTCACGCTGAGGGGCGAGAGCTCCGTGGTGAGGATGGAGGCGCCGGTGGCCCGGGCCTTCTCCTGAATCGCCGCGGAAATGGGCGCGCTGGTCACGACGACGAGCATGGCCGCGCCCTTCTCCAGCGCGTAGAGGAGCTTGTCGTCCTCGTTGCGGAGCATGACGATGGAGCCCGCGGCGACCCGGGATTTGAGCGACGGGAAGACGTGCATCTTGCCCGAAAGCTCCCCGGTCCCGCGGAGGACGATGCGGCCCTCCAGCGTCGCCGCCAGATTGTCCGGCGTGATGGTGCGGATGAGCTCCTCCAGGTCCTCGTCGGCCGCGATGAGCTGCCCGGACAGGTCGTGCAGCGTGACGATCCCGAGCAGATGCCGCGCGGAATCCGTCACGACGAGGCCGCGGTTCTGCAGCGCGAGCATGGTCGCCAGGGCCTCCTTGAGGGTCATCGTCGGCGGCACCGTGGCGGGGATATCGACCTCGATATCATGGATGGAGCTTTTGGCCGTGTAGATCCGGTGCGGGTCGTCGAAGCCGAAGCGCTCCAGCAGGTACTCCGTCTCCCCGGGGACGGCGCCCAGCCGGCAGGCGAGGCAGTCGAGGCCCTGCTCCCTCTTGAGGGCGGCGTAGGCGATGGCGCTGACGATGGAATCCGTATCCGGATTCTTGTGGCCGGTCACGTAGATGGGTTGAGACATGGTGACTCCTTTCGGGAAAATGTTTCTATGAAAAAAGGGGCCCCGCGAAAAATCGCAGGGTCCCCCTTGTGCTACTGTTTCGTTGCAGCGGCAGGCTTGTTCGGGCTGCCGTTTCTTTCCGGTTCGCGTTGTGCCATGTGAAAATCGTTTCCTTACCTGACGTTCCGCCGGGCGGAACGTTTTCTATTATCATACAGAAAAAAGGCGGAGGAGTCAATGCCGGCCGAAAAAGGTTTCGAACGGCCCGGAAAAAGTCTTTCCAGACGCCGCTTGATATGCTATAATTTCTCTCGCGCATTCGCGTGAATAAGTATTTACACAAAAAGGAGCAATCATCATGAAGTGGTTCGAAGATATCTTCACAAAATCGAAGCTGCTGATCGTCAGCGGAATCCTCTCCGTCGCCGGCTACGCCTTTCTGGCGGTAACCTCCCTCATCACCGGCGCGCCCTTATTCGCCAATTATCTGATTATCGCGGGGCTTCTCGCGCTGCTGCTGATCTGCTACAAAAAAGGCGAAACGTCCTGCCAGAAGGCTCTCGCGGGAGCCATCCTCGGCATCCTGATGTACGCGTATTGGGTCATCATCTCCGGCATGTACGGGGAGGGCAGCACCGGCGTGAAGGTGCTCGAAATCTTCATGACCGTCTTCCTGACCGTGATTTTCCTGAACCACCTTCTCCTGCAGATCGACCACAAGGGCGAGAAAAAGGTGATCCTGGTCAGCCAGCTCATGCTGGTCATCGCGATCGTCTGGCAGTTCGCGGAGATGATCGCGCAGATCCTGAGCGGCGGTCAGTATTACGATATCATCAACAGCTTCAGCCTGCTCTGCGCCGTGACGATGATCACCTGCATGGAGTCCCGGATCCAGAAGTACAAGGCAAGACGATCCGCGGCCATGAAGGAAGGCCGATGGACGGAAGAAGAGCGGCAGAAGAGCAAGAAGATCTTCAAGCTCTGATTCGGAACCCGCATACGCCGGGCCTCCGCGGGCCGGCATTCATTATTAAAAAAAGGAACTATCATGAAAAACACACTGAAAAGAACGCTCAGCCTGCTGCTCGCGCTGTGCCTCGCCCTCGCGGCGTTCGGCTGCGCGCAGCCGCAGGAGGAGCCTGAGACGGAGCCCTCTGTGAGCGTCATCAACGCCGTCTCCTGCTACGACGTCGATCCCGCCATCCTCATCAAGGGCGACAAGGTCACCTTCGACGCGATGATCAGCGGCGAGGACATCAGCTTCGCGGGCGCGTTCCGCGATCTGACGGTCCGGGATCTGAACGTCATCGACAACACGACGGTGCTGCTCACCACGCTCGGCAGCGTCTACGCGGACGACGCGGTCGGCAGCCTCCGCATCGGCAAAAGCGTCAACTCCACGAACGAGGACGTCTACGTCGACACGGTCCTCGACAGATCCGCGTACGGCCAGCGGGCCGTCACCGCGGGTTTCTTCACCGACCTCGGACTCGGCCTGCTGAAGGGCCTCATCGTCACCGGCGTCGGGAAGGCCTTCGGCTACGGTCTGGACAAGCTCCTGTACGACAAGCTGGGCCTCGACATCACGACGATGGCGTCGCTCCGGCACGCGATCGAGGAGCTCGGCCGCAAGATCGACGCGCTCTCCGAGCAGATGACCGAGATGGAGGCCAATCTGACCGATGTCATCACCGAGAGCACGAAGCAGATCCTGACCAACGAGTACCTGAACACCTTCGAGAACCTGCATTCGCTCATCACGAGCATCAAGACCGACACAGTCAAGCTGTGGAACGACATCGAGACGATCCAGTCGACCGCGGATTCGACCTCCGAGGAATACAGAACGCTCGTCATCGCCGACCTGCTGACCTTCTCCGAGCTCGAGGGAAGATCCGTCTCGCCGCTCGTGACCAACGTCCTCGAGGCGATCTCCTATCTGGACGGCTCCTATTTCTCGCTGAACCCGGAGAGCCTGTACTTCCGGATCCTCAAGGTCGGCTGCACGCGGTCCGTGTTCGTAGGCGAGGCCGCCGTCCTCGTTTCCGACTACCTCAACACGGTCAACTCGATCATCTCCGAGGCGCTGAACGTGATGCTCCTCGTCTGCCAGGCAAAATATTACACGCACCGGCAGCTGAACGTCACCGAGGGGACGGATGAATACAAGGACGTCATCACCTTCGTCGACGGCCAGGCGGTCGAAACGAAGGAACCGATCGTCGACCTTCAGACGCTCGCCGAGACGGATGAGGATCTCCGCATCCGCCTGACTCCGGCCGCGGTCACGCGGTACAAGGACAAGGCAAACGGAGCGATCTGGCAGAATCATCTCACGCAGTTCGCGGACTTCGCGACGCGGCTCTTCGACAGCAGGAACAAGTCCTCGCTGGTCTCCCGCTACAACGCGTACGTCATGGACAACAGCTCCGCCTACAACCGTTCCTACACCGTGCACGGCGAGTCCATCGACGTCGATTTCGTGCGGCTGAAGACGGCCGTCGCGTGCACCGGCACGGCCGAGTGCGGCGTCTGGGGCGGCTGGACTGACAGCAACTACAGGACCAAGTCCGCCGATATCGACGCGACGACCCGCTACTATCTCCATCAGTGCATGAGCGCCGCCGAGCTCGACACCTTCATCCGGCGGCTGATGAGCAATGAATCCGGCCTGCTCTTCGGCGAATCGAACACCGAACAGACGTATACCATCGCGGACGTGCTGCGGCTGTACGGCTTCTCGGTCCCGTCCGCCGAGCTCTTCCCCACCGGCTGCTCCGTCGACACGAGCCGCGGCCGGCTGACCTTCACCGGCTATCCGTCCTCCGCCGCGGTCTCCGTCAACCGGAACGGCGAGATCGTTTCCTCGACCGTCACGCCGCAGGAATTCAAGTATTACGACTACAAGGATGTCTTCGAGAAACGCTACTATTTCGACTATTTCGTCGAGGAAACGCTGATTTACACGGTCGACGATCTGGTGGATTTCCTGGAGGACGTGGCCGACGGCGCGGCGAACAAGAACGCCCGGCTGATGGCGGACCTCGATGTCTCCGATGTCGACTGGGCCGTCGTCTGGCCGACCGCCAAGGCGAACAACGAATTCCGCGGCTCGTTCAACGGCGGCAGCCACAAGATCATCAACTTCCGCTACAGCGAGGGCGCGAACAGCGGCGCTCCGTTCGGCCTCTTCCGCACGCTCGGACAGGACGCGGTCATCCGGGATCTGACGTTCGAGCACGTCTCGGTCAACTGCCCCGCTTCCGATTCCGTCGGTGTCTGCGCCGGCGTGCTGAAATCGATCACCACGCTCAGCAACGTCAGGATTGCGGACGGCACGGTCACGGGCGCCTCGAACGTCGGCGGCATCGTGGGCTGCGCCGAGTATCCCATCGCGCTGAACAGCTGCCGGAACGGCGCGGCCGTCACCGGCACGAATTACGTCGGCGGCCTGGTCGGACGCGGCCAGACGGGCGGCGAAATGACCTTCAATTCCTGCGTGAACAGCGGCGAGATCACGGCAGCGACCGGCAAGGCCGGCGGCCTGATCGGCCACGCGGATGACGACGTCAAGCTCAGCAACTCCACGAACAGCGGCCGCGTCCACGCCTTCAAGGAGGCGGGCGGCCTGATCGGCAGCCTCGGCCTGCTCGGCGAGAACGGCTCCGTCTTCAGAGCGACCGGCTCCGTCAATAACGGCGCGGTCGTGTCCGACACCACGAACGCGGGCGGCCTCGCGGGAACGCTGAACTCCATGAATCTGACCGTCAGTGGCTGCCGGAACTACGGCACCGTCACCGGCAAGAGCGCGGTCGGCGGCCTGATCGGCAAGTTCAACAACGCCCGCCGGATGATCGAGATCAACTCCTTCCAGAACTCCGGCAACTACGCCGACATCACCGGCGAGGACTACGTCGGCGGCCTGCTCGGCTACGGCTTCTACCTCTACGCGGCGGAGACCGTAAACTGCACGAACGAAGGCAACATCACCGCGACCGTGCGCAGCGCGGGCGGCCTCATCGGCGAGACCGCCGACACCTTCATGTACGGCTCCTCCGGCACGACGAACACCGGCACGGTCACGGGCGCCCGCTTCTCCGGCGCGACCGTCGGCTACGATGCCAAAAAGACACCGCATTCGTATTGATCGTACCGTCGGAGACATCCGGATCACAGTGGTAAAGTAATAACCGCAAGCTCACGATTGCCCGTCCGCCCTTCCCGGGTCCGGACGGGCTTTTTTTATTCATCCCAGAATCCTCCGCGAAACCCCCGATATCCTTTGCATCCGGCCGTCATCCATGGTATTGTATTCATATTGACAAACGTGACGGGCCCAAGGCCCGGCGAGGCTGAAAAGGAGAAATATGGAACAACTTTTCACGGTCCTTCTCATCGCGCTCCCGGCGCTCGTGCTTTTGACCCTGCTGGTGTCCCTCCTCATCGTTCTCCACTTCGCCTACCCCAAACGGGATACGTTGGAAAACGAGCTGAACAAAAAACGCGACGAGCCGCTGTTCGAGTACAGCGAAAACGCCGCGTTCGAGGAGTTTTGCGTCACCGCCGAGGACGGCGTCCGCCTGAGCGCCCGACTGTTTCCGTACCATGAGGAGAGCAGAAAGTTCGTCATTTTGTGCCACGGACTGTCCGTCAACCAGATCTGCGCCTCCCGCTACATCGAGCCGTACAAGGAAGCCGGCTTCAACGTCGTCACCTACGATCACCGCGGGCACGGCGGCAGCGAAAGGGCGGTCTGCACGCTGTCCCGGAAGGAAAGCCGGGATCTTCTCGCCGTCATCGCCTACGTCCGGAAGCGCTTCGGCGAGGACGCGTATATCGGCGTCCAGGGTGAATCCATGGGCGGCGCGACCGTGATCGGCTCGCTGCGGTACCGCCCGGAGATCCGCTTCGCGGTCGCCGACTGCCCCTACGCTACCCTCGACGGCTTCGTCGAGCACTTCTTCCGGGCCAGGCACCTGCCTGTGTTTCTGTACCGCACCGCGGGTCTTTTGTCGAAGCTCATTTTCGGCTTCGGCTATTCCGAAATCCGGCCGATCGACGGGATCAACAATTCCGACGTTCCCCTGCTGCTGTTCCACGGCCTGAACGACCGCACCATCCCGCACACGGAATCCGAGAAGATCATTGCCGAATACAAGGGTCCCGGGGAGCTCTTCCTGGTGGAGGGCGCCGATCACGCGCAGGACATCGCGGTCGACCGCGCCGCCTACAACGCCAAGGTAAAGGAATTTATCGGCCGTGCGGAATAAGCGGCCGGCAGGGCGTTGCGCTCCTCCGGCAGCTATGCTACAATCCAAAATAACATCAAGGAAGTGAGAAAACGTGATGAAAAAATGGCTCAAACGTATCCTAATAATTATTCTCGCCGTCGCCGCCGCGTTCGGCGCGCTGCTGCTCGCCTTTACGCTCATCAACACCGCCAAGACCTCCGTCTCGGCGAAGGCAAACGAGCTCACGTTCTCCGCTGACGCCGGGGAAATCAAGGCGTTCTTCGGCGAGCCGGTCTGGAGCGATGAGTTTGACGGAGACGCGCTCGACCGGAAGGCCTGGACCTTCTCCGGCCACACGCTGCACCGTAACCAGGAGCTACAGTATTACACCGACGACGAAAACGGCGGCAGCCTCCGGCTCGAGGACGGCGCGCTGGTCATCCGGGCGGACCGCCTGGCGGAGCCGGAGTACGGCTGCGATTACTCGAGCGTCTCGCTGGTCACGCAGAACAAGAAGCTCTTCCGCTACGGCTATTTCGAGATGCGGGCCGTGCTGCCGGACGGGCAGGGGCTGTGGCCGGCGTTCTGGATGATGGGGCAGGTCCCGTATCTGCCGCCGATCAAAAATCAGGCGTTCTGGCCGCTCTGCGGCGAGATCGACATCATGGAGGCCGTCGGCGCGAAGGAGGGGAACGCGGTATCGCACGGCGCGATCCACTGGGTCAACAGCCTGAAGGAGTACTTCGGCTGGCGCGCGAACGGCTTCACGGGCAACTACGACGGCGAGAACAGCCGCAGCTTCACGCTGCCGGAGGGCACCTTCGGGACGACCGGCTACCATACCTTCGGCCTCGCGTGGAACGAGAAGACGCTGGTCTGGTACGTCGACGACACGGAGTTCATGCGCGAGGAGCTCGACGGCGAGCACTTCGACGCCTTCCGCACGATGGGCTGGTACATCCTGCTGAACCTGGCCATCGGCGGGAACTGGCCCGGCAGCCCGGACGAAACCACACCCTTCCCCGCGGAGTTCAAGATCGATTACATCCGGGTCTATCAGTAAACCGGAAATTTCAATAAGAAAGGGTCACGCCAGATGAAAACGTACACCGAGGAGCAGAAGGCGGTCCTCATCGCCCAAAAGGAAAAGGAACTCGAAAAGCTCGCGAAAAAGGAGCTCAAGCCGATCGTCGGCCGCTACCTCATTTTGCTGCTGGTCATGGTCACGCTGAACTTCTGCGTCGACATCTTCGGCTCGAACATCCACAACGTCATGAAGGCCGACGCGCTGAACAACCTGCTGAGCGGCGTCGGGCGCGAGAAGGGCTTCCAGCTCTACGAGAACTACGCGCTGATCTTCGGCGCCGTGGTCACCATCTTCCTGCCGTTCTACAAAGCGCTGACCGATAAGTTCGGCCGCAAGCCCTTCCTGATCATCAACACCCTGCTCACCGGCATCGGCATGGGCATCATGATGCTCGCGCGCAGCCTGATCGTCTACATCATCGGCTTCGTCATCTCGACCGTCGGCTATCAGGGCGACGTGCACCAGATCTTCATTCTGGAGTCGGCGCCGAAGCATCTGCGGGCGCGCTTCGCCTCCGCGACGAAGGCGATCTCCGTGCTTTGCAGCTCCCTGATCGGCGTGTTCAAGCTGGTCTTCCAGACCGAGGCCGTGCCGGAGTCCTGGCGCTACGTCTTCATCATCCCCGTCGCCGCGGCCCTTCTGGTCGCGATCCTGTCCTGCTTCTTCACGCAGGAGACCGAGCAGTTCGTCGAGAACAAGAAGGCGGCCCTCGCGCAGGAGATCCGCGTGCTGCGCGGCGAGAAGATCGAGAAGGAGGAGCGCGTCGCGTCGCTCAGCTTCAAGGAGACCATCGCCTTCATCTTCACGCACAAGCAGACGCGGATGCTCTTCATCGCCGCGTGCTTCTTCTGCGCCGCCATGACCTTCACGAAGCCGTACTCGCTGATCCTGGAGGAGTCGGGCAACGCCGACGCCATCGCGATCGTGACGATCGTCTACCCCTTCATCGAGGGCGCGTTCTCGCTGATCGGCGGCTTCATCTCCGACAAATTCGGCCGCAAGGTGACCGTCATCGCCAACGGCCTGCTGTTCATCGCGGCCTACACCCTGTTTATCCTGGGCTTCAAGCACGGCCTGCTGCCGGTCTTCCTGCTGGGCATCGTCTACGGCCTCGTTTCGGGCGGCTACTGGGCCGGCCGCGACACGCTGGGCACGACGATGACGAGCGAATCCGTCCCGACCGCCTCACGCGCGACCATCGTCGGCATCTTCACGATGGTGACGGGCTTCTGCAATTCCATCGCGGGCGCCGCACTCTCGAACATCCCCGCGATCTTCCACGTCGACCTTTCCTACACCTTCATGATCGGCTGCGACCTGCTGATGCTGGCCTCGGTGCTGTTCGTCGCCTTCACCGTGAAGGAAACGAAGAACAACGACCTCGACACGATCACCGGCGACGAGTACTGAGTCCGGATGCCCATGAAGAAGAAAAAGCTCCGCAACTTCCGCGACCTGCACCGGCTCCGGGATGACGGCGGCCCCCGGCTGAAGGAGGGACGGATCTTCCGCAGCGGCGTACTCGCCGGGCTGGCCCCGCGCGCGCTCCGGAAGCTGGGGCGGCTCGGGCTCGACGAGGCCGTGGACCTGCGCTCGCCTGAGGAGATCCGGCAAAAGCCCGATGACCCGCTGCCCTGCGCGTCGGTCAACGCTCCGTTCGGCGACCCCGCCTTCACGCGGGAGCCGGACGGCATCGACCGCTACGCGATCTCGACCTTCTGGAAAAACCGCGCCTGCGGGCCGGACTTCGCCGCGCACGAGCGCGAGTTCTACCGCGAAATCTATTCGCAAAATCTCTGCCGGAACGAGGGGATCCGCGAGGTCTTCCGCCTGCTGACCGCTCATAAGACCTTCCTCTTCCACTGCCACGGCGGCAAGGACCGGACCGGCGTCTGCGCGGCGCTCCTCCTGTGGGCGCTCGGCTTCAGCCGCGAGGCAATCGTCCGCGACTACCTGAAAACCAACAAGCCCGCGGCCCTCGCGGCCTCCCGCTTCGGGCTCCGCCTCCTCGGCTTCAGCCGGAGCGGCATCGACGCCGTCTTCTACAACAGCTTCGCGATGCCGGAGCTCCTGGGCGCGATGTTTAGCGAGATCGAGGCCCGCTGGGGCTCCGTCGAGGCCTTCCTCCTCGCGGAATACGGCGTCACGGCGGACGAGCTCGCCGCCTGCAAAACCTTTTATCTGGAGTGACACATGGAAAAGCTTACGATCGATTTCGGGAAGGATCTGGGCGCGTTCAAGCCCGTCAACGGCGTGACGAACGGCCCCGGCCTGCACACGGGCGCGCTGGACCCCTCGCGCTTCTTCGCGGAGCTCGACCTGCCCATCGTCCGCCTGCACGACACGGAGCTGCTCTCGCCGCGGCCCTTCGTCGATTACTGCCGCGTCTTCCCCGACATCGGGCGGGATGAAACCGATCCGAAAAACTACCGCTTCGCGGAGACCGACCGCCTGCTCGAAAAGCTGCAGACGCTCGGCGTGCAGATCATCTTCCGCTTCGGCGCCAGCGCCACCCTGAAGAACGTCGACAACCACGCGGCCTTCCCCTGCCCGGTCGAAAAGCTCTCCGACATCATGCTCCGGATCGCGGAGCACTACTGCGGCGGCTGGGCCGACGGCTACCGCTATGAAAACGTCAGCTTCGAGGTCTGGAACGAGCCGGACCTCCCGATCTTCTACAGCGGCGAGGAGAGCGAGTTCCACCGCTTCTACGGGCTGACGGCGCGGAAGCTCCGGGACGCCCTGCCCGGCGTGAAGGTCGGCGGCTGCGCCTTCTCCGACCCCCTGAGCGGCTTCGCCCGCCGCTGGCTGGATTTCGTCCGCGAGAGCGGCTGTCCGCTCGACTTTTTCAGCTATCATTTCTACGGCACCGACGCCGCCCGCTTCCGCGAGAAGAGCCGCCTCGTGCGCGAGCTGCTGGACGGGCACGGCTTCACCGGCGTCCCGACCGTCCTCGACGAGTGGAACTTCAATATCAATTTCAATGACCGGCTGCGCGAGTCCTACCCCCACATCGGCCGGATCGGCGGCGCCTGCTTCACCGCGGCGATGCTGACGGAGCTCCAGAAAGGGCCGGTCGATTTCGCCACCTATTATGACATGCAGAGCAACTACATGATGCTCCGCTACAACGGTCTGTATTATTTCAACGGCTTTACGCTGGTCCGGAAGAAGCCCTTCTACGCCTTTCTCTATTTCCGCCGGCTGAAGGAGCTGGGGCGCGTGCGCGAGGCCTCGGTGCTGCCGGACCTCTTCACCCTGGCGGCCTCCGACGGGACCCGCGGCCGCTGCCTGATCGCCAACTACTCGTTCGAGCACCCCGCGGCCCGCGAGCTCGCGCTGGATGTCCGCGGCGATTTCCGCACGCTCCGCATCCGGCTGACCGACCGCCGCTCGACGGACCGCGAGGTCTACGAGGGCCCGGTCCCGGAGACGGTCTCGCTCCCGGCCGACTCGGTGGTGCTGATGGAGTTCGAATGAGGCGGCGGCGCCGGGGGCTGCGCGGTGCCCCGCAGTATGCACTGCGCGGCGCTCCGCACTTTGCACTGCGCGTTGCCCGCACTTCTGTCCCCTTGGCACATTTCGGCGCATTTGTCTCGCCTTCGTCTCATTTTTTCGTTCAGTTTTTGCAAATTTACGACAAATCGACGTGGTTTGCCGAATTTGACGTAAACGCAAAAATGACGTTTTCAGGATTTACGACAAATTTGCTTTGGGAGGCATTTTTGTCGTAAGTTGGATGCATCATTTCGAGCAAATGTGCGAAGGGGACGGAACTCGGCTTGCCTGGGACACATTCCAAACCGTTGAGACAGGTAAAATTTACGACAAATTTATCATATTCGCCGTATTTGACGTAAAGCCCGGAAACGTGACTTTTTGCTTTACGACAGATTTCTGTTTTTCGGCCGATTTGTCGTAAAAGTTAAAAAAGTGTGCCGAAAAATGAGACGAAGCCGCGGCCGGCCCATTCCCGAAACCCGCGCCATGTCAGGGTTCGCTGGCTACCAAATGCCGTAAGTTCTGAAATGCTGCAAACAATAACCCGCCGAAGAGGAAAAGTTCATCCTCTTCGGCGGGTTTTCTTTCCTCCCGGCAAACCGGGATATGTCAGAATTCCACCAGCGGCCTTTTATCCGCGTCTGATTATTCGTCCAGCGCGAACGAAAAGATCCGCTCGTAGTCCGAATGGACCGCGAGCTGAAGCGTCCGCCGGTTCAGGTTGTACACCGCGCTCCACTGCGTGAAGCCGTGATCCTTCCCGACCAGGCAGTTCTGGCTCGCCCGCTCGAGCGCCTGCATGCACTCCGCCTCGGTGATGCCATCCGGATGCTCCGCGATCGCCGCGGCCAGCGCCTCGTCGCGGTTGTAGCCGTAGCCGAAATGGTCCGGCCGGTTATGGTAGAAGTTCGAGGCGTGGCTGCACTCCTCGACGGTCAGTTGGTTGTCGATCCACTCGAGCATCACGGAGCGCTTCGGATCGGTCACCATGATATGGTTGTCCGCGTCGGGCGGCGAGATGAGGTTGACCCCGCGCGCCAACTCGATTGCCTCGCCGCAGTCCGCGCAGCGGTCCAGCATCATGCGCATGAGGACCGTGTGGATGACGGCCTCCCGGCCGGGCTCGTTCTGGAAGGTCGCGCGCGCCTTGAGCACCCGCCAGGCCCTGCCGTCGGCGGTGTTCAGGATGATGTTGCGCTTGTTCAGGCGGCCGTTCATCTTGTCCGGCAGCTCGCCCGGCGTCTCCAGGAGGATCAGATTCTTGCGCTCCTCCTCGCTCCAGAGCTCCGGCGCCTTGTATTCGATCTCCTCGAAGCTGTTGTCGGTGCTCAGGTGCAGCACGGAGACCGCGAGCCCCTTCTCGTTCACGCCGTCCATCGTCAGGAACGGCAGCATGAGCGCGCGGAAGGAGTTCGTGTCGCGCCGGTCGAACGCGCCGCGGCGGAAGAGCTTGCCCTGCGGGTCCAGATACATCGCGTCGCAGACGCCGATCGAGCGGTATTTCGCCTTGCGGTTGCGGGTCCGCAGCACCGTGATCAGCCCCGTGATCTCCGTCTCGCCCGTCGCCGGGTCGACCGAGTAGTGCCGCAGGTCGAAGTTCCGCCCGAGCAGCCGCTCGCCCTCCGGCGTGGTGTGCGTGAAGACCGTGCAGCCCGCCTTGAAGAAGCCCCGAAGCAGCGGCAGCAGCGCGTAATAGTCGCCCTTGTAGTCCATCCGGTACAGCAGGCCGGCCTCGTCCTCGCGCCGGATCGTCCGGAGGTTCCGCAGGAGCGGCAGGATGGGGAGGAGGGATTTCAGTTTGATTTTCATAGGGGTACCTCGGGTTCGATAGATTTGATGCGCTCGATTTCAGCGCTGCAGAAGGCGTGCAGGAACGGGATATCCTCTGTGGCCGTTTCCCAAAGCAACCCTTCATCGACGGAGCCGTAATCATGGGCGACGATGTTCCGCATGCCCTTGATGTTCGACCAGGGAATCTTTTTGCCTGTCTTCACGCGGTACCCCTCGCTCAGGCAGCCCGCGAGCTCCCCGATTTGAAGAATGGCCATGGATACGGCGTTGAAGTACGCTCTGTCGCGCGTGAACATCCCGAAGTCCTTCCCGAAACGCGCGATGAAGCCTTCAATGTCATCGCAATGCGCCGCGATGTGCTGCAAAATGCTCAGATCTCTGTTAACCATAAACCTTCACCATTTCCCTTGTAACGTTCTGCACGAACTCGGCATTGCTCCGGGCCGTGCTCTCCTGCTGAAGCGACTGCAGGGTGATGAGATCGACGTCCTTCCCGAGCGCCGCCTTGAGCTCCTCCAGCAGCGCGTTCATCCCGAACACACCGCGAATCTCGGAGCCCTCTCGGTCGATCAGAAGGTCGACGTCGCTTTCGTCTGTGGCCTCATTCCGCGCGTAGGAGCCAAATACGTACACCCCGCGAAGCCGGTGTTTTTTTGCAACCGGAGCCACGATCGCCCTGATGCCGTCGAGGTCGATGACCGCAGGGTTGAAACGCTCATTCAGCAGGTCATCGACGGTGCAGCCGATTGCTTTGGCAATCTTCAGGAGGGTCTCTCCGGTGCATTTCGCGATGTCGGTTTTTCCGACGCAGATGTCGTTCAAGGTGCCGTAGGGCAGACCCGCCGTTTTGGATAATTGATACCGTGTGGTTTTATTCTCATGTAAATAATCGTTGATCAGCATATTTCGGTCCTCCGCATAGATTATAACGGTATACCGAAATAAAATCAAGGGGGAGGCGGAAAACTGCCTCCCCCTTTTATCACGCATGATCCCCGTTCGTTACTCTTACTCGCCTTCCCCCTTCCTGCGCAGCACCTTTTTCCTCACCGCCCTCGCAATCATCATGCCTGCGGTCTGGAAGAGCACGATGGGCAGGACGATCAAGAATACTCCGGCGAAAAAGCCGCCGCCGACAAGGCCGCCGAGGGCCTCCGTCATCAGAAGGTTATTGTTCGGAACACCGTTCGCGTGCAGCCGCGCAAAGACGACATGCAGGCCGAGCACCACGATGGCGGTGCCGATTCCGCCGCCTAAGAGCACTGCCCAGAACCCTTGCCACCGCCCCTTCTTCCCGGCGGAACTTTCGGTTGTCTCTTCTCTCTGTTTCATAGATTTGCTCCTTTTTTGTGTATTTGGAATATGCGGCGCGAGGACGCACAGGGTCCGCTGTCATAATAGCCGTTGTTTTTTCTGCGAACGCGGTTGAAAGTGATATTACAAGTCACACTTTACCGCAACCGCTGCGACATTTGTTGTACAGACCGCTTCCTCCGCGGCCCGGACTGTGCTACAATGTCCCCAACGAAAGCGAACTCTCTCAGGAGGTAAAGGCAATGATTTTCGGCGAAGACAATTTCACATTCAAGGCGGCGGACTTTTATCCGTTCAAGGATCAGGCGGAGATCGACCACGTGCGCGCCATCACCAAGGAGGACATCCTCGCGCTGAACGGGAAGCACCCGACCTGCCCGACCATGACCGTCGAGGTGTTCAAGAACGAGGAGCTCGAGACGGTCATGATGGCCGACATGGTCAAGCGCATCCTCGACTCGGACCGCTACGACAAGAAGGTCGTAATGATCATGTGCAACCCGAACACGACCTACCGGAAGGTCGCGTACATGCTGCGCGAGCTCGGCGTGAACTGCCGCAACGTCAAGTTCTACATGATGGACGAGTGGGCGGACGACCAGGGCAACATCGCGCCGCTCAGCTACCGGAACGGCTTCGGCAACGCGTTCTACCGCTTCATGGTCTCGAACATCCTCGACCTGGGCTTCAAGGAGGAGAACTTCATCTACCACAGCGCCAAGGTGACGCCGGACTACTCGAAGATGCTCGAGGCGGACGGCGAGGCGGACATCGTCTACTCCGGCCCCGGCTGGCCCGGCCATCTGGCGTTCATCGACCCCGTCGAGGACTGGTTCAAGCCGACGATGGAGGAGTACCTGGAGCAGCCGGCGAAGGTCGCGTCGCTCCACCCGCTGACGATCGCGCAGAACTCGCTCCACGGCTGCTTCGGCTGCTCGGGCGACATCTCCAAGGTGCCGCCGAAGGGCGCCATGATGGGCCCGCGCGATGCGATGAAGGCCAAGAACGTCATGGACATCCACGGCATCACGACGGCCGGCACCCAGGTGACCTGGCAGCGCCTGACCTCGCGCCTCACGGTCTTCGGCAAGCCCTCGCAGCAGGTGCCCACGTCGATCCTGCAGCTGCGTGACAAGCCCACCCGCGTGGTCATGAGCGAGAATCTCGCCGCGACCATCAAGGAGGACGATTACTTCCAGTACTGAGGCCGGGCCGCGGCGCCGCGGTACGCCCGGCGAGCTCCGTCCCCGCCCAGTTCGGCCGCGGCGCGGAGTTCCGTCCACCCGACACAAAACCCGTCGAAAAGGAGAGGTCTTTCCTTTTCGGCGGGTTTTCTTGTGTTTGGCGCATTATTTCGGATTTTGCTTGCTGCTTTGATTGCGTTGGCTGCTTTTCGGAGCCGGCAGGTCCTGAAAGGCGGCGCGGGTTGTCGGGAAAGCGACCGGCCACCGTGGCGCCTACGGCTTCGTCTCATTTTTCAGAGCACTTTTTCAAATTTTACGACAAATCGGCCGAAAAGCAGAAATCTGCCGTAAAGCAAAAAATCACTTCCCCGTGATTTACGTCAAAAACGGCGAAAAGGACAAATGTGTCGTAAATTTTTCCTGTCTCGACGGTTCGGGATGCATCCACGGCAAGCCGAATTCCGTCCCCTTCGCACATTTGCTCGAAATGATGCATCCATTTTACGACAGAAATGCTCCCAAACGCAAAGTTGTCGTAAATCCTGAAAACGGCACTTTTACGTTTACGTCAAATTTGGCAAAACACGTCGATTTGTCGTAAATTTGCAAAATCCGAATAAAAAAATGAGACGCAGGCGAGCCAAATGCGCGAAAGCGCGCAAAAACGGAGGCGCATCAGCGCCGCCGCACTTTTCATATTTCGGTCCGGAGTCTGCCGCGCCAGGCGCCGCCCGCGCCGCGCGAAGCCTCACCGGATCGGCGAATACCCGCTGTGCTCCACGAGGTACTGGCCCTGCTCCGACAGCATGAACTCGATCAGCTGCGCGACGGCCGGGTTCGGATCACCCGCGCGCGTGATCAGGCAAACGTCCGTGGCGAGCGGATAGGCGCCGCTGCGGATGTTCTCCGGCGTCGGCTCGATCCCGTCCACCGCGAGCATGCGCACGCCCTCCGTCCCGGTCAGCCCGGTCAGGAAATAGCGGAAGGTGTAGCCGATTGCGCCGGCCTCGCCGTCATACTCCGCGACATAGTGGATGACCTGCGACATCGCGCCGACCACCTCGTAGCCGAGGGGCTCCTTCAGCGGGACGCCGCTCATGAAGTACTCCATCATCGTCTGCGAGCCGGAGTTCCGCGGGCGCTGGAAGGCGAGGATCCGCCGCCGCGCGCCGCCGACCTCCGACCAGTCGGTCACCTCGCCGCTGTAGATCGCGCGGAGCTGCGCGGACGAAAGCTCCGTGACAGGATTGCTCTCCTCGACGAAGAACACGAAGGCCTCGCGGCCGATCGGCGTGATCGTAAGCTCCATGCCGCGGTACTCGGCCTCCGCCAGCTGCTCGGCCGAGGGCTTCGCACCGAAGAAGAGGTCCACGTCGCCGTCGAGCAGGCGCGAGAAGCCGACGGCCGTGTTCGAGAACTGCACGATCCGGCCGTTGTAGTAGGGCGGCTCGATGACCTCCGTCCCGGTCTCGACCGCCTCGATGCCCCGGTAGACCGCCTTCGCGACCGCCGCGTAGAGCGGATAGCACGCCTCAGCGCCGTCCATCACCGGCATCTGCTCCGGATCGTCGATCTGCAGCCACGCGGGCTCCGGCAGCCGCGCCAGCTTCCCGGGCTCCGCGGTGACGTGATACTCGCTGAAATCCGTGCTGGAGAAGCCGTTCATGAACTCGAAATTGTGGTCGGGGTAGCGGAAGCGCTTCTGCGGCCGCTGACTGTAAACGGCCAGGTTGACCGCGAGCAGCACCGCCAGCGCGCCCGCGCCGATGACCCAGACCCTCCTCGGCACCGGCTTCTTCTGGAACACGAGCGCCATCACGACCGCGGTCAGCTGCGCGAGGATCACCGCGCCGAGCACCTCGCCCGCCCCCGCGCCGAGCATCAGCAGATCCGCCGGGAAATACGGCGCCATCAGCCAGTCCGCCCGCCTGAAGACCGCGCCGTCGGTGTTGCCGCCCGCCGCGATCATGAACCCGGTGAAGCCCAGCACCAGCACCGCGAGATACGCCGCGTCCGCCCACAGCGCCACCCGGTCGACCCGCTTCCGCAGCAGCACGTACCACAGCACGGTCAGCCCGCACATCGCAATCGGCACGGCGACGAACGGCAGATCCAGGAACAGCGGCGAGAGCGCGACGAGGCTCACCGTGAACGGGATGACGAGGAGATAGAGCAGGAGCTTGGCGAGGAAGGATAGGGTTTTTTTCATGGGGGACCTCGGAAGATGAAAGAGATGAAGAAAAGCGCGAAAACTATTTGAGTATATCTTACCACAGACTGCCATACCTGGCAAATCAAGGCGCATCGCATGCGCTTGACAAAATGTGATATATCACATATAATTTACAGGAAGCCAGAAACAAGGAGGCCACCGTATCGTGCAGTTCGAGGTCGTGTTTTTTGAAAAAGCTGACGGTTCGTGTCCGGCGGAGGAGTTTCTTCTTTCTCTAGACGTCAAGATGCGGGCAAAGTTTTACCGCTTGCTCGAACTGTTGGAAGAGTATGGGAACGAATTGCGGGAACCATATTCGAAGCCGCTTTCAGACGGCATTTTCGAGCTTCGCGCGAAACAAGGAACGAACATCGCGCGCGTTTTGTACTTTTTCATCGTAGGCAGAAAAATCGTTGTCACGAACGGATTCATCAAAAAGACGCAAAAAACTCCGCCCAGTGAAATCAAGTTGGCCATAAAGTACCGTGAAGAATACGAGAGTTTGAAGGATGAATAACATGAGCAAGAGTTTCAGAAAATCGTTGGAAGAGCAAATGGCGGATCCCGCTTTCAAGCAGGAATGGGACGCGCTGGAGCCGGAATATCAGGTCATCCGGGCGCTGATTGAGGCCCGGCGTCAAAAGCAGCTCACGCAGAAGCAGCTGGCGGAAATCACCGGCATCGCACAAGCGGACATCAGCCGTTTGGAAAACGGCAACGCGAACCCCTCGCTCGACACGCTCAAGCGCCTGGCCGCGGGGCTCGGCATGGCGGTCAAACTGGAATTCGTTCCTAAAGCAACAGTCTCGAAATAAAAGGCAAGCAATCCCGGCCCGGAACTATTTCGACCCTCAAGAATCCATATAAACGAAGAGCTGCCACGAGGCAGCTCTTTTTCGTTGCAAATCACGCAGCAAAGCAACGTAATCCATATACCGTACGACGGCGGCCGCTCTTCCTTGTATTTCCGCGCGGAAAACAGTATAATCGAGGAAAGGAAATGAAAGCGAGCGCGTGAGATGAGTGGAGAAGAACTGAAATTACCGCAATACGAGGGGTTGGACATACAGCACCTGCAGAGGCTGTTCGACAATATGAGCGAGTGCTATAAGCTCTTCTGGTTTCAAGCCCTGATCGAGCTCTCACAGGAAGGCGAGGGCGTTCTGACCTATGAACAGCTGATCCACCGCATGATTGCCAACGCCTGGTATATGGTTTCCGAATACAAGCTGAACCTGGGCCCCGCGGACACCCTCGAAGCACTGGTTCGACGCGCAAATGAGATCTCCGGCTTGAAATCCGGCGAGACGCCCGAAAAAATCATCGAGACAATCGATTCACTCAAGGATCCCATTCTGAAGAAGCAGATGCAGACGCTCACGCTGAACGTTCCCTATCGTCTGCTCGCTCCCTTTCTTCCGTATCGCGCGACAAACTGGGGCATGGGAAACGCCGCTTTGGCCGAGTACCTGAATCAGGAAGCCAAACTAATCTACACCTTCGAGAAAATCGCCGGACTGAGCAGCGTCATCCGGATCAAACCGGAATGGCTGCGGTATATCCGCGAAAACTACGGCATTCTGCTCGGCTGGACCCGCTACAACATGATCGAGTACCTGCAGCGCCGCAACCCGAACGTGCCGGGCCTTTCCAGC
>JAZUHB010000124.1:0-16646 GCA_045641505.1 Bianqueaceae bacterium | reverse complement strand
CTCCTCCTCGCCCTCGAGCCGGAGCTCGCCGTCAAGCGCCTCGATCCGGAAGGGCCCGGCGCTGAACAGATAGCGGCCCTCGCTCGAGACGAAGAAGGGGGCGGTCTGGTTCAGCGCGCCCTCCCGCATGTCGAGGAGATAGCGGCTTTGCCCGGTGATCGGGCAGAATTTCCGGATGGTGGTCCCGCCCCACCAGCACTCGCCGGGCAGGATCTTCACGGTCAGGGTCTTGGTCATCTGCGGGAACCTCGCGCATTTTCAAAAACGGCAGCCGTTCCTCGCAGCTGCCGTAACGGGTCCGCTTTCGCCCCAAAGGACGTCACGGACCCGGCAAATTCGTTACAGCGTCCACTCGCTCTGCTCGGTATGCAGAAGCTCGTGGGCACGGTGAGACAGAGGCTTCTCCAGGTAGTCCCTGTACAGAGCCTGCACCTCGGGATTCTCGTGGGAGAAACGGAGGGTGTTCGCCGCGTCCAGCTCATAGAGCCGGCTGCCGCGCTCCGCCGCGGGCTCCTCGCCGGGGACGATCGGCTGTCCGCCGCCGCCCGCGCAGCCGCCGGGGCACGCCATGATCTCGATGAAATCGTAGGGCGCCTTGCCGCTCCGGACTTCCTCGCAGAGGATCCGGGCGTTGGCCAGGCCGCTGGCGACCGCCGCGCGCACCTTCGCGCCGCCGATCTCGATCTCCGCCGCACGGATGCCGGAATTTTCGGTACCGCGGACGACGCGGAAGGCATCCGCGTCGGGATTCTTGCCGGTGATCAGGAAGTGAGCGCTCCGGAGAGCCGCCTCCATGACGCCGCCGGTCGCGCCGAAAATGACCGCCGCGCCGCTGCCGGTCCCCAGAGGAGAATCGAAATCGCGCTCGGGAAGCGCCGCCGCGTCGATGCCGGCCGCCTTGATCATGCGGCCGAACTCACGGGTGGTGAGCACCAGGTCCACGTCCTTATCGGAGGCCGCGTTCAGCTCCTTCACGTCGCACTCGTACTTCTTGGAGGAGCAGGGCATCACGGAGATGCAGAAGATGTCCGCGGGATCCTTGCCGATCTTCTCGGCGAAATAGCTCTTCGCCACGGCGCCGAACATCTGCTGGGGGCTCTTGGCGGTCGAAAGATGGCCGCAGAGCTCCGGATATTCGTGCTTCACGAAGCGCACCCAGCCGGGGCAGCAGGAGGTGAACATGGGCAGGACCGAGCGGTCTCCCTTGGTGAGACGCTCGATGAACTCGCTGCCCTCCTCCATGATGGTGAGGTCAGCGGTGAAATTCGTATCGAAGACGTAGTCGGCGCCGAGGGCCTTCGCCGCGGCCGCCATCCGCTTCTCGGTGGCAAGCGCGGGCGCAAGTCCCAGCGCGTCTCCCCAGGCGGCTCGGACCGCGGGTGCGATCTGCACCACGGTCACCTTGTCGCCGGCGAGCGCCTTGAAGGCCTTCGCGGTATCGTCGCGGGCGGTCAGGGCGCCGGTGGGGCAATGGGTGATGCACTGGCCGCAGAAGGCGCAGCCGGCCTCGTTCAGGCTGAGACCGCCGCGCACGGTGATCTTCGCGTGGGCGCCGCTGCCGTTCTGAGCCCAGACGCCGAGGCCCTGGAGCTTGTCGCAGACGTTCACGCAGCGCATGCACTGGATGCACTTGGAGGCATCCCGCTGCAGAGGCAGCGTCTTGTCCCAGTTCTTCTTCTCGGGCTTCGCCTCGAAGGGGACCTCGAGGAGGTTCATCTCCGCCGCGAGCGCTCTCAGCTCGCAGTTCTCGCTGCGGACGCAGGCGGTGCAGTTCGTTTCGTGATTTGCCAGAATGAGCTCCAGGTCGGTGCGGCGGGCGGCGCGCACGCGCTCGGAGCCGGTGAGGATCTCCATGCCCTCGGCCACCTGCGTGTTGCAGGAGGCGGAAAGCTTCTGCTGGCCCACGATCTCGACGACGCAGACGCGGCAGGCGCCGACCTCGTTCAGATCCTTGAAATAGCAGAGGGTGGGGATGCGGATGCCCGCTTCCCGGGCCGCTTCCAGGATGGTCTGCCCCTCACGGGCGGCGATGGCTTTTCCGTCGATCTTGATGTTTACCATTTTTCGACACGGCCTCCTTTCAGCGCGGCACAGCCGTAGTGATCGCAGCGCAGGCAGCGGCTGCATTCCTGCATCGCTTCCTCACGGCTCATGGGCTGCTCCATCAGTTCGAAATCGTCCTTGCGCTCGGCAGCCTCGCGCTCCGTGTTGTTGACGCGGCCGCAGGCGGGCTTGAAGCGGTAGGTGGGAACGGGGATCTCCACGTTCGCGGAGATGTCGGTATGGCAGCCGAGATATCGATCGATGTTCGCGGCCGCGACCTTGCCGGCCTCGATGGCGCGGATGACGGTCGCGGGACCGGAGACGCAGTCGCCGCCGGTGAAGACGCCGGGCAGCTTCGGATCGCTGCCGTCGGCCTTCGCCGTGAGCACTCCGCGGTTCGCGGTCATGCCCTCCTCGACGAAGCTCTTCGAATCGATGCCCTGGCCGATGGCCACGACGATCAGATCGCAGGGGATCTCCTCCTCGGGCGCGTCGGCCGCGTAGGGCGCGGGACGTCCCTTCGAAACCTCGCCGATCACCTGGGGCTGCACGACGAGCGCCTTCACACGGCCGGCCTCATCGGCCTCGACCCGGACGGGCGCCTTGAGCTCCACAATCTCGCAGCCCTCGTCCTGAGCGCCGGCGATCTCCTCGGGCAGCGCCGTCATGTCGTCGATTCTTCTGCGGTAGACACACTTCACGGACTTCGCGCCGAGCCGCATGGAGGTGCGGGTCACGTCCATCGCGACGTTGCCGCCGCCGACGATCACGACGTCCTTGCCGGTGAAATCGGGCTTGCTGCCGTCGCCGATCCCGCCCAGCAGCTCCACGGCGGAGATCACGCCGGAGGCGGTCTCTCCGTCGATGCCCAGCTTCTTGTCGGCGTGGGCGCCGATGGACACGTAGACCGCGTCGTATTCCTTTCTCAGCTCCTCCAGGGTGACGTCCTTGCCGACGTTCACACCCTTCTTCACGGAGACGCCGAGGGACAAAATCACGTCGATGTCCGCGTCCAGATAATCATCCGGCAGACGGTAGCAGGGGATGCCGTAGCGGAGCATGCCGCCCAGGCGCATCCGTTTTTCGTACACGGTGACGCTGTGGCCCATCAGGGACAGGAACCAGGCCGCGGTGAGGCCCGCGGGACCGCCGCCGATCACGGCGATCTTCTTGCCGGTCGCGGGCGCGGGTGCCGGCGCGGGAACGGTACCCGCGTTATCCACGGCGAAGCGCTTGAGCCCCCGGATGTTTACGGGCGCGTCCACGAGGCCGCGGCGGCAGTGCTTCTCGCAGGGATGCTCGCAGATCAGGCCGCAGACGGAGGGGAAGGGATTGTCCTTCCGGATGACGCGGATCGCGTCGGCGAAGCGCCCCTCGCCGCAGAGCGCCACGTAGGCGGGAATGTCGACGTGGGCAGGACACTCGGCGCTGCAGGGAATGGACGCGAACTCCGCGCTGCAGATTCCCTTCGTGAGATGGGAAATATAGTCGTCCCGGAAGGCCGCCATTCCGTCCAGCACGAGCCGAGCGGCTTCGAAGCCGATGGCGCAGTCGGAGGAATCCGCGATGACCTTCGCGGTGTTTTCGATAAGAGCAAGGTCTTCCATGGAGCCTTCGCCGTCCAGCAGCGCTTCGATCAGCCGCGCCAACTTGTCCAGGCCTACACGGCAGGGCACGCATTTGCCGCAGCTCTGCGCCAGGCAGAGACGGAGAAAGGCCGCGGTGAGCTCCACCGGGCAGTTGCCCACGGGGGAGGAGCCGATCCGGCGGTCGAGGCTTTCGTACAGGCTTCGAACGGTCTTCTCAGCCTTATCCGGCTGAGTCAATTCAAGTCTGGTCATATCGTTCTCCTTTACGGATATTAACATCCAGTCCATTTTAACATTTTTCGCCGGCTTTTCAAGATGGGACGCGGATTTTCCCCGCGCTTGTCCCGGCTCTTGTGTTCCGGCCGGTTCGGGACTATGATGGAAGCAAACAAGAAAGAAAGGCAGACAGCTATGTACGATTTTTCTTCCCGTCTTTCCGAAGGCGAGCTTAGGCTCTTTCTCAGCGGCGAGCTGGATACGGCCGCGGCGGCCGCGATCGAGAGCGGACTGTTCGCCCTGACCGCCGAAACGCCGCACGAACGGCTCGTCCTGGACCTCGGCGGGCTCCTCTACGTTTCCAGCGCGGGGCTTCGGCTGATCCTCCGGCTCTGCAAGAGCGAGGCCTTCTTCTCGGTCGAAAACGTCTCCTCCGAGATCTACCGCACCCTCGAAATGACCGGCTTCACGGAGCTGATGCGGGTCGAGCGGGCCTTCCGCGAGCTCGACATCACCGGGCTTCCGCTCATCGGCGAGGGCGCGAGCGGCTTCGTCTACCGTCTGGATGACGAGACCGTCGTGAAGGTCTACCGGGATCCGGACGCGCTGCCCTCGATCCGCCGGGAGAAGGAGCTGGCGAAGAAAGCCTTCCTGCTGGGCATCCCGACCGCGATCTCCTTCGACACCGTCCGCGTCGGCGAGCGCTACGGCTCCGTTTTCGAGCTGCTGCGGGCCCGCTCCTTTGCCGAGATCCTGAGGGAGGATCCCTCCGCCGAGGACCGGCTGGTCCCGCTCTCCGCGGACCTGATGCGGAAGATCCATTCGCTCCGCGGGATAGCGGGCGATTTCCCCTCCGCCCGCGAGGAGGCGCTCCGCGCGGCGGAGTATCTGCGCTCCGTCCTCCCCGCCGCAGAGGCCGGCAAGCTCCGCGCGCTCTTCGAGGCGCTTCCGGATTCTCCCACGCTCCTGCACGGCGACCTGCACGTAAAAAATCTGATGCTCGAAAACGGGGAGCTTCGCCTGATCGACATGGAGACCCTCGCGCACGGCGACCCGGTCTTCGAGCTCGCGAACCTCTACGCCGCCTATCTCGGCTACAGCGAGAACGACCCGCAGAACGCGATGGACTTCTTCGGCCTGCCCTACGAGACCACGTCCCGGCTGTGGCGCCGGACCCTCGCCCTCTATCTCGGCGAGGGCGCCGACCCCGAGCCGGCCGAGAAGAAGGCCCGCCTCGTCTGCTACACCTTCCTGTACCGGACCTTCGCGCAGGAGGCGGAGCGCGACGAAGCAAGGCTTGCCCTCTATCTCGCGGAGCTTCGGGCGCTCCTCGGAGAACTCGATTCGGTCGAGCTGGGAAAAGACTTGCAAAACCTTCAAAATAGTATATAATCTTAATTAGGAATTATTCTTATTAAGGAAGCAGCCATGGAAAGACAGACGATTCAGAAAGAGCAGGTCTACCGGGCGCTCGTCGAGCTGGGCAATCATCCCTCCGCCGACGAGGTCTTTGCCCGCGCCCGGATGATGAACCCGCGGTTGAGCAAGGCCACTGTCTACCGAATTCTGAACCGCATGGCGGACAAGGGCGAGATCCTGCGGGTCCCCGTCGCGGACGGCGCGGACCGCTTCGACCACACCCTGCCCCATCACTATCATATCTGCTGCTCCCGCTGCGGAAAAATCACGGATCTCTTCGACCCCGAGCTGGACCGGATTCTGGCGGAAACGGTCGGGAAATCGGACTACGAGGTGCACAGCCTCGCGCTTCTCATCCGCGGTCTCTGCCCGGACTGCCGGGCTAAATAACGGAAACTGCCTGCCCTATGGGTCAGTTTTATAAATCATTTTTACGGAGGTTTTATCATGAAGAAATGGGTTTGCCCTGTCTGCGGTTACGTGTATGAGGGAGAGAATCCTCCCGAAGAATGCCCCGTCTGCAAGGTTCCCGGCAAGTCCTTCACCGAGATGAAGGAAAATGAGGCTCTCGCTGCGGAGCACGTCTACGGCGTCTATGCCAAAACCGTCAAGAACAATCCCAACATCAGCGCGGAAGACAAAAAGTACATCTTCGAGCAGCTTATGGCCAACTTCCAGGGCGAGTGCTCTGAGGTCGGTATGTACCTCTGCATGGCCCGCATCGCCCATCGCGAGGGTTATCCCGAGATCGGCCTGTACTGGGAGAAGGCGGCCTATGAGGAAGCCGAGCACGCTTCCAAGTTCGCGGAGCTTCTGGGCGAGGACCTGGAGCCCAACATGAAGGCGACCACCAAGGACAACCTGGCCTGGCGTGTGGCCTGCGAGTACGGCGCCACCAAGGGCAAGTTCGACCTGGCCCTCTGCGCCAAGAAGAACGGTCTCGACGAGATCCATGACACCGTCCATGAGATGGCCCGCGACGAAGCCCGTCACGGCAGAGCTCTGGAGGGCATGCTGAAGCGTTTTTTTTAACAGCTGACGCGAAGGCGGAAAATGCGGGCATCGACAAGACCGCCCTCTTCCGCATCGGTTACGGCCTCTATGTGATCAGCGTCCATGACGGCCGCCGCGACAGCGGCTGCATCGTGAACGCGGTGGCGCAGGTCGCCGACAACCCGCTTCGCGTCTCCGTTTGCCTGAACAAGGCGAACTATACCTGCGAGGTCATCGAAAAAACCGGGCTTCTCAACGTGAACTGCCTGAGCACGGAGGCACCCTTCTCCGTCTTTCAGCAGTTCGGCTTCCAGAGCGGCCGCTCCGCCGACAAGTTCGGCGAGAGCGCCTTCTCCGCCCCGCGCACGGCCAACGGCCTGATCTGCCTGCCGAAATACGCGAACGCCTGCCTCTCCCTCCGCGTGGACAAAACCGTGGACCTCGGAAGCCACCTCATGTTCCTCTGCGAAGTCACCGAGGCGCGCGTCCTTTCCAAGGCGGAAACGATGACCTACAATTACTACCAGCAGAACGTCAAGCCGAAGCCCGAAGCCCGGAAGGGCTGGGTCTGCAAGGTCTGCGGCTATGTGTACGAGGGCGACGAGCTCCCCGATGACTACATCTGCCCGACCTGCAAACACGGCGCCGAAGCCTTCGAAAAACTGCAGTAACACAAAAAGGAATCCCGCGGGATTCCTTTTTTCATGCGTAAAACCGTTCACAGCGGGAAGACCGCCTGCACGAGAATCATGTAGCAGGCCGTGCCCGCGAGGATGCTGGCGAGCGTGTTCTTTTTCCAGACGTAGCTCCCGACCGTGACCGCCGAGGCGATGAGCGCCGGCAGCCAGCCGGCGGGGGCCGCGAAGGAAACGTCCTTCAGGCAGTAGACGACCAGCATGCCCATCACGGCATAGGGCAGGAGCCGGCCGAGCTTATCCAGCCAGCGCGGGATCGGGCGATCCCCGAAGAGCAAAAACGGCAGGAAGCGGAGGGCCGCCGTGACCAGCGCCGAGACGGCGATCGCCGCGTAAATCTTCACGTCAGTCATGCTTCTCCTCCTTTCCAAGTGCAGGGAGAAGCGCCAGTGCAATCAGTCCCATCGCAGGCAGCAAAAAGCTTTCCCGTCCGAAGAGAAGCAGGCTCGCCGCCGTAAGGATCAGCCCCGCGAGCGCGGGATAATGCCGCTTTTCCTTCATCCACTGATCGGTGAAGACCGTCAGGAAGAGCGCGGTCAGCGCGAAGTCCACGCCGCGGGTGTCGAAGGGCAGCACCCGTCCGAGGAGCGCGCCGAGCATGGTCCCCGCGAGCCAGTAGCCGTGGTCCAGCAGCGACACGTAGAAGCAGTAGCTTTCGCCCGCGTCCTCGCGGCAGACCAGCGAGTAGGTCTCGTCCGTGAGCGCGAAGATCATGTAAGCGCGCCGGAGCCTTCCGGGAACACCGTCTTTCGCCTCCCCCTCACGGTAGCGGCCGACCATCGAGACGCCGTAGAACAGATGCCGCGCATTCACCGCGAGCGTCGTGAGGGCGACCGTAAGCAGCGACGCGCCGCCCGTGAGCAGCCCGACCGCCGCGTACTGCATCGAGCCCGCGTAGATGAAGAGGCTCATCAGAAACGCCGGCAGCAGTCCCAGCCCGCTCGACTGCATGATGATCCCAAAGCCTGTCCCGAGCACCAGATAGCCGGCAATGACCGGCACCGTGTCCCGGAGCGCCCGGCGTAACTCCGGATTAGTTTTCCGTTCAGTCTTCATCCGGCGTCACGGCTTTCCAAAGCAGCCGGTTTTCGGTGATCTCGCAGGCGACCTCGCCCCGCCCGCGGAGGTCGGTCAGGTAGTTCCGCAGGGTGCTGCCGATCAGCGCGTACTGCGTCAGGTTCATCGTGAGCCCGTAGGACTCGAAGACGCGCGCGAGGAGCTCCTCGAAGCCAAGCGGCGTCCGGAGGAGCGCCGTGACCCGCGCGCGCACATCCCGGATTGCGGCCGCGTTCAGCTCGCACAGGGACGCGATGTTCTCGCAGACCGCCGCGTGGGCCGGCACGAAGCGCGCGGCCCGGAGAGCGCCGAGCATCTCCAGCGTTTCCAGCGAGGCCGCGGGATCCCAGAGATAGCCGATTCCGTATTTCGCCAGCGTCTCCGGCGACGAGACCGCGTCGGCCACGTAGGCCGTCCCGTCCGGCGTGAGGAAGCCGGCCATGTCGAAGCTGTGGCCGGGCAGGGGCAGGAGGGTCCAGCCCTCCGGCAGCGTATCCTCGGTCAGGGGCAGCACGTCGGACGGCTGCGCCATCAGGAACTTACCGCGGAGCTCCGGAAGCGGCGCGCCGCCGAAGAGCCCCAGCGGCTCCAGGACCGGCGCCTCGGTGAAGCAGCGCTCCAGCCCGCGCGCGTAGACGGGGCAGCCGCTCTTTTCCTGCAGGAAGCGGCAGCCGCCGATGTGGTCCGCGTGGGAGTGAGTGGCGTAGATCGCCCGCAGGCTGAGACCCAGCTCACCCAGGATCCGCCAGACCTTCTTCGCGGCGTCCTTGTCGCTGCCGCTGTCGATCAGCACGGCCTCCCCCGGGCCGGTCTGCACCAGACCGATTTTCGCGGGACAGTCCACATAATAATCATGCTCCGTGAGCCGGATCGTTTCGTACATCGGGTCCTCCTCCGGGCTTCCGCCCGCTTCGATAATTAACTTTCTTTATATCACAAAAAACAAATCCTGCAAAGTGCTTTCTTCCGGGCGCTTTTCGGGTATAATAGAGAAAATTCCGCGTCCCCGCGACGCCCGCAAGGAGTCTGCCATGTTCGAAATCGGTCCATCCGGCTTCCTGATGAACGGTGATCCCTTCGTCATCCGTTCCGCCGCCCTCCACTATTTCCGCTTCCTGCCCGAGCAGTGGGAGGACCGGCTGCGCAAGCTCAAAGCCTGCGGCTTCAACACCGTCGAGACCTACGTCTGCTGGAATCTGCACGAAAAGACCCGCGGCTGCTTCGACTTCGACGGCGGCCTGGATGTCGGCCGCTTCCTCGATCTGGCGAAGTCGCTGGGCCTCTGGGCCATCGTGCGCCCATCGCCCTACATCTGCGCCGAGGCGGACGGCGGCGGTCTGCCCGCCTGGCTCCTAACCGAGCCGGGCGACACGCTCCCGCGGAAGCTCCGGAAGATCACGCTCCGAAGCTCCGACCCCGTTTTCCTCGGGGAGGTCGCCCGCTACTACAGGGTCCTCATCCCGCTCCTCGCGGAGCGAAGCGTGAGCCGCGGCGGGAACATTCTCCTCTGCCAGCTGGAAAACGAGTACGGCAGCTACGGAAATGACCGGGATTACCTTGCCGCGCTTGCCGCCATGATCCGCGAGAACGGGCTGGACGTCCCGCTCTTCACCGCCGACAGCTCCTGGCTGAGCTCGCTCTCCGCGGGGAATCTCAGGGGGGAGGACGCGCCGCCGGTTCTCGCCGCCGATGTGCCGCCTGTCCTCGCCGCGGTCAATTTCGGCTCGCGGCCGGACGAGCACTTCGCGCGGCTCGAGGCCTACCAGCCCGCGGGCCCGCGCTTCTGTGCCGAGTACTGGGACGGTTGGTTCGACCGTTGGGGCGGCACGCACGCCGCGCAGGAGCCGGAGCGCATCGCGGCGGACCTTCGCCGCTTCCTCGCGCGCGGCGACTCCTTCAATTTCTACATGTTCGCGGGCGGGACGAATTTCGGCCTCCTCGCCGGCGCGAACGACAATCCTCTGCCGGACGGCTTTCAGCCCACGGTCACGAGCTACGACTACGCGGCCCTCGTCGATGAGGGCGGCCGCTGCACTCCTTCGTATTTTGCCGTAAAGGCGCTGCTCGCGCCGGAGGGGGCGGCTTCGTCCGCGGCTGACGACTCGCCCGCGGCCGCTCAGTGCCCGGGGACGGTACTCCTCGACCGCTCGGCGGATGTCGCGGCCTTCCTGCGGACCGCGCCGTCCTACCGTTCCGCCGCGCCCCTCTGCTATGAGGAGCTGGGGCTTCCCGGCGGGCTGATGCTCTGCCGCACGAAACTCCGCGGCCCCCGCGAGGCCGCTCGTCTCTTCGCCGACGGCCTGCATGACGAAGCGAAGGTCTACCTGGACGGCGCTCTCCTCGGCACGCTTCGCCGGAACGAATGCGCGGACCCCGCCTTCGAGGGCCTGCCGCTGGCGGAGATCCCGGCCGGCGCCGTCTCGGTGCTCGAGCTCGTCACCGAATCCTTCGGCCACGTGAACTACGGCCCCGGCCTCCTGGACCGGAAGGGTCTCACCGGCCCGGTCCGGAGCTTCGGCCAGCGCCTCTTCGGCTGGGAGTGCATTCCGCTCGCGCCGGAGACCCTCGCCGCCCTCCCCTGCGAGAAGGCGGACGAGCCCGGCGGACAAGCTTCCCCTGCGCATGCGGGACGGCCGCCCTTCGTCCTCGCCGGCCGCTTCGCCGCGGAGCCCGGCCGCGACTGCTTCATCCATCCGGACGGTCTCACCGACGGCTATCTCTTCGTGAACGGCTTCTTCCTGGGCCGCTACCGCGCCGAGGGCCCGCAGCGCGCGCTCTACCTCCCCGGCCCGCTTCTCCGCGAGGAGAACGAGCTGCGCGCGGTCGAGCTCACCGCGGTCCGCGAGCCCCGCGTCCGGATTACGGACGAGCCGGCGCTCGGTTGATCCGATACGAAAAAAAGTCCTCCGCGAGAGGACTTTTTTTATGTTCGAACGGCGCCGCGCTTCTCAGAACAAATCCAGCATGCTGTCCAGGTAAACCGCCTCGCGGACCTTCAGCCGGCACTCGGGCTTCGTGAGATAATGGAGCAGAAACTCCAGCACCACGGCGCTTCCAAGGCCGCGGCCCTCCAGCTTGAAGTTCGAAAAGCCGAGCGGCAGATACCGGTCCCGGATGCTGTCCGCGCCGATGAAGCCCGGGTTCTCCATCGCCCGCGAAAAGCGGTAGCCCGACGCGGCGTCCGGCGACGCGCAGACGTGCTCGGGCACGTCCTCGCCGAGCATCCGTCGGCTCACGTTCTCGTAGCAGGCCTTGCGCGCCCGGCAGCCGAAATCGCAGCACTCGTTGCAGAGAAATTCGACCTTGTCCTTCAGAGGCTGCGGAAGCGCCGCGAGCTCCGGAAACGCCCGGTTCAGGCGGAAATCCGGCACGACGAAGCGGAAATCCTCCCGCTCGAGCTCCGCGCGGAGCGCCGCGAACTCCGTCAGCACCTTCGTGGTCGACGAGACCAGGAAGAGCCCCGGATAGCGTTCTCGCAGATAGACACGGAGAAGCTCCGAATGGACGATCACGCCGTTCTCCGGGCCGCCGCCCTCCTCGAACATCGCGCAGAGCGCGTTGCACTTCCGGTCCGCGAGATGCTCCTCCCGGAGCAAGGAGTTACTGAAGGTCAGCCGCGCCGAGATCCCGTATTCGCGGGCGAGCGCCAGAACCTCGCACGGGTCGGCGTCGCCCTCTCCGGTCCGGCCGCCGCCCCAGAGGCAGTCTGCCGGCGCGCCGTAGAGGGACGCGATCTCACACCAATCGTAGAAGTATTCCCGGTGCGCCCGGTAGAGCGGCAGGAACACCGAATACAGCTCATAAAACCCAAAGAGGCCCGGCAGATGGAACAGGGCCTTCCGCTCCGCGCTCATTCGGCCGCCTCCGTTTCCGGCGAAGGCCCCGCCGCCTCCGCTTTCCGCGAAAGCTTCGTCAGATGCCGGAACATCCAGATATGGAAGGGCACCGACACGGCGAAGGTCAGAAGATCCGAAACGGCTTGCGTGAGCTGGATGCCCGTAAGCCCCAGCACCCGCGGCAGAATGAGGATCAGCGGCACGAAGAAAATGCCCTGCCGGCAGGAAGCAAGCAGCGTCGCCGGCACCACGTAGCCGAGGCCCTGAAAGAGCTGGTTGACGAAGGTCGAGTAGCCGAGGACGAGCAGCGAGGCGCTGAGGAAGCGCAGCATCCGCGCGCCGATCGCGATGACCTCCGCGTCGTCCGCCCGGAACCAGCCGATGATCTGCTCCGAGAAGAAGAACAGGACGGCCGCGGCCGCGAAGCCGTAGACCGTGCCGATCAGCGCCGCGACGTTGAAGGACTCCTTCACGCGGCCGAACTTTTTCGCGCCGTAGTTGAAGCCCGCGACCGGCTGGAAGCCCTGCCCGACGCCGATCAGCATGCTGCGCAGGAGCATGTAGATCTTGCCCCCGATCGAAACCGCCGCCACCGCCGCGTCCCCGTAGGGCCGCACCGCGTGGTTCAGCAGCGTCGTCGCGAGGCTGCCGAGACTCTGGCGGAACACCGTCGGAAGTCCCACCCGAAACACCGTCAGATAGTCGGAAATCCTCCAGCTGGCGCGCTTCGGGCCGACCCGCAGTCCGCTCTTCCCGGTCATGAAAAAGATCACGAGGATGCCGAAGGAGAACAGCTGGCTGAGGGAGGTCGCGATGGCCGCGCCCGCGACGCCCATGTCGAACACCAGGATGAACAGCGCGTCCAGCCCGATGTTCAGAATGCCGCCGCTGCACAGGCCCACCATCGAAAGGGAGGCCTTGCCCTCGGCGCGCAGGATGTTGTTCAGAACGAAGGAGGAGCAGAAGATCGGCGCCCCGATGAGGATCCAGCGGCCGTATTCGCAGGCGAGCGGCAGGGCCGTCTCGGTGGAGCCGAAAAGCCGCATCACGAAGGGCAGGTCGATCAGCCCGAGCGCCATGATCAGCGCGCCCATCAGGAACGCTGCGATGAAGCCGGACGCCGCGTAGAGCTCGGCCTCCTCCTGCTTCTTCTCGCCCAGCCGCCGCGAAATCAGGCTCTGGGCGCCCATGCCGAAGCCGTAGCCGATGGCCTGGATGATGGACTGGATCGAGAACACGACGCCGACCGCGCTGGTGGCGGAGTTCCCGAGGGACGAAACGAAATAGGTGTCGGCCAGGTTGTAGATCGAGGTGATCAGCATGCTGACCGTCGTGGGCAGCGACAGCCTAAGCACCAGAGGGAAGACCGGCTCCTCGGTCATGCGCCGGTACTCCGCCGCTTTTTTCTCATCCGCGTTCATGCCGCTCTCCTCCTTTCTCCGGGATTTCCCCGCAAATTCAATCCTCGCCGTAAAGGGCCCGGTACTGCTCCTTCGTCATCCGGTTGACCACGTGGGTCCGGAGCTCGCCCAGAGCCTCGGTTTTCACGGTCTCCCCGAACACGAAGCCAAGCTTCTCCTGGACCCTCTTCGATTGGACGTTTTCCACAAAATGGCAGCACCGGACGGTTTCCATTCCAAGCGTCACGAACGCGCGCCGGAGCAGCGCCCGCGCGGCCTCAGGCATGTAGCCGCGGCCCCAGAAGGGCTTGCCCAGCCAGAAGCCGAGCTCGCACTCATCGACGCGCCCCTCGGTCGGGGGGAGGATCAGCTCGACCGCGCCGATGGCCCGGTCGGTCCCCTTCTCGCAGATGCAGTAGCACTCCGGCCCGTTCAGAAAATTCCGGATTGCGTAGAGGCTGCCCTCCACGCTCTCGTGAGGCGGCCATCCGGCCATCGGACCCACGTCCGGATCCTTCGCGTATTCATAGAGGCTTTCCGCGTCGCTTTCGCGCCACTTCCGCAGGATGAGGCGCTCCGTCTCGAGGACCGGCTCGAAGCCCTCCGGCCAAAGCTCTCGCTTCTCGTTCAGAAGACGGCCCACGGTTTCGACGTAATTTCCTTCGATCAGGGCAACGTCCAGGCCGTACGCCTCACAGCCCTCGCGGTAAAAGCGGTTTTCCTGCTTCAGATACTCCGCCGTACAGTCCGCGTCGTCCAGCCGCGCCTCGATGCAGCGGGCATTCCGCATGATCTCACCGTACTGTTCATCGATGTAGGAATCGCTCATGCAGAGGCAGAGGAAGCGGATCTCCCGCAGCTCCTCCTCCGAAAAATCCTTTTTCCAGTCGAAGGGGATGTAGCAGCCCTCGACGATGAGATTCTGATAATTCTCGATGACGGTCCTGATCATCTCGCGGACGATCGGCCACAGATACTCCGTCATCTCACGGTCATCCTGCGGCGTGAGCGCAGTTTTGCCGCTCCGGATCAGTCCCATCTTGAGATGGTCCTCCGAGAAATACGGAATGCCCCTCTTCTCCATCAGCAGCTGGGCCAGCCGCGTCTTCCCGACGTGGGTGGGCCCCGTGATCAGCACTACCATAACAAAATCCTTTCGTGTTTCCGCGCGTTACCGGTGGATGTACATCCGCGACAGCTCCGGCTCACCGTCGCCCTGAGCCATGCAGAGGAACTCCCAGCCGTAGCGCTCATAGAAGCCGGTGTGGTCGGTGAGAAGATAGAGCGGAGAAATCCCTTTCCGCCGGCATTCCTCGACCGTTATATCGAGCAGGCGCCCGGCGATCCCGCGGCAGCGGTACTCCTCCTCTGTGTACACGGCGCACACGTTGGGGGTCAGGTCCTTTCTGTCATGGAAATCGTTTTCGATGACGCCCATGCCCGCCACGATCCTGTCCCCGTCGAGGCAGAGGTACCAGCCGTAGTCCGTCTCGCCCCGAAGATACGCGTCCATGCACTCGAGATAGGCTTCCTTCGGGACGCGCCACTTGCCGGAGAACCAGTCCGCGGCCGCTTCCTCGAGCGACGGCCGCTCCGCCAGATCGATGTAACACAGTCCGGCCGCTTTTCTTTTCTTTTTCATGATGTTTCCTTTCCTTGAACGGCCTTATTCCAGCCGCTTTAGCGGCGACCGCGTCAGCGGCGCCCGCTTTGCGGCGCCCGCTCCACGGACAGCGCGTATCCGCCTTGCGCGCTTCCGGTGACCGTCAAGCGGTACATCGCGCCGAATTCCGCCGGGAACGTGACCTCACCCATCGGAACCATATATTCCTCCGGATACTCATTCTCATAGTTCGGCTCAAAATACTCCGTCACAGCCGTAAGGCGGAGATGCAACTCGGTCCCCTCCGCGGGCGCGTCGAGCTGCCACGCGTAGAGGGACCAGTACAGATCGTCGCTGTCCTTTGCGAGCATGGAGCGGTCCGCGTTGGAAAAACCGCCTTTCCCCTCCGCCCCGTCGGCCTCATATTCGACGAGAAGGAGGCCGATGTCCTCCTCCAGTCCGAGCCGGATCTGCACCTTGATCTCGCCCTCCTCCGCCCGGGGCGCCGCGAAAAACACCGACCGGACGATCAGCGCGATGGCCGCGAGCGCCAGAACGGCGATGACCGGGACCGCGGCTTTGATGATTTTCTTCATAACGGTATTCCTTCAGGACTCTGCGTCCGAATGCGTGAGATCCGTGATCCACACATGCGCGGCGCCGAAAAGATTGATCCGGCCAAAATCCACGCGAACCTCCTGTGAAATCCGGATCAGTTCGAAAAAGCCCCGCAGAACCGGTCTGCAGGGCTGTTACTATGCGCTCAGCCCAAACGCCTGCGGTGCTTCTGCGTTCGCCAAGTAGATAGTAAATTATATCGCGGAAACGCGGAAAAATCAATTTGTAGTGTGAACTGAAATTTCATCTTTCGTCAGATGAAAGAATTCCGTAAATATAATAGTCACACCACGTGTTGACCATTTTCCCTTGACGAATCAATCCTTCACGGGTATACCCGCACTTTTCAAGCATCTTTTGGGAAGCAATATTCCGCGTATCCACTTCTGTCCAAAGTCTTTTCAGCTCTGTATTTTCAAAGCAAAACTTTGTCATTGCGGAAAGTGCCTCCGTGCCGTATCCCTTTCCCTTATGGTTTGAAGACAGTCTGACAGCAACAGACGCCATACGGTCGTTTTCGATCAAATAAACCCAAATGTCTCCAATGACCTGATCCGCATCTTTCAAAGCGATTCCCAGATGAAGACTTTTTGTCGGTTTTTCTTCTTTTCCGAACAGCAGCTGCGGATTCTTTTCTCCTTTGCTCGGGCCTTTGCCCCAATAGGTATAAATGGACGGATCCGGCATCCATTCTGTGAGTGCAGGGACATCAGCCGCACCCATAGGCCGAATTCTGAGTCTTTCGGTTTCGGTTACTGGCTTTTGATAAATATAATCTGCTAACGCCATACCTCTGCCTCCTAAAAATTGAACTCGGATTCCCAGTCAAAGTCTCCACTTTCTTCATAGGATTTCGGCCAATGGCTGCACCAATCGGGTGTTTTGGCGTTTTCAACACGGTCAATGCTCGGCGTATAGGGCTTTAAATCAAGCACCGGTGTTCCGTCAAAGGCATCCACATAGTATAAACCGATGATGCCGTTCTCTTCGTCCACATAGGCAATATCCGCATTGGAAACGGCAATGGGATTCAGCCTTTCCGGAGAGCGTAGGGCAAAAACGCCAAGTTCATCAGGTCCGTTTGTATACGGTTTTTGCTCTGTTAATGTGTTCCTATCTATTTTGTCTGCACATTCATTTGCCCACCAAAGAATTTGCACATGGCTGAAGTCTTTTAG
>JAZUHB010000123.1:0-8784 GCA_045641505.1 Bianqueaceae bacterium | reverse complement strand
CATGGACTACGTGATCGAGCACTACGGCCTGCGCTGAGCGTGCAAACTTCCAAAAGAAAACCCGCCGATGAGAATTTCTCATCGACGGGTATTTTTTCGGCGAAGCGAGCCTGCTCCGGCTCGGCAAATCGGGACGGGACTCAGCCTTCACCGCGTCAGGTCTGATCGGGCAGGACCGTCGTGCCGCTCTCCGCTTCCGGCGGCTTGCTCTCCTCTGCCGGCTTCGCGCCGAAATCGCCGTTCAGGCAGTGCACGGTGAAATCGCCCGCGCCGGCCGCCCAGTCCATGCCGAGGGACAGATACTTCCAGTTGTTGGTGTAGCCGCCGTAGTGGATGTCGGTCAGGGAACGGCAGTTTGCGAAGGCCTTCGTGCCGATGCCGCTGATGCTCCGCGGAATCGTCAGCGTGCGGAGCGACTTGCAGTCCGAGAACGTGTAGGCGGGCACGAACGCCAGGGAGTCCGGCAGAACCAGCTCGCGGAGAGAGCTGCAGCCCGCGAAGGCCCACTGTCCCAGCTCGCCGAGCTTCGGAGGCAGCTTCAGGGTCTGGAGCTGCGAGCAGCCGTAGAACGCGCGGCTCCCGATCGACAGGAGCGAGTAGGGCAGCTCGACCGTGGTGATTTTCGTGCCGGCGAAGGCCTGGATACCGATTGCTTCGACGCCCTCCGGGATCCGGACGACGCGGATCGTGCCGTTCTCGTGGAAGGCGTAGTCGCCGACGGCGGTCACGCGGTCGCCCTCGGGCGAGTACCGCGGGATGACCAGCGTGCTCTCGGTGCAGGAGCCCGCGCTCTCGACGCGGCAGGTCCCGTCGCCGTTGCTCTTGAAGCGGAGCCCGGCCGAGCCCTCGGTCCAGGTGGCCGTAAGGGTCAGGTCTTCGGTGAGGACCGTGTCGAAGGACCAGTCGGCGCCGCCGAGCTTCCAGCCGGAGAAGCTGTAGCCCTCGCGGGTCGGGCGTTCGGGCGCCGCGACCTTCTTTCCTTTTTCGACGGTGACCGGGTCGATTTTGCTGCCGCCGGCCGTGTCGAAGCTCAGCGTGCAGGTCTCGCGGAGACCGCAGCGGACGCAGATGTAATTTTCGAATTGGTGGCCGAGAGGCTCGCCCTCGGTCGCGCCGCAGCGCGCGCAGCGCTTCGCCTCGGTGCAGGACGCGGCGTTCCAGTCATGGCCGAGCGCCGGCGTGCGCTCCTCCTTCACGCGAGCGCCGCAGCGGAGGCCCACATGATAGCGGAGGCCGCCGTTTTCGCAATCGGCCTCCCGTTCGACGGTCCACTCGTCCGACGTCTGATGTCCCAGCGCCGGGATCTTTTCAGTCTTCTCCTCGCCGCAGGCGCAGACCGCGCGGCGGCGCCCCGCCTCGGTGCAGCTGGGCTCTTGCTCGACCGTCCAGTCGGAAAACTCGTGACGGTGACCGCTGCAGGCCGCCAAAGGAAGCAGCGCCGCGGTCAGAAGAAGAAGGAAAAGAATGCGTTTCATGTCAGGCCTCGGAAAATAGTTCTGTACATTGTAGTATAGTGCAGAAGAGGAAGGAGAGTCAAGGGGGGAATGGCCACAGAAAAGGGGCAAAAGATGATGATGAGGCATCGGGGTATTAACGCCTTGGGCGTTGTTAGTAGTGGCAAGATTAATTTGTGACACCCAAGGCGTAGCAAGAAGCCGTTTTGTTAACTGCGGGCTCTTGCGGGTGACGGCTTCTTGCGCGGGCTTCTCGCCGACCGGTGCAGCATCGAAAAAATCCCACCCGAATGGGTGGGATTTTTTTTGATGAGGCATCGGGGTTTCGAACCCCGAACACCCAGATTAAGAGTCTGGTGCTCTACCAGTTGAGCTAATGCCCCAAGCAACGAAAGACATTATAGCTTGCACCCTTCCGAATGTCAAGTACTAATTTTACGTACTTTTCTTTCGTGCCAAGCTGGGTAGGAAGGACTCGAACCTTCGAATACAGGGATCAAAACCCTGGGCCTTACCGCTTGGCGACTACCCAATGGGAATCCATTGGACAGCCAATGGAAGGGAAAAGGTGGACGGTGGGACTCGAACCCACGACCTCCAGAGCCACAATCTGGCATTCTAACCAACTGAACTATGTCCACCATGAACGTGCCTACAGGGATTCGAACCCCGGACACGCGGCTTAGAAGGCCGCTGCTCTATCCTACTGAGCTATAGGCACAACTTACTCAGCATTCGCCGCGGAAATCGGGGTGACAGGATTTGAACCTGCGGCCCCCTGGTCCCAAACCAGGTGCTCTACCAAACTGAGCTACACCCCGGCAGAGGGATCCTTTTTCGCAACGGATTACAGTATAAGGTCTTTCCGACCGATTGTCAAGAGATTTTTCCCGCCGCGCGCAGTTTTTCGAACATTGCGCGAAGCGCCTTGCCCCGATGGGAAATCGCGTTTTTCTCCTCGTCGGAGAGCTCCGCGGTGGTTTTGCCGAGCTCGGGCACGAGGAAGATCCGGTCGTAGCCGAAGCCGCCCTCGCCGCGCGCCTCGTCGGCGATACGGCCCTCCATCGTGCGTTTCACGGTGAAACGCTCGCCCTCGGGGGTGATGACCGCGATCGCGCAGACGTAGCGGGCGCCGCGGCGGTAGTCCGGCACGTCCTTCATGTCGGAGAGGACGCGGGCGTTCTTCACGGAATAGGGAGTGTCCTCGCCCAGCCAGCGGGCGGAGAAGATGCCGGGGAAGCCGTCGAAGAAGTCGATTTCCAGGCCGGAATCGTCCGCGAAGACCAGGCTCTTCTCGGGCAGCGCGTTCCAGAGCGCCTCCGCCTTGATCATCGCGTTCTCCTCGAAGGTGTAGCCGTCCTCCTCGATCTCGAGCTCCGGCACGGTGTCGCGGATGGTGAGGATCTCATAATCCGGCGCCAGCGCCGCGATCTCGCGGGTCTTGCCGGGGTTGCGCGTGGCAACGGTGATGGTTTTCGTCATATCGTTTCGCTTTCTACGTATCGATCCCGTACTGGTGCATGAGACGGTACGCGACGTACATGAATTCCTTGATGGGCAGGGCGAAGGAGATGCCCTCGATATCGTCGCTGATGACCTTGGCGGAGTTGATGCCGACCAGCTCTCCGCGCTCGTCGAAGAGACCGCCGCCGGAGTTGCCGGGGTTCAGCGTCGCGTCAATCTGGAGGTAGGTCCTCCGGTGGCCGTTCACGACGAGCTCCCGGTCCAGGCCGGAGACGACGCCCGCGGTCAGGGTGTCCGCGTAGGCCAGGTCAGACGGCGTGCCGAGCGTGAAGACGAAATCGCCGGCAGAAAGTCCGGCGGAGTCGCCGAGCACCGCCAGACGGATCCCGGCGCAGGCCTCCTCCGTCAGGTCCTTCTTCGCGATGGAAACCACCGCGCAGTCCGCGGCGATATCGGAGCCGATCACGGTGACCTCGGGCTGCAGGGCCGCCCCGAAATAGGCGGAGAGATACTCGGCCCCCTCCACCACGTGCGCGTTGGTCAGCACGAAATAGCGCTCCTCATCCTCGCGGAAGAAGACGCCGCTGCCGAAGCCGTAGCCGGTCTCGCCGCCGAAGGTCTTCTCGTATTCGATCAGGGTGATCACGCTGCCCGCGACCTTCCGGTAGAGCTCCGCCGTGTCGTACTGCTCCAGCAGGGACGGAAGCTTCTCCCCGTCCGGGTCGCCGCTGAAGCCGTTCTGCGACGCCACGTCATAGGTGGAGCGGTTCGTGATGCGGTTCATGACCGAGCCGGTCAGGAAGGCGCAGAGCACGCCCAGAATAAGACCGCCGCCGATGGAGAGGAGGTACCATCTCCACCGGCGCGGGGTGTTGTTTTTATCGTTCATGTCAGAAATTTCGCTCAGCGGCCGATCGCGGCTCTCATCTCTTCGAGAGAGGGTCCCACGATTTCGACGCCCACTCGGAGCGCCTTGTCTTTGTTGAGGGCCTGCAGTACTTTGCCGACCGCGGAACGGGTCGCGTAATCGGTGCCGAGTTCGGGATACATACGGCCGGCAACCGAGGCCCAGCCGTCATTGCTGATGACAATGCAGGTGCGGTCACCGCTCTCGGCGACACTTTCGGGCTCGCTTTCGACGGTGCTCTCAGGCTCGCTCTCGACGGTGCTCTCGGGCTCGCTCGCGGCGCTCTCCTCCGTGCTCTCGGCGGCGCTTTCCTCGGCGCTGACGGGCTCGCTTTCGGGCTCGCTCGCGACGGTGCTCTCAGGCTCGCTCTCGGGTTCGCTCTCCGCGATGCTCTCGATCCGGCTCTCCTCAGGCTCGGGCTTGGACTCCTCGCCGCCCTCGCGGCAGGAGCGGATGATCAGGATCAGCAGCAGAATCATGACCAGCACGACGCCGGCGACGATCGCGATGAGCTTGGACGTCACGGACATGCCGCGCTCCTCGTCCTCTTCCTCGTCTTCGTCATCCTCGTCCTCGCCGTCCTCATAATCCTCGGGATGGAAGGTCCGGTGGAGCTTGTCGCCGATCTTCGCGAAGAAGCCGGGCTCGTCGTCCTCGTCCTCCTCGTCCTCGTCAGACTGCGCGGCGGACGGGCGCGCGGAGGTCTTCGCGGGCTGCCCGTAGCCATACTCCTCATCCTCGTCCTCTTCGTCATCGTCGCCGACGCCGAAGAGCTTGCCGAAGAAGCCGCTGACCTTGCCCAGGAAACCGGAAGCCTCGGGCTCTTCTTCCTCAGGCTCTTCCTCCACGCGGGCGGGGGCCTTCGGCGCGGTCGCCGCCACGGGCCGGACGGGCTCGCTGGTATTGGCCGCTTCGCCGGCCGTCTCGACACGGAGGACGACCAGCGCGTGGTCATCGTCATTCTTGTCGTAGGCCCGGTCGCTCAGGACCTGCAGGATCACGGAAGGATCCACGTCATGGGAGTTCCGGAACAGGCGCTCCAGGTCGGCCTGACGGAAGGTGTCGGACACGCCGTCCGTGCAGATCAGGAAAATATCGCCGGCATAGAACTTGAAGGTCTTCGTGAAGAAGATATCCTCCTCGGCCTCGAGGCCCTCCATGCCCAGGTAGGCGGACAGACGGGAGTTCTTCTTGTGGATCTCCATCTGATCCTGGTTGATGATGCCGTTCTGCAAAAGCGTCGTGACCTCGAGATGGTCATCGGTGATCTTCAGGACCTTGTCGCCGCGGATCACGTAGATGCGGCTGTCGCCCGCGTGGACCGCGATGCCCTTGCCGTTCTGCAGGAAGATGCCTGCGAAGGACATGCCCTGCACCTCGCCGTTCGCGCGGTACGCGCTGGTCTGCAGCGTGTCGCCGGCGTTCAGCAGGAACTGCCAGATGGCCTGACGGTCGAAGAAGCCGTCCGCGTCCATCTCCTCGTTGATGCGGTACAGGTCGCGGTAGATCGAATCGGTGTCGCGCGCGGCCCGTTCGCGGTCCTTCGCCAGCGCGCCGGCGTCCGTGACCGCGTAGACCTGCACGTCGGCCGTGCTGGTCTTGCTGATGCGGCTCTGAGGTTCGGTATGGTCGCTGACATACCGGCCGTCCACGTAAATGTTATCCAGATTGATGTCCTGCTTGGAAGCCGTGATACCGCTCGCGGAAACAGTTAAAATCTCGCTCACTTTGCTGCACCCTTTCTATATGTATATTTCAGTTTCAGTGTCAGGTCAGGCCGTTTCGGCGGTATCAGCGTCCGGATCGGCGGTACCGTCCGCGGAAGAAGCGTCATCCTCCCCGGAGGCCTCTTCCTTCCGCTCATCGCTGAACAGCCGGATATAACCGTTCCGCTCCAGATCGGTGACGATCGCCGCGGTAATGGGAAGCCCGAACAGACCCCAGATGCCGAGGAGCTTGTTGCCCACGTACATGCAGACCAGCGTGACCAGCGGCCGCAGACCGACGCGGGTGCCCACGATCTTGGGCTCCAGAATCTGACGCGCCACGACCACGACGGCCCAGACGATCAGGATGCCGATGCCCTTCCAGAGAGACCCGGCGATCAGCGTAACAACGCCCCAGGGGAGCAGAATCAGGCCGGAGCCGACGATGGGGAAGGCGTCGAAGATACCGATCAGCAGCGCGATCAGGAACGGCTTCTTCACGCCGCAGAGCAGCAGGCCCACCAGGATCTCCGCCACGGTGATCACGAAGATCAGCGCGTAGGAGCGGAGGAACTGCCAGATCATGTCGAGGAAGGAATCCTTGACCTTGATGACCATCGACAGCGCCTGCTCGGGCAGCAGCCGACGGAAGAAATTCTTCATCGAATCGAAGTCGGTGGAGAAGAAGATCGTCGCGATGACCGCGATGATGCTGTTGAGCAGCGCGGAAGGCAGCTTGGTGGCCAGGGTGGCCGCCCATTTCACCGCCTTGCCGGAGAAGTTCGTGACGAGGCTTCCGACACTGCTGACCAGATTCAGGGCAGCGGTACGGATCGCGTCGACGTATTCCTGGTCGAGCTGTGAGAACTGCGCCACGACCCAGTCCGCCGCGCGGTAGAAGCCGGGCAGCAGCGTGCTCTCATAGTAGCCGGGCAGCAGGCTCACCCAATCCACCACCGTGTCCACGATGCGGAACACGAAGAGGAAGATCAGGCCGGCCAGCACCAGCAGGATCAGGACCACGGAGAGGACCGCCGAAAGCTTCTTCGGCAGCTTCACCTTCCGCGGCGCCTCGGTCACGGTACCGTCCTTCGCGCGCACCTTCTTCGTCTCGGCGCTCATCCACTTGGAGATGGGCCGGGCGACCGCCGCGAGGATGAAGCCGATCACCAGCGGCAGCACCTGATTGATGCAGTATTTCAGCAGCACGTACACAAGAGCGAGGATGACGGCCCAGAACGCGATGTTTACCAGAAACCGAACCTTCTTGTTCTTGATTTTTCCTTCTTCCATTTACAGCTCCTCTGTCTCGCGGATCAGCCAGGTGAGATCGTCGCCGGAAAGGCGCGGGCCGATCTCCTCGCGGACCCGTTTGTGATAGGCATCGATCCAGGCGATCTCGTCAGCGCTCAGGAGCTCCTTCACGATCGCCTCGCGCTCGTAGGGCACGAGCGTCAGAGTCTCGAAGTCGTAGAATTTGCCCCATTCGGTCACGCTGCGCTCGCGGACCAGTTCCATGTTTTCGATACGGACACCGAATTCGCCGGCCTCGTAGAAGCCGGGCTCGTTCGTGACGACCATGCCGGGCACGAGCGCCACGCTGTTGTTGGAGGTATTGATGGAGTGCGGGCCTTCGTGGACGCTCAGCAGATAGCCGACGCCGTGGCCGGTGCCGTGCTTGTAGTCCAGGCCGTTCTCCCACAGGGGCTCGCGGGCCAGGATGTCCAGCTTGGGGCCGGTGGTCCCTTCGCGGAAGACCGCGCGGCCGAGGGCGATGTGTCCCTTCAGCACGAGCGTGTAGATCCGCTTCTGCTTCGCGCTGAGCTCGCCCAGCGCGATGGTGCGGGTGATGTCCGTGGTGCCCTGCAGATACTGGGCGCCGGAGTCGACCAGCAGGAAGCCCTTCGCTTCCGTGGCCTTGCCGAGCCCGGGCTGGGGCGCGTAGTGGATGATCGCGCCGTTGTCCTCGTAGCCGGCGATGGTGGCGAAGCTGATGCCGAGGCTCTCGGGCTCGGCGCAGCGCATCGCGTCCAGGATGTCCGCGATCTCGTCCTCCCGGAGGCTCTTCTGCTTCACGGTTTCTTTTATGGTACGGATGAATCTCACCATCACGGCGCCGTCCTTGCGGTGCGCCTCGCGGAGATTCTCCCGCTCGGTTTCGGTCTTCACGGCCCGCCAGATCAGCGGGGCCTCCCGCTCCTCGATCTTCCTCGCTTTGTCGGACAGGACCGCGCGGAGCTTCACGGAGATGAGGATCGGATCATAGGCGATGGGCTCCTCCACCTTGGCCAGCTCTTCCGCCGCCGCGTGGTAGGAGACCAGGTCGATGCCGTCTTTGGCAAAGGCCTTTTTCAGTTCGGCCGGCACCTTCTCCGGCTCGATGAACAGGGTGCTTCTCTCGGGGCCGACCAGCGTGTAGGCATAGGCCACGGGTGTGTCCGCCACGTCGCCGCCGCGGTAGTTCAGCAGCCAGGCGGAGCTTTCGAGAGAGCAGACGAGATAGTAGCGCGCGCCGATCTGCGCCATGTGACCGCGCAGACGCGCGATGCGGGCGCCGCGGCTCTCGCCGGTGTAGGCAGCCGGCAGGTCGAAGATGGGCGCCTCGGGCAGGGCCGGACGGTCCGGCCAGATCCGCTGGGACAGATCGTCCAGCGCCAGAGTGATGCCCTTCTCCGCCAGCTTTTTGGTGAGCGCCGCCGCGGTGTAGCTCCCGAGCGTGCGTCCGTCGATGCCGGCGCGGCCGCCCGCGGGCGTCTCCGCCAGGAGCCACTCCTGCCAGGTGGGCACGCCGGGCTCCGCCATCTTCATCAGGTCGATGCCGGATCCCTCGAGCTGCGCCGCGGCCTGCAGGAAATAGCGGCCGTCGGTCCAGAGACCGGCCTTGTCCCGGGTGACCACCAGGGTGCCGGCCGAGCCGGTGAACCCGCTCACATAGGCGCGGGCACGCCAATAAGGCGCCACGTATTCGCTCTGGTGCGCGTCCTCCGAAAGGATGATAAAGCTGTCGATGCCCTCGCGGGACATTTCTTCTCTAAGCCGGACAAGCGTCTCTTTCATGGTATCCCTCTGTATACAGAAATGCCGGGAGAGTCCCGCCCGCCGCGGGACGGGACTCTGAGCCGGTTTCGAACGGTTTATGAACTTACTTGGAGGTCTTCTTGGAGGAGCTGGTGGAAGAAGTCTTCTTGGAGGAGCTGGTGGAAGAGGTCTTCTTGCCGGAGGTGCTGGTGGAAGAGGTCTTCTTGCCGGAGGT
>JAZUHB010000122.1:0-27629 GCA_045641505.1 Bianqueaceae bacterium | reverse complement strand
GTGCCGGAGGACGCCGCCGGCGAGCCGCTCTTCCTTCAGTGCGAGACCGGCGCGTTCGAGTGCTTCGTCTTTGTGAACGGAGAGCCCGCGGGCATGTTCAACTCCAAGGACGACCTCTACGGCCGGGGCCATGACGCCGTGCCGCTGACCGCCGGCGCGCCCGCGGGGACCGTGATCTCCTTCGCGGTCGAATGCTACGCGGGCCACTTCGAGGCCGGCGAGGGCGTCTACCAGTACTATGACGATACGGAGCCCCGCGACGACTGCCGCCGCGTCTTCCGCTCCCTCCGTGTCTGCCGCCGTAGCGCCCTGCTCGCGGAGTTTTCCGCCCACCTGATCACCCTCGCCTCGTGCCTGCGCCTTTCCGCGGACGAGCCGTTCGGCCGTCTGGCCCGGGAGCACGCCGACGCGATCCTCCGGGAGACGATCCTCTTCCCCAAAAACTATTCCGAAGGGGAGATTCTTGCCTCCGCGGCCGCCTGCGAGCCTCTCTTCGACGCCTTCTTCGCGGAAGCGAAGGCCCTCGTGCCCGACACCCGCTTCTACCTCACCGGCCAGAGCCACATCGACAGCGCCTGGCGCTGGCCCATGCGGGAGACCGTCCGCAAATGCGCCCGCACCTTCACCGAAGCACTCTCCCTGATGGAGCGCTTCCCCGAATACCGCTTCACCTGCTCCGCGATGCTCCACCTGGAGTGGATGCGCGTCTGGTATCCGACCGTCTTCGCCCGCCTGCAAAAGGCCGCGGCGGAGGGCCGCTTCGAACTCATCGGCGGCTCCTGGGTCGAGTGCGACTGCATGATCCCCGGCGGCGAGGCCTTCGCGCGCCAGTTCCTCTACGGCCAGCGCTTCGCCGAAAAGTATTTCGGGAAACGCTGCTCGGTCTTCTGGCAGCCGGATACCTTCGGCTACAGCTCCGAGCTTCCGCAGCTGCTCTCGCAGGCGGGGCTTTCCGGCTTCTTCAGCACCAAGCTGTTCTGGAACGACCTGAACCGCTTCCCCTACCTCAGCTTCTTCTGGGAAGGTCTCGACGGCAGCCGGGTGAAGACCCACTTCCACGATTTCTCGAGCCACGCGCTCGCGCCCGAAGCTCTCCGGACCGTCCGCGAGATCCGCGAGCTCGAGGCCCCCGACACCTCGCTCCTGCTCTTCGGTCAGGGCGACGGAGGCGGCGGTCCCAACGAGGCGGATCTCCTGCAGATGCGCGATCTGATCCGGCTCGCCGACGATCCCGAAAAGCTCCGCTACCGCCCCGCGCAGTCCTTCTACGAGGATCTCACGGACGACCTGCCCGTCTACCGCGGCGAGCTCTACCTGGAGACCCACCGCGGCGTCTTCACCTCCCAGCACGAGATCAAGCGGAGCAACCGCAAATGCGAGCTCGCGCTGCATACGCTCGAGCTGACGGACGTACTGAAGAAGAGCGGCCTCTCCCGCGGCGAGCGCGAGAGCCTGTGGCGGACGCTCCTGCAGAACCAGTTCCACGACATCCTGCCCGGAAGCTCGATGAACGGCGTGACGCCGCTCGCGGTCTCCGAAAACAGGGACGTGATCCGGAAGGCGGAGGCGCTGACCCTGAAGGCGCTCTCTTCGCCGGAGGGCGCGCTCCGCTTCTTCAATCCCTCCTCCTTCGCCTGCGAAGGAACGCTTCCCGTCACCGCGGACGCGGCCTCCTTCCCCGGCTACCCCGTCTTTACCGCCCTCGACGGAAGCGAAAAGACGCTCCTGCCCGCCGTTCCCGCGGCGCCCTTCTCCTCGGCGGACATGCCCGCGCCCGCGGACGCGCCTTCGCCCTTCCTCTACTCGGGAGAAGAGCTGCAGACGCCCCTCTATCTGGTCCGCTTCGACCCGGACGGCAGCCTCTGCTCGCTGACGGAGCGCAGGACCGGCCGCGAGTTCTGCCGCAAGGATGCCCCGCCCCTCAACAGCTTCTTCTGCGGCGAGGACGTCCCGGCCTCCTACGACAACTGGAACATCGACCTCGACACGCTGGACAAGCAGAAGCGGCAGCTCGGGCTGATCTCCTCGGAGGTCATCCTGGACGGCGCGGAGGAGTTCCGCCTCCGCCAGACCCGCGCGCTCGCCCGCCGCTCCGTGCTCACTCAGGACCTCGTCTTCTACGCGAACGACCCCCGCATCGATTTCGAGACCCGCCTCGACTGGCACGACGACCATCAGCTGATCAAGGTCTGCTTCGCCGCCGACGTGCCGGAGGGCACGGTCCGGACCGACGTGGGCCTCGGCCACCTCGTCCGCGCCACCGGGCGCGAGACCTCCGAGGACCTCGCCCGCTTCGAGATCTGCCAGCACAAGTGGACCGATCTCTCCTGCGCGGACTTCGGCGTTACCCTGCTCAACGACTGCAAATACGGCATCTCCGTCACGGACGGGGAGCTCCGCCTTACCCTGATGAAGGCCGGCACCCACCCCGACGACACCGCCGACGAAGGCGTCCATTACTGCCTCTACTCGTTCCGGCCGCACGAGGGCGCCTTCTCCGTCGGAAACGCCGTCCGGCCCGCGTATGAGCTGAACCTGCCGCCGATCCCCTACCGGGGCGAGGCGGTCGTCCCCTTCTTCTCCTTCGAGAGCGAGACCGTCGTCTGCGAGACCGTGAAGACCGCTGAGGATTCGCCCGCCGCCGTGCTCCGCTTCTACGAGGCCTCCGGCCGGGGCGGCTCGCTCCGCCTCACGCTGCCCGCGGGAAGCCGTCTCTTCGAGGCAAATCTGCTGGAGGAGCCGGGGGAGGCCCTCGATCCCGCCGCCGCTCTCGCGTTCCGGCCCTTCGAGCTGAAGACCCTGCTCGTCCTCTGAGGTGCCCGGCGGAAACGCCCTTTTCCGCGCTTGGCGGAAGATACTTTCCCTGCCCGCGGAAAAGTGGTATAATATAGCCAGCAGCTGTCCCTGCGTACTTTTTGGAGGTTTTTGAATGAATCTGATGAAAAAAGCCGCCGCCTTCCTTCTGGCGGCGATCCTGCTTCTTCCCGGCTTCTCTGCCGCGCCCGTTTCCGCCGAGACGGAAATCGCGAAGGTCACGCTGACCGGCGTCTACGCCCCTGCCGTGAAGAAATATCCCGACTATACCACTGTCACGCTCAGTCCCGGCTCCCATTGCTCCGTCACGACCGCCGGCACCTCGCTCCACTGGGAATACTCCCGGAACGGCGAGGACTGGTTCAGCATGAACATGGGCCAGGACGGCAGCATGGCCTACGAATACGGCGTTTACTACCGCGTCTGGCTGATGCTCACGCCCGATGACGGCTACGCGTTCACGGAAAACACCGCCGTCACACTGAACGGGCGTTCCTGCGAGGTCGCTCCGATGAACGGCTCCCTCAAGGCCACCTGCGTCTTCGACCGCCTCTGGAAGGGCGAGATCGGGACGGTCGCCATCGACGGCATCGGCGAGCCCGCGCTGGATGAGTACCCCGATTTCTCCTCCTTCAGCGTCGCTAATGACGTCCATTTCTCGGTCGGCGCGGCCGGCACCTCGATCCTCTGGCACGCGGCGGACCGCGCGGACGCGGAGCCGAACGATTGGGAGGACCTGAACAGCCATCTGGCGGTGCAGGGCACCTTCCCGGAAGGCAAATTCATCCGCATGAGAGTCGTCTGCATGGCTGAGGACGGCTACCGCTTCTCCGACAAGCTGAGCGCCACCCTGAACGGCAAGCCCGCGACGGTCGAGGTCAGCGAGGAATTCTGCATCATCGACCGGATCTTCCCCCCGATGAAGATCACCGAGCTTGAGAAAATCGACCTGTCCGGCATCACCGAGCCCGAGTTCGAAAAGCCCTTCGATTATTCGAGCCTGACCCTGCCCGAGGGCTGCGGGACCGACGCCGACGCCATCGTGATCGAATTCTCGGAGGACGGAAAGGCCTTCACCGACACCCGCCTCCTGAACGGAAAGAGCTTCATGCCCGGCCTCTATTACCGGATTTCCGTGACGGTTGCCCCGGAGAAGTCCTACCGCTTCGCGAAAAACGCCTCCGCCACCCTGAACGGAAAAGAAGCAAACATCGTCCTCCTCGGCGAAAAGGCCGTCATCAGCCGCGTGTTCGAGCCCATCATGCTCGGCACCGTCGGGACCGTGGACGTCATCGGCGTGGCGCGGCCCGAGATCGGCGCGGCCCTCTCCTCCGCCTGCGGCGTTCCCGCGGGCGCCGGCTATCAGGTCGCCGAGGGCACGCTCCGCTACTTCGTCTCGAAGGACGGCGAGCATTACGAGCCTCTCGATTCCTCCGCGGTCTTCGAGAAAGGCAAGTACTACCGCGTCGAGGCCGGGACCGAGCTTCTGCCCGGCTACACCTGGGAGGAAGAGCTTTCCGGCAAGATCAACGGCAATCCTGCCACACTCACGCAGACCGGCAAGACGGTCCTCGTGAGCTACAGCTTCGGCCGTCTCATCAACCTCAAGGCGCGGCAGATCACCCTGATCGCCGTTCCCTCCGTCCTGGCGCTGGCGCTTCTCGCGGTGCTGATCGTGAGCGGCATCCGGAAAAGAAAATAACGCAAAGACACAAAAATAAGCCCGCCGTTTCCGGCGGGCTTTCTTCATGTCCGAAGCTTAGTCCTCGTTCTTCTTTTTGCCGAAGAGACCCTTCTTGGCCTTCTTCTCGCCCTGCTCGAGGATGAAGCGGTCGTAATCGTCCAGGCCGTCCTTGACGGTGGTCGCGGCCTCGGCGACGTCGGCGGAAACGATCTCGTTCACGGGCGCGACAGCGGCCTCCTCAGCCACATGGGGGGTCAGATCCGGCTCGGCGATGGCGGCGATCTGGTTCTTCAGCACAGGGATCATGATGCTCTTGTTGGTGCCGAACTCGACGATGACACAGTCATTGATCAGGTTGACGACCTTGCCGTACATGCCGTTGTTCAGCAGAATCCAGCTGCCGGTCTGCACGCTGGACTGCATCTTCTCCTGCTCCTTCTGGCGCTTGCGCTGAGGACGGATCAGCAGGAAGTACATGAGCGCGATGAACGCGACGTAGACGAGAATGATGGTGAAGCCGCCGCCCGCGGGAGCCTGGGCGTTTCCGGCAGTGGCAGTAGCGGCATCGAGCAGAGAAAGATAAAGATTCATGGTTTACCTCTTTCCAATAGAATTTAAGTCATTATATCCGTTATCCGCAGTTTCCACAAGGGAAGAACTGTGAAATAATCGTAAATTTCAAAGGCCGAGCTCCTGATAGCCGTCGAGGCGCTCCCGGCGGAAGCTCTCGAAGCGGCCCTCGTCCAGGCTTAGGCGGATGCGCTCCATCAGCTTGTTGTAGTAGTACAGGTTGTGGATGACGCACAGGCGCATGCCCAGCATCTCGCCGCTCTTGAGCAGGTGCCGTATGTAGGCGCGGCTGTGGTGGCGGCAGGTGGGGCAGTCGCAGGTCTCGTCGATGGGCCGGTCGTCCAGCTTGTATTTCTCGTTCCAGAGATTCAGCTTGCCCCGGTCGGTGTAGACGTGGCCGTGACGGCCGTTGCGGGCCGGCAGCACGCAGTCGAAGAAGTCGACGCCGCGGTAGACGCCCTCGATGATGTTCGCGGGAGTGCCGACGCCCATCAGATAGGTGGGCTTGTCCTGCGGCAGATAGGGGACGGTGGCGTCCAGGATGCGGTACATGTCCTCGTGGCTCTCGCCGACGGCCAGGCCGCCCACGGCGTAGCCCGCGAGGCCCTCCATCTCCGAGATCCGCTTCGCGTGCTCGATCCGCACGTCCTCGAGGATGCCGCCCTGGTTGATGCCGAACAGGAGCTGCTCCCGGTTGATGGTCTCCTCCAGGCCGTTCAGCCTCTTGTTCTCGGCGATGCAGCGTTCCAGCCAGCGGGTGGTGCGGGCCACGGAGGCCTCGATGTAGCTCCGCTCCGCGAGGCTCGGCGGACATTCGTCGAAGGCCATCGCGATGGTGGAGGCCAGATGCGACTGAATCTGCATGCTCTCCTCGGGGCCCATGAAGATCTTGCGCCCGTCCACGTGGGAGGCGAAGGTGACGCCCTCCTCCCGGATCTTGCCGCGCAGGGCCGTCAGGGAGAAGACCTGAAAGCCGCCGGAATCCGTGAGGATCGGCCGGTCCCAGTCCATGAATTTGTGGAGGCCGCCCAGCTGATAGACAACGTCATCGCCGGGCCGCACATGCAGATGATAGGTATTCGAAAGCTCCACCTGGCAGCCGATGCCGCGGAGATCCTCCGCGCTGAGAGCGCCCTTGATGGCGGCGCAGGTGCCGACGTTCATGAACAGCGGCGTTTCGACGGTACCGTGGACCGTCTCGAAGCGTCCCCGCTTCGCCCGGCCCTCGGTCCTGATCAGGGTATACTGACTCATTCTTTCTCCTTCTTCCGGAAAATGATCAGCTTGCTGAAGAAATAATTGATGATGATGACGATTACGTTGGAGAGGATCTTCATCGGCAGATCCGGCCAATGGAGGATCTTGACGGTGAGCAGCATGAAGCCCTCGTCCACCAGGAGCGACAGGAGACGCGCGCCCACGAACTCACCGAACTCGGGCAGCGCCACCTCGGGCTTCCAGCTCTTGCTTTCGAACACGAAGAGCTTGTTGGTGAAAAACGCGAACAGGACGCCCGCGACCCAGGCCAGGCCGTTGGAAAGGAGCTCCTCCCAGCCCAGCACGCGGGTGCAGAAGAAATATACGCCCCAGTTCAGCACCGTGGTCAGGCCTCCGAAGATCAGATACAGGATCTGCTCCCGGTATTTCACGAGGAGGGCCTTAATTTTTTCAGTCAGACTCAGCTTCTGCGGCGTTTCTTCCAATTGCATTTCCTTCTTCCTTCCGCGGCGTTCTTCTTCAGAGCCGCCTCGATCATGTCACCGTTCTTCGCGATCCAGAGGTAGCAGCCCAGGACCAGCAGGCCGGTAAAGCTTAGGACGGCACCGGTGCTGAGCCCGGGAGTCTTGTAGGTGAAGACGATCTCGTGCTCGCCCTTCGGCGCGCGGACCGCCATGAAACCGATGTTCACGCGCTCGATCGGCACGGGCCGGCCGTCGATCTCGGCGCTCCAGCCCTCCTCCCAGGGAACGCTGAAGAACACGAGCTCGTCCTCCCCGAAGGAGGTCGAGGCGGTGAAGCCCTTCTTCGTGATCTCGAAAGTGTCGACGGTCTTCTCGCGGAGCTTCAGACAGTCGCTGAAATAGTTCAGCTGGTTCAGATAAGCGCCCTCGAGGTGATCCGCCCGCTGCAGGATGTCGCCGTAGCGGCCGGCCTGCTCCTCGGACAGGAGGACGCCCTTCAGCATCATCTGCGCGTACTTCGTCTGACCGACGTTTTCGTAGTCCTCGGCCAGCGTGTAGCTGTCATAGACGAAGCCGATCGGGATGTAATAATCGTTCTCCCAGATGGCGTAGCCGTTCTGGGTCGCGTAGTAGGTGTAGCCGGGCATCAGCGTCGACGGGTTCTCCGCCTTGGGATCGCCGAAGGAATCGGAGGCGTTCGTCCGGTCGAAGTACCAGCGCACGGAGACCAGCGAGCGCAGCGCGTACTGGCTTTCGGGCGGCTTCGAATTGACCGAGCGCTCCACGCCGATGAAGGTGTAGAAATCGACCACGGAGGCCGGCACGATGCTGTGGAAGCAGTGGATGTTCTGCAGCTTCCAGAACATGCCGAGGTTGCTCAGGGAATTGTCCGTGTCGATGCGGTAGTCCCCGTCCTCCTGATCGGGCAGGGAGATGTTCTCCCGTCCCTCCACCACGGGGATCAGGTAGCTGTGAGTGCTGTACGCCAGAGACTTGCCCCAGAAGATGTAGAAATTGCCGAACAGGACGCCGAAGCAGAGCACCGCGGCGATGCTGCTGCGGAGGAAACGTTTTTCGGAGCGGCCGCGCTCGTCGAGCAAAAACCGCGCCGCGATCCACAGAACCACCGCAAGGAAGACCAGCAGAAGGAAGAATTCCTTGAGCTCCTTGTTGTAGAGGCCCAGGGAGGTGACCTTGCCGTCGGTCAGGTTCGGCGAGAAGCCGAGCACGGCGATGAGGATGACCGTCAGTCCCAGCGCCCAGCCGGCGCCGATCCGAAGCTCTCTCGCGTCGCCCTCCTCGAAGACCGTGACCGTCGCGAGGATCATCACCAGCACCAGCATGTAATACCAGCGGGCGTAGTAGGAGGCGTTGAAGGCCACGAACATCGAGTTCAGGACGGGCACCACGCAGCAGAGCATCAGGACGAGGATGAAGGTCTTCAGCCAGTTGTCCTTCTTCGCGTGGAAGAACGCGAACACGCCGCAGAGGCCGAACACCGGCACGTAGGCGGTCAGGGAGACCCAGCGCGTCGCCGCGCCGTCCACGAAGACCTGCTTGGAGGTAAATTCGGGCGGGAAGAAGAAGTTCGCGATGATGTTGAGGAGCTTGCCCTTGCTGAACACCCACAGGTCCTTGCCGCTCAGGAAGTTGTCGAGCCGCTCGTTCTGCAGGATCGCGAGCACCGAGGGAAGCAGCAGGATCGCCGCGATCATCACGCCCAGCACCGCCTCGAAGCAAAGCTGCAGGAAGCGCTTCCAGCTCCAGCTGTAGCCCTTCATCAGCATGCGGAGGACGAAGTAGAGCACGACGAAAACCACTTCGCCGAAGAAGAAGAAATAGTTGACCAGGGCGCAGATGGCGACGGCGCCGGCAAGCCAGCCGCGCTTTCCTTCTTCGACCAGCTTGTCCACCGCGAGCAGCAGCAGCGGGAAGAAGACCATCACGTCATGGAAATGATTGTAGAAGATGTTGTAGATCGCGAAGCCGCAGAAGGCGTACATGAAGCCGCCGAGCGCCGCGTACCAGGGATTCTTCACGTAGTTCTTCAGCCAGCAGAAGGCGAAGAGCGCGCAGAGAGAGGTCTTGAGGATGAGCAGCGGCCCGATCAGGTACGGCACTGCCGCGGACGGGAACGGAATGGTCAGCCAGAAGAAGGGGCTGCCCAGCAGGTAGAAGGTGTAGGAGGTGACGAAGTTCGCGCCCAGGTCCGTCAGCCAGCTCCAGCCGAACTCACCCGCCCGGACACTGTCGTGCGCCAGCTGATAGAAGGGGATCTGCTGAGCGTTGAAATCGCCCACCAGGAAGAAATACCCCTTGCCCTCGATGATCGCGGGAAGAAACAGCAGAACCGCCGAAACCAGCGCCAGCACGAACACCTTGAAGTACATGCTGCGCCGGTCCCACCAGGCGCTTACTTTCGAGAGGAACGTTTGCATGGTCCTCCTCCTTTCGGATGATCGGAAACCGCGGCGAAAAAGTCTGACACGGCCGCAATTATCGGATGAACATGGCGTCGCCGAAGCTGAAGAAACGGTAGCGCTCGCGGATCGCCTCTTCGTAGGCGGCGAGCACATGGTCCCGGCCGGCCAGGGCGCTGACCAGCATGATCAGCGTGGACTCCGGCAGATGGAAGTTGGTGATGAGCGCGTCGATGCACTTGAAGCGGTAGCCGGGATAGATGAAGATCCCGGTCTCGGCGCTGCCGGCGTGAAGGATGCCATTCTCGTCCGTGGCGGATTCGAGGGTGCGGCAGCTCGTCGTGCCGACCGCGATGATCCGGCCGCCCGCGGCCTTCGTGGCGTTCACGGCGGCGGCTGCCTCCGGCGTCACGGTATAGCGCTCCACGTGCATCAGATGATCCTCGATCTCATCCTCCTTCACGGGACGGAAGGTGCCGAGGCCGACGTGCAGCGTGACGTAGGTGATGCCCACGCCCTGCTCCTCCAGTTTCGCGAGGAGCTCCTTCGTGAAATGGAGACCCGCGGTGGGCGCCGCGGCCGAGCCCTCTTCCCGGGCGTAGACGGTCTGATAGCGGTCCCTGTCCTGTAAGGTTTCGTGAATGTAGGGAGGTAACGGCATCTGGCCCAGACGGTCCAGAATTTCCTCGAAGACACCTTCGAAAATGAAGTGCACGTGGCGGTTTCCGTCCGGCATCACGTCGACGATCTCCGCCTCGAGTTCGCCGTTTCCGAAGATCAGCCGGTGGCCCTTGCGGGCGCGCTTGCCGGGACCCGCGAGGGTCTCCCAGTAGCAGCCCTCGTCCGGATCGGCGCCCTCGGGCAGCTCCTCCGAGCCGAGACGGCGGAGCAGCAGGAGCTCCACCGAGGTGCCCGTGTCCTTGCGGACGCCCAGCAGCCGGGCGGGCAGCACCTTGGTGTCGTTCAGCACCAGACGGTCGCCGGGGCGAAGAAAGCCAGGCAGATCGCGGAAATGGGCATGGGCGGTCTCGCCGCTTTCCTTGTCCAGCAAAAGAAGCCGGGAATCGGTGCGCTCCGCAAGGGGCGTCTGCGCGATCAGTTCCGGCGGAAGATCGAACCAAAAATCACTTTTTTTCATGTTCCTTCGTCACTTTTCCGAAGAATTTTTGGAAATACGGTAGGACAGCGTCATCAGGCTGTCGGAGATATGGACGCTCTCCACGATCACGGACGGATCGTCGAAGGTGAGGTCCAGCGGCGCGAAATTCAGGAAATAGCGGATACCCGAGGCCACGAGCCGGTCGGCCATCGCCTGCGTGACCGCCTTGGGCAGGGTGAGCACGGCGATGTCGATGTCGTTTCCGCGCAGATACTCCTCCACGGTCTCCACGTCCAGCACGGGCAGCCCGTTCACGGAGCGGCCGATGACCGCGGGATTGTTGTCGAACAGAGCCTTCACGCGGAAGCCGCGCTTGGGGAAATTCGAGTGATTCGCGATGGCGGAGCCCAGATGGCCGGCGCCCAGCACGATCATCGCGTGCTCCCGCTCGATGCCCAGGATCCGTCCGATCTCCTCGCGGAGATAGGCCACGTTGTAGCCGTAGCCCTGCTGACCGAAATCGCCGAAATGGTTCAGGTCCTGACGCACCTGCGAGGCAGTCAAACCCATGCGCCCGCTGAGCTCGATGGAGGAAATCCGTTCCACTCCCTCATCCTGCAGATCGCGCAGATAACGGTAGTACCGGGGGAGACGGCGGATCACCGCGTTGGAAATATAATGTCCGCTTTTCATGATATTCCTTTCTTTGCTGCCGGCGGAAAACCCGCTGGAAAAAACGGAGGCGATGAGGTACAATAGAGAAAATTCCGAAGAAAAGAGATACCGCCATGAACGAAACCGGAACCGTGACCGCGCTCCGCGGCCGCGTCGCCAAAGTGGAGATTCCGAGAAGCGCCGCCTGCGCGGGCTGCAAGGCCTGCGTCCCGCTGGACGGCAAGGATTCGATGACCAGCTTCGTGCTGAACGAGTGCGGCGCAGCGGTGGGCGACCGGGTGGAGCTGGCTCCGCCGGAGTCCTCGCGGGAGCTCGTCTCCTCGCTCCTCCTCTACGGCCTGCCGCTGGTGCTTTTCGTGGCGCTTCTCCTTTTGGGAAGCCTGTTTCTGAGCGAATTCGGGAGCTTCGCGCTGGGGCTCGGCGGCCTCGCGCTGGGCTATCTCGCCGTGTGGCTGATCTCCCGGAAGCTCAAGGCCGAGCGCTACATGCACCGGGCCGTCCGGGTGATCGGGAAAGACGAATGAAGCCTCGTTTCGGCGCGGCGCCGGATCAGAAAAGTATAGCGGCCTTCCCGCCGACGAGCTCGCAGAAGCGGTCCGCGTCGTCGGAGCTGCCGACGATCACCGCGTAGTGCACGGGCACGAAGCAGTCCGCTTTCATCACGGACGCGAGCCCCGCCGCCTCCTCCGCCGTCATGGTGAAGGTGCCGCCGACGGGCAGAAGGGCCAGGTCGCACTCGACCGCCTCGGCCTCGGGCGTGCGGTCGGTGTCGCCCGCGAGATAGTATTTATATCCGTTCGCCTCGATGACATAGCCCACCCAGCCGTTCTCCAGCGGATGGAACGCCTTGCCGATATTGTAGGCGGGCACGGTCGCGAAGCGGATTCCGTCCACCTCGTACTGCTCACCGGGCTTGACGAAAAACACTCCCGCCACGCTCTCCGGCAGCTTGCTCACGTCGCAGCCCTCCGGCAGGATGACCTGTGCGCCGGGGCCGGCGACCTTCTCCAGGTCCTCGGGCGAAAGATGATCGTAATGGTCGTGAGTCACAAAAATAAGATCGCCGTCCTTGGGTGCTTCCTCCAATTTGAAGGGATCGGTGTAGATCACCCTCTCCTCGGTTTCGAGCCGCACGCAGTCATGTCCGAGCACGCGCAGCTTCTCGCAGACGTCAGCTCTCATAAGCTCCTCCTCTACATAAATAGTAGAGTCATTTTACTACAAAATGCCGTTTCTTTCAAGACTTTCTTGTCCGCGGGACACAGGCGGATTCTTGTCCGCGGGACACAGGCGGAAGGCGGCTTCTCGCGACGCCCGGGCTTGACAGCGCGGGATGAAAAACGTAAAATCACAATGCCGCGAAGGAAAACGCAGCTTCTCAGGCGGGCATGGCGGAATTGGCAGACGCGCCAGACTTAGGATCTGGTGGGAGACCGTGCAGGTTCGAGTCCTGTTGCCCGCATTTTGAAATATTTTCCGTACCCGGAATTCTCCGCTTGACAAATACCGCCTCGCTTCGTATAATAACACTTGCGCTTGCTTACGGGCGCTGCAAATGAGGAAAGGTGTCCGAGCGGTCGAAGGAGCTGGCCTCGAAATCCAGTGACTCGTAAGGGTTCGCGGGTTCGAATCCCGCCCTTTCCGTTTTCGGTTCTTCCGTCTTTGGAGTCCGTCGGAAATGAGCCGCACAATCGAATAGCTTATCATTTGGTAAGCGACTTGGAGAAGTACCCAAGTGGCCGAAGGGGCTCCCCTGGAAAGGGAGTAGGTCGTTAATAGCGGCGCCAGGGTTCAAATCCCTGCTTCTCCGTACGAAAACCTGATTCGTCGAATGACGGTCAGGTTTTTTTGTTGCCGCGGACCGCGCGATCCTGTTGCATTCCCCGCTCCGAAAAGCTATAATAAATCAGTAAAAATCTACCCATCGGAGGCCCCATGGAAATCCGCAAATTCCGTCCCGAAGATGCCGAGGCGATCCGCGGGATCTGCCTCGCGACCTGCACCGATCCCTGGCTCAGGGAGAACCAAAACGTCCTCTACACCAAGTATGCCGATTATTACGTGACCGAGGAGCCCGGCAACATTTTCGTCGCGGAAGACGAAGGCGGCCGGGTCTGCGGCTACATCCTCTGCTCCTCCGATCCCGCCGGGTATCTTCGGGCGTGGAAGGAGACCTACGGTCCGCGCATCGCGGGCAGCGGCCTCCGGGGCAGCGGACTGCAGGCGTTCACGGAGCTGCAGGTGCGGCGGCTCGCGCGGAAGGGCTACTCGGCCCACCTCCACATCGATATCCTCGAGGACTGCCAGCGGCAGGGCATCGGCACAAAGCTCGTGAACGCGCTCTGCGAGGAGCTCCGTGCCCGCGGCACCGACGGGCTCTACCTCGGCTGCAGCGCCGGAAACGCCGTCGGCAACGCCTTCTACCGGAAGTACGGCTTCCGGCTCGTCGAGAAGGTCCCCGGCTGCAACATGTACGGCCTGAAACTCAACTGAACAGGGGCGGCCCACGCCGCCGACCGATCAAACTTACGAAAGGGATCCCGCATGAAATACGCATACTGGATCAGCGACCCGACCTACAGCGTCGATAAAAAGACCTCACCCGCGCCCTTTACCTTCCGCCGCCGCTTCCCGGTGGGCGGCAAGGTGAAAAAGGCCACGCTCGAGATCACCGCGATGGGCATCTACACGGTGATCCTGAACGGCCGCCGGGTCGAGGATTTCTATTTCGCGCCCTACTACACCTCCTATCCGAGCCGCCTGCAGGTGCAGACCCTCGACCTCAGCGCGCTGCTCGAAGAAGACAATGTGCTGGACGTGGTCGTGGGCGCCGGCTGGGCCGCGGGCCGCTACGGTCTGCGGAACCGCTCGCAGCTTTACGAGAAGCGCCAGTCGCTCCTGGCGGAGCTCACCGTCGAGTACGAGGACGGCACACTGATGCGCGTCCCCACCGACCGGAACTGGAAGGTCACCCAGGAGGGCAACTACCGCTTCGCCGACTGGTACGACGGCGAGATCTACGACGCCACCGTCGATCCCAACGCGCTCGAATGGAAGAACGTGAAGAAATACCGTCCCGCCGATAAGCCCGAGCTCCTGCCCCAGTACGGCGAGTACGTCCGCGTCCGCGCGGAGCTTGCGCCCGTCAGCCATTTCACCGCCCCGAACGGCGAGGAGATCTACGATTTCGGCCAGAATTTCTCCGGCGTGATCCGGGCGAAGCTGCGCGGCGCCGCCGGCCAGACCGTCGTCTTCCGCCACGCGGAGGTGCTGCGGAACGGCCGTCTCTTCGTGAAGTCCCTGCGCACCGCCAAGGCCACGGCGACCTACGTCTGCCGGGACGGCGAGCAGGAATACTCGCCCCGACTCACCTCGATGGGCTTCCGCTACGTGGGCGTCCGCGGCGTCGACCCCGGGGACCTGGAGCTTTCCGCCTATGTCCTCTACTCCGATTTCGACGAGATCGGGTCCTTCGAATGCGGCAATGACCTCTTGAACCGTCTGCAGCAGAACATCGTCTGGAGCGGCCGCAGCAACTTCGCCGACATCCCCACCGACTGTCCTCAGCGCGATGAGCGTCTGGGCTGGACCGGCGACATCGCCCTCTTCGCCTCGACCGCCTGCTTCAACTTCGACCTGGGCCGCTTCTTCGGCAAGTGGCTCCGCGATCTTGCCTCCGAGCAGAACGCCGGCGGCGGGCTGCCCTTCACCGTCCCCGACGCGGGCGTCAAGGCCTTCTGTCCGACGGCCTGCTGGGGCGACGCCTGCGTGCTGGTCCCCTGGGCCCAGTATCTCGCGCAGGGCGACAAGGAATTCCTGGCCGCGGCCTATCCCGCCGCGTACAAGTTCATGAAATCCGTCCGGCGCTGGGCCGCGGCCTTCTCCTTCGGCCGGAAGCGCTACATCTGGAAGCTTCCCTTCTCCTTCGGAGACTGGTGCGCGCCCGGCGAGAACATCACCGAGTGGCGGGCCAAGGGTCCCTGGATCAACACCTGCTACTTCGCGAATTCCTGCGGCCTGATGGAAAAAATGGCGCGGGAGCTTGGGAAGGAAAAGGACGCGGAATACTTCGCCGCGCTCCGCGCTAAAATCGTCGACGCCTTCCGCAAGGAATTCACCGACGGCGAGGGAACGCTACGGAAGGAATTCCAGACCGGCTACGTGCTCCCGCTCTACTTCGGCATGGCCGAGGGCGACGAGAGAAAAAAGATGGCCGAGAACCTGGACCGTCTGGTCCGCGAGGCCGGCTATCACCTGACCACGGGCTTCACCGGCACGCCGTACCTTCTCTTCGCGCTCGCGGACAACGGTTATCTCGAAACCGCCTACCGGGTGCTCCTGCAGGAGGACTGCCCCTCCTGGCTCTACGAGGTCAAGGCGGGCGCCACCACCATCTGGGAGCGCTGGGACGCCCTGCGGCCCGACGGCACCGTCAACCTGGGCCGGCTCTCCGAGGCCGTGACCGCCGAGGATCCGGACTCCGCGTCCGATGACGATGACGACGATACCGGTACCGCCGGCATGGTCTCCTTCAATCACTACGCGAACGGCGCCGTGGGCGACTTCCTCTACCGCCGCGTCGCGGGTCTGGAAGCGCTGGAGCCCGGCTACCGCCGCTTCCGCGTCCGTCCGATGCCCGGCGCGAACCTCTCCTTCGCGAAGGCCTCGACCCGCTGTCCGTACGGCACGGTCGAGGTGGCCTGGGAGGTGAAGGCCGGAAACTTCACGCTGAACGTCACCGTCCCCGAGGGCACCGAGGCCGAGGTGCTCCTCCCGAACGGCGAGGAGCAGCTGCTCGGCGCCGGCCGCCACGAGCTCCGCTGCTTCGCCTCCTGGCGCAAGCGCCGGATCGTCGAGAACGACAACCGCGAAATCGCGGAGATGATCCGCGAGGGTCTGAAGAAAAAGGAAGGCTACTGCCCCTGCCGTCTCGCGAAGACCGAAGAGAACAAATGCATGTGCCGCGAGTTCCGCGAGCAGATCGCCGATCCCGCCTTCGAGGGACTCTGCCACTGCAGGCTGTATAAGAAGTATTACGAAGACTGAATCATTGTATAATATACAGAAAGGAAATGAACTATGGCTGAATTTACAGCAACCGCCGAAAACTTCGAAAAAGAAGTCCTTCTTTCCGCCGAGCCGGTGCTGGTCGATTTCTGGGCAACCTGGTGCGGACCCTGCAAAATGGAGGCCCGCGTCATCGAGGAGCTGCTCGCGAAGCGCCCGCTCCTCAAGGTCGCCAAGGTCGACGTGGACCAGGAATTCGCGTTGGCGATGGACTATCACGTGAGCGCGATCCCCACGCTGCTCCTCATCAAGAACGGCGAGATCGCCGCGGAAAACGTCGGTTTTCTGACCGCGGACGAGCTGGAAAGCTTCATCGATCAGTAAAACCGCCCAATCTCTTGTGCAAAATAGACAATAAAGCCGCAGGATTCTCCCCCGCGGCTTTATTTTTGCACAATTCTGTATTTTATGCAAATATTCGTAATATTATTCGTTGACTTTTGCATAATTATGCATTATCATTTGTCCATGCTCAAAAATCCAAATGAGGAGTCAAATAAAATGAAAAAATTTCTTTGCTTAGTCCTGGCTGCCGTGATGGCGCTGTTTACCCTGACCGCCTGCTCGAAGAGCCAAAAGGCGATCGCCAAGCCCTACAACACGATCCTCGAATCCCTGGCCTACGATGACGCCGACCTGCCGGTCCTGAAGGTCGCCACCTCCCCCGACTTCGCTCCCATGGAGTTCGTCGACCTGTCCCGTACCGGCGACGATCAGTTCGTCGGCTTCGACCTGCTGCTGGCCAAGTTCATCGCCAAAGAGCTCGGCTACAAGCTGAAGATCATGCCCATGTCCTTCGATGCCTGCCAGGCCGCCGTTCAGACCGGCGCCGTCGATCTGGCCATCTCCGGTTTCTCCTGGACCGAGGAGCGTGCGCAGCATTTCCTGATTTCCGACTACTATGAGGCCGGCAATGAGAACGAGCAGGTCGTCATCACCACCAAGGCCAACGCCGGCAAGTGGACCAAGGCCGAGGACTTCAAGGGCGTCAAGGTCGGTGCCCAGGGCGCTTCCCTGCAGGAAAAGCTCTGCAACGAGCAGCTGAAGGATTGCGGCGCTGAGATCATCCTCTTCGAGAACCTGAACGACGCCGTCATGGCGCTGATGACCGGCAAGATCGATGCCCTCGCCTGCGCTCAGGGCAACGGTGAAGCCTTCATCTCCGCCAACAAGAAGGATCTGGCTCAGAGCGGCTACATGTTCGAGGTCGCGGACGAGTACAAGGCCAACGTCATTCTGCTGAACCTCGAGGACGACGTGCTCCTGGCCAAGGTTAATGCCTGCCTGGCCAAGGCTGAGGCCGCGGGCTACTACATCCCCTGGTACGAAGCCTGCCAGCTGCTGAACAACATCAAGACCCTTGACGAGCTCGGCTACGATGACGACGGGAACAAGATCACCGAATAAATTCCTCGCAAGATAAACCCAATGGGGCCGCCGAACCTTCGGCGACCCCAATGTTTCTGTAAATAAGGAGAAAAAACTGTGACTATCGGTCAGATCTTCGAGCAAATGTGGCTCGTCTTCACCAAGTACTACCTTGGCGAGGGACTGCTTTTCACCGGCGTCGGCTACACCCTGCTGCTCTCCGCGATTGCGGTGGCGCTGGGCGCCGTCTTCGGCTCCCTTCTCGCCATCGGCAAGCGCGTTCCCTTCAAGCCTCTCACCTGGCTGATCACCGCGGTGGTCGAGATCATCCGCGGCACGCCCGCGCTGCTGCAGCTCTACGTCGGCTACTTCATCATCCCGATGATGGTGCCGCAGCTGGAGCTTTCCCCCTTCGAATGCGTCGCCATCGCGCTGACCATCAACAGCGCGGCCTACGTCTCCGAGATCATCCGCAGCGGCATCGAGGCGGTCGACAAGGGCCAGACCGAGGCCGCCCAGGCGCTCGGCCTCCGGAGCGGCACCGTGATGACCAAAATCATCCTGCCCCAGGCGGTCAAGAACATCCTGCCCGCGCTCGGCAACGAGTTCATCACGATCATCAAGGAAACCTCCCTCGCCTCCACCTTCTTCGTGGGCGAACTGATGACCACCTACCAGATCATCAAGGGCGTCACCTACACGCCGCTGCCCATCCTGATGGACGTCGGCGTCATCTACTTCGTGATGACCTTCACCCTTTCGAAGCTTCTCGGACTTTTGGAAAAGAGGATGAAACAGCATGCTTGAAGTCAAGAACATCTATAAGAATTTCGGCAGCCTGAAGGTGCTCCGCGGCGTCTCGACCACCGTCGAAAAGGGCGAGGTAATCTCCGTCATCGGCGCGAGCGGCTCCGGCAAGTCCACCCTGCTCCGCTGCATGAACCTGCTCGAGACCCCCACCTTCGGCGAGGTCTGGATGGAAGGGAAGCTCCTCACCCCTGTCGATCCGTATCTCCATCCCGAGGTGATCCGGGCCTCCGACACCTTCAAGGCGCTCGTTTCCGGCGCGCCCTATCAGGACCGGAACCTGAAGAAAAAGACCGTTCTTCCCGCGATGAGCGCGGAGGAAGCGATCCGCAAGATCAAGGCCGAGGATTTGCTTCACGAAAAGCACAACGCCGAGGGACGCGAGTACAAGGCGCTGATGAAGTCGATCCGCGACGAGAACACGATCGACATCAACATTGCCCGCCGCAAGATGGGCATGGTCTTCCAGCAGTTCAATCTCTTCAACAACAAGACCGTGATGGAAAACATCACCCTGGCCCCCATCCAGACCGCGAAATACAACAAGGAAGACGTAAAGGCCGCCACCGAGGCCGCGAACGAGAAGGCGCTGGAGCTTCTCCGGCGCATCGGCCTCGAGGACAAGGCGGACAAATATCCCTCCACTCTTTCCGGCGGCCAGAAGCAGCGGATCGCCATCGTGCGCTCCCTGGCGATGAACCCTGACGTCATCCTCTTCGACGAGCCCACCAGCGCCGTCGACCCCGAGATGAACGGCGAGGTGCTGGACCTGATGAAGGAGCTGGCCGACGCCGGCATGACCATGGTCATCGTCACGCACGAGATGGGCTTCGCCCGCGAGGTCAGCAAGCGCGTCCTGTTCGTGGACGAGGGCTACATCAAAGAAGAAGGAACGCCCGAGCAGATCTTCCAGGATCCCCACGATCCGCGGCTCCAGGACTTCCTCAGCAAGGTACTGTAATGAACGGAAAAGAGCTTGCCCTCGCGGCAATCGATCAGAAGGAGGAACAGATCCTCGCCCTCTCCGACGAGATCTGGGGCTACGCCGAGCTTTCCCTCAAGGAATACAAGTCGGCGGCGGCCTACGTGAAGCTGCTCGGTGAGCTTGGCTTCACGGTCACGGAGAAGCTCTGCGGGCTCGATACCGCGTTCTGCGGCTCGTACGGCCACGGACGGCCGGTGATCGGCATCCTGGGCGAATTCGACGCCCTCTCCGGCCTTTCCCAGAAGGGCGGGCTGGCCTATAAGGAGGAGCTCGTCCCCGGCGCGAACGGCCACGGCTGCGGCCACAACATGCTCGGCGCCGGCGCTCTCGCGGCGGCGGTGGGCGTGAAGGCCTACCTGGAGCAGACGGGTGTCTCCGGCACCGTGATCTTCTACGGCTGCCCCGGCGAGGAAGGCGGCGCGGGCAAGGCACTGATGGCCCGTGAAGGGCTCTGGAAGGAGCTCGACTGCGCCATCACCTGGCATCCCGGCGACTGCAACGAAGTCGCCACCGGCACCTGCAATTCCTGCATCCAGACCCTCTACAAATTCCACGGCGTCGCCTCCCACGCGGCGGGCGATCCCGAGGACGGCCGCAGCGCCCTGGACGCGGTCGAGCTGATGAACGTCGGCGTCCAGTATCTGCGCGAGCACGTAAAGCCTGACGCCCGCATCCATTACGCGATGGTGAACGGCGGCGGCCTCTCCCCGAACGTGGTCCAGGCCGAGGCCTCGGTCCTCTACATGGTCCGCTCCTGCCTCGTGAAGGACGCGAACGCGCTTCAGAAGCGGGTCGACAGGATCGCCGAGGGCGCCGCGATGATGACCGAAACGACGCTCGAAAAGATCTTCATCGACGGCTGCTCCGGCACCGTCCCGAATCACGGGCTGGAAAAGCTCTGCTACGAAAACATGCAGGCGATCCCCTGCCCGACCTTCACCGAGGAGGAATGGAAGCTCGCGGACGAGATCAAAAAGACCTACACCGCGCCGCCGCTGCCCTCCCTCGCCGCGAGCGTCGATCCCGCGGCCGCGGACTGGATCCGGGAAAAAACGCAGAACGGCACCCGTTCCCTCAACGACTTCGTCGCGCCCCTCTGGCAGGGCGAATTCTTCTCCGCCGGCTCCACCGACGTGGGCGACGTCTCCTGGCTGACCCCGGCCGTCCAGGTCTACACCGCCTGCTTCCCCAGCGGATCGCCCGGCCACTCCTGGCAGAACGTTTCCTTCGCGAAAAGTTCGGTCGGACACAAGTCTCTGCTCTACGCGGGCAAGGTGATGGCTGCCTCCGCGGTCGACCTCTTCGAGAACCCTGCGCGGCTCGCTGAGATCCGCGCGGAATTCGAGAAGGCGGCGGCCGCCGGCTATGACTGCCCCATCCCCGCCGGCGAGACGATCAAGGCGCTGTAAACAACCAAAAAAGACCCGGAGCTCTGAAAAGAGTTCCGGGTCCTTTTATGCTGTTTGGGTTTTACTTACTCCATGATTTCGGCGTCCGCGAGTCCCGCCTTGTGCATGATCATCACAGCCGCGAAGAGCATGCTCATGCTGGCCGTATTGATCAGCTCGGCAGTCCAGTTCATCATCGCGTTATCGAAGGTCTTGGTGCCCAGATAACCCATCATCAGGGACGCGATGCCGGAGAGGATGATCAGGACGACGGCGCCCTTCTTCTTCATCCGGCCGGCGATGATCGCCAGGCAGGTGTCCATCGCGCCGAGGCCGATGACCATCATCAGAATGAAAATCATGGTGCCGGTATAGACAGGCGGCGCGGCCGCTTCGGGAGCGGCGCCGAGGAGCACCTCTTCCAGCAGAATCAGCGGCAGCACGGGAGCGAAGCCGTAGATCTTGCCGGCGCCCTGCTTATGGGAAAGCAGCGCGATCAGACCGATGCCGCCCAGCAGGAAGCCGAGGGACTGGGTCGGGAAGAACATCGCGTACAGGCGCTCGAAGTCGCAGACGTTCGCCGCGTAGAGCAGCTTGTGGGTGGCCTTCAGGAAGCCGGCGAGAGCGATGTCGATGATGCCGGCCGCGAACAGCGCGTACGCGCCCTTGCTCATCTTGTTGTACAGGTCGCGCATCAGAATGACGCCGGCGGCAGCGAATAAAAACACGGGGATATAATCCACCAGTGCCATGGGGACAGTATACATTGGTTTTCCTCCGAACTTTGATCGCAAGGGAAAACCTTGGATGCCGGAATGTTACTTAGCAGCAAAGGTCTTCCGGATATACTCGGCGAAGCTTGCCTCGCCGGTCTGGTCGCAGGCGACCAGATCATGGGACAGATTCCACTGAGAGGACTGGATGAACGCGCTCCTGCCGGACTTCTTCGCACCTGGAAGCTTCGCGCCGAGGCCGTAGAGCCAGGCGGGCGTATAGGCGATTTTCGCCTCTTTCCCGCAGGCCTCGAAGCAGAGCTTCGCCATTTCCTCGAGCGTGTAGGTCTCCCGGCCGCCGACCTCATAGCAGACGTGTGTCTCGTCCAGATGAGCGGTGATGAAGGCCGCGAGATCCGCGCAGCCGATGGGGTTCGCCTTCACGGCGCCGAAGTCCTTGAGGAGCTTCGCCTTTCCCTTTCCGGCGACGGACCGGAACAGGCCGGCCGTCTCATCGAAGCCGGGGGCGGGACGGAAAATACAATAGTCCATCCCGCCTTGCCGGATCTCATCTTCCACGAATTTCTTCGCGCGGAGCACCGGTACCTTCTCGGCGCCGGGCATACCGCAGGAAAGCGCGGACACGAAGGCGAATTTCGCGGCGCCGGCCCGCTTCGCCTCCTCGAAGAGGTTCAGGCTGCCCTGCAGATCGATGTCGCAGACATCGAAGCGGGGGCTCGCCGCGGTCTGACTCATCGCGGCGACGACCGTGTCGCAGCCGTCGCAGATTCCGCGGAGGGACAGCGGCTCGGTGCAGTCGATCGGAACGAAACGGTACTTGCCCTCCAGCCCTTCTACTCTTTTCTCGAACAGATCGGCCGCGACGATCTCGCAGCCTTTCGCGGAGAGGGCTTTCATGAGCTCAGTCCCTAATTTTCCGAATGCACCGGCCAGCAGTACCTTCATGTCTCAGTGTCCTTTTCAGTTTCTTATTTGTTCTTTTCCTTGGAGCGCTTGTCGTTGATGATCGCCATCTCCTTGGCGGTGACAAGGGTGACGCCGTTCTCCTTGGCCCACTTCACGCAGCCCTTCAGGGCCTCGGGCAGGAAGACGCGCGGCACGTTCAGCAGCTTCTCCAGCGCGTCGTCCGTGAACTTCACGGTGTCGTCGATACGGTCGGCGGCGTAGCGGACGCTGTCGAGGGACTGCTTGCGGATGGGCAGCAGCTCGGCACGCATGCGGGAGCGCTTGCAGTACCAGAAGTTCTTGGAATCACGGTAGCCGAAGTCGACGGCCACGGGCGGGAAATCGCGGCCCTTGACGCCGTTGATGATGGCATCGCGATACTTCTTCTTCATCAGGATGCGGTCGATGCGCAGGATGAAGCAGGCGCCGAACTTGGAGATGATGCCGTTGAAATCATGATAGGGAGGCTCGTAACCGGTCAGGCAGCCCGCCTGATCGTTCTGAGCGCCGTCCAGCTCTCGCATCCAGGTGCACTCGACGACTTCGATGGCATCGCTCAGCACCATGGGCCGCTTCTCGCCGGTCTCTTCCTCGATGAGGGAGGTCTCCAGTTTGAAGTTGCACTTGGGCATCTTGTCCTCGGGCTTGTCACCGGGCCAGGAAAGCTTCACGCACTCCTTGAAGGTCTTGGGCTTGTCATCCACGAAGTTCAGCGCGACCTTGCCGGTGCGAAGGATGGCCTGGGCCGTGTTGGAAGAGTTGCGGCAGTTCAGGATCATCGCGTAATAATCCTTGCCGGCCACGTAGTAAGGGGCGACCAGGGAATAGGGCCCGAGGGAAGTGGTTCCGTCCTCCTGCAGGGTGCTGCAGATGACAGTGGGCATCGGGAAGTACAGCGAAGTCTGATAGAAGTTGTCCACGATGCGAAGATTTTCAAAGCTGCTCATTTTTTGTTCCTCCATGTTTCAAGTATTTCAAGAGCACTTCTATCTTATATAATAAACATCTTTTTTACTTTTGTCAAAAAAAGAAAAGCCCCGAAAGGCTTTTCTTTAATTTTTCTCAAATTACTTGATGGGCTCGTTGACGAACCACTTGCCGAACGCGTAGCTCTTGACGGGATACTGCGCTTCGATGCCCTCGATGTACTCGGTGTAGTCGGCCCGGACCTCGGCCTCACGCACGAGGGTGTGCCAATAGGGCGCGTTCTCGCCGACGTAGTACATCACGTGATAACCGTAGGAGGTCTCCACGATGCCGGTGTCGCCGGGCTGGCGGGCTTCGTCGAAGCACCAGTCGTTGAACTCGGCAACCATCTGTCCCTTGTAGACGCCCTCGTAGAGGCCGCCCTCGGCAGCGTTGGAATCCTTGGAGTTCACCATGGCCAGACGGGCGAAGCTCTCTTCGGTAGCGGCGCCGCCCAGATATTCGTTCAGAATCTCCTCCGCCTTCGCCTTGGCAGCGGCCAGCGCGGCCTCGGCACCTTCGGTGTCGCCCTGCTCGGTGGGCTCGGGCTGGATCAGGATGTGGCGCACGTCGACGGTGTTGTAGGTATCGAGGTGAGCGGGAGTGACCATGTAGACGGCAAGGTAGCCGAGGTTGCCGCCGGCATCGATGACGGCCATGTCACCGGCCTTGCGGCCCTCTTCCACGGCCCAGTCAGCCAGCTTGGTGCTGTAGTAGGAAAGGGTGGCGTAATCGGTATTGCTGTGGAGCGTGGTCTCAGAGGTGATCTTCTCGGGATCCTCGGCGTTCGCCTTCGCGAGCGTGAGAGCCTTGGCGGAGTACTCTTCCTCGGTGGTCACACCGGCCATGAAATCATCGGCCTTCGCCTTGGCGGCGGCCAGCAGCGCTTCCGCGGTGAGCTCCTCGCTCTTCTCGGGCGCGAACAGCTGATAACGGATGCTCAGGATATCGAAGTCCTTGCGGTTCTCCTCGTAGTACTTGGTCAGATCGTCGATGCTGTATTCGTAGCCGTCCTCGATGCTCTGGGCATAGGAGCTGGCCAGATACTGCATGTGCACGCACTTCTCGAGCAGATTCTTGTTGAAGCCGAGACCGTAGGTGTGCAGCAGATACTGATTCAGGCTGGTGTAGCCGTACTGGTTGGCGGTGGTCTTCACGGAAGCCAGCGCATCCTCGTAGGACTTCTGATCCTCCTCGCTCATCGTGAAGCCGTTCTTTTCGGCCTCCGCGCAGAGGGCATAGACCTGATGGATGTTCTCGAGGGCGACTTCCTTGAAGTAATCGGACAGGGACTGACCGGTCTCCTCATCGTACACCTGCTTCTTCAGAGAGCGGGTGGTGTCGATCGGGATGGAATCGATCAGGCCGTAGTAATAGTAATAATACAGGTTGCTGTAATAGTTGTTGAACGCCTCATTGTAGTAATAGCCGAGCTCGGCGGAGCTGATGCGCTCCTCCCCGACCTTCGCCGCGGTGACGACCCGCTTGGAAATGCCGAGATTGCCCAGGATGAAGGCAAGGGCGAGAACGAGGACCAGGACGAGGGCCGCGGTCGTAAGGTTCTTCTTCACGCGGTTATGGTCGATGTTGGAGGCATCACGGCGCTGGTTGCGCTTCTTGTTCTTCAGCGCCTCCTCGCGGCGCTGTGCGATTTTTGCTTCGGTATCAGACATGGTTAACAATCAGCCTTTCGATCTATTCGAAGATTTGGATAACTTTCGGTATTATAGCACTCAAGTCGGGTCTTGGCAAGATACGATTTAGATCTTGCCGGGGTTCAGCTCCTCGCGGTTCTGGGCGATGATCTCCGTCTTGCGGGTGATATCGTCCTCGACGGCGGCGGCGTTCTTCTCCATGTCGGCGCCGATCTGGCTCAGCGCCACGGAGAGGGCGGCGGCGGACTGATCGAGCGCGCCGCGGAGGCCGTCCGCGGCCGCCTGCGCGATGTTCTTCAGGGAAGCGAGCTGCTCCTGCATCTGCGCGAGCATTTCGTCGGCGTATTCCTTGGCGGCGATCTTCATATCGCGGGCGACCTTGCGGGATTCCGCGATCACCTGCTCGGCCTTCTCGGTGGCTTCGCGCATCGCGTCGCTTTCGTCGATGATGCGCAGGCGCTGCTGATTGGCCAGCTCGATGGTGTCGTTGGCCTGCTCGTCGGCGGCGGCGACGGTTTCGCGGGCGTAGGCGTCCGCCTCCTCCACCTTCTGGGCGGCGGCCTCGCGCGCCTCGGCGATCAGGGCCTCAGCCTCGGCCTTCGCCTGGGATTTGGTGATTTCGGAGTTGCGCTTGGCATCCTCCACGATGGTATCGCGGCCCTCGATGACCCAGCGGGACTGCTGGATCTCCTCAGGCAGCTTGAGCCGGATCTGCTTGGTCAGCTCGAGCAGCTCGTCACGGTCGACGATCAGCTTGCCCGTCAGCGGCACGGTTTTCGCGTTGTCCAGCACGTTTTCGATCTGATCCAGAAGGTCCAGGACCTGTTCTTCACGCTCCATGATGCTCCCTCCTCATTTCATAAATGGTATCCAGAATGTCAGCCGGGACGAAGTGGGAAATGTCCCCTCCGTAGCTGAGCACGTCCTTGACGATGGACGAACTGATGAACGAATATTCCGCGTGGGTGGTAAGGAACAGCGTCTCCATCCCGGGATAGAGACTGCGGTTGGCCTGCGCCATCTGCAGCTCGTATTCGAAATCGGTGACGGCCCGGAGTCCCCGGATCACGCAGACCGCGTTCTGCTCCCGGACGAAATCCACGAGCAGCCCGTCGAAGCAGACGACCTCCACGTTCGGCAGATGCGCGGTGGCCTTTTTCAGGAGCTCCACCCGCTCCTCCACGGTAAACATCGGGCTTTTGGCGCTGTTGTTCAGTACCCCTACCACCAGCTTGTCCACTACCTTCGCGCCGCGCTCGATGATGTCGAGGTGGCCGAGATGCACGGGATCGAAGCTGCCGGGATAGACGCCGACGCGCTTGGGCTTAGTTGCCACTGTCCGTAACCTCCCCTGTATACTGTAAAAAACTGAGCCGGGTAACCTTGTTGTGCTTTTCCTTGACGAGCTCCCAGCCGGGATGCGCGAAGTCCGCGTCCGCGGCCTCCTCCACGATGAGAACGCCGTCCGGCACGAGAAGCTCCTCCGGCGAGAGCGCGAGGATCTGCTCCGGAAAGCCCTTCCGGTAGGGCGGATCCATGAAGATGAAGTCGAAGCGCTTTCCTTCCCGTTTGAGCAGCGTGAGAGCCTCCTCCGCCTTCATCGCGAGGAGCCGCGCGGAAGCCCCGAGCCCGGTGTTCTCCAGGTTCTTCCGGATACAGCCCTGCGCCTCCCGGTCCGCCTCGACGAGCACGGCCTCCGCGGCGCCCCGGGAAAGGGCTTCGATGGCGATGGCCCCGCTGCCGGAAAACAGGTCCAGAAAACGGCTCTCCGGAACCGAGAACTGCAGACAGTCGAAGAGCACTTCTTTGAAATAATCGGCGGTGGGACGGGTCGCCTCTCCCTCACGGGTAAGCAGGTTCCGTCCCCGGGCCTTACCGGAAATGACTCGCATGGAACTCCTCAGTGTCCCGTCGGATACATCCGCCCGGGACAGATTTTACTTCTTGTCATTATACACGCTTTTCCGCGCAAAATCAAGCCTAGCCGTTGGTAAGCGCCTGCTCCAGGAAGCTGTCCGCCAGCTCCGCCGCGCCCGCGTTTTCGGGCAGGGAAAGCGTCGGATCCTCCCGCAGGAGCCCGGCCGCCGCCTCGCGGGCCTCCCTGAGGAGCGGCTGGTCGCGGAGGATGTCCGCGATCTTGAACTGCGGAAGCCCCGACTGGCGCAGGCCGAAGATATCGCCCGAGCCGCGGAGCCGGAGGTCCTCCTCCGCGATGAAGAAGCCGTCGCCCGAGGACGTGAGGACGTCCAGGCGCTCCGCCGTTTCCGGCACGTCGAGCGCGTCGCTCACCAGCACACAGAAGGACTCGGCGCTGCCCCGCCCCACGCGGCCGCGGAGCTGATGGAGCTGCGCCAGGCCGAAGCGCTCGGCGTTCTCGACGATCATCAAAGTGGCGTTGGGGACGTTCACGCCCACCTCGACCACCGTCGTGGAGACCAGAAGCTGCACGAGGCCCGCGGCGAAATCGCTCATCACCGCGTCCTTCTCCTCGCCGGACATGCGCCCGTGCAGGAGCCCCAGGCGGTACTCCCGGAGCGGGCCGTTCTGAAGCTCCGCGAAGTATTGCTCCGCCGAACGGAGCGGGAATTCCTCGTTTTCCTCCACGGCGGGACAGATGACGTAGACCTGATGGCCCGCGTCCATCTGCTTTTTCATGAAGGCGATGAGACGCTCCTCATAGGAGCCGTCCACCTTGTAGGTCCTGACCGGCGTGCGGCCGGGCGGCAGCTCGTCCACGACGGAGATGTCCAAAGTCGGATCGTAGCCATGT
>JAZUHB010000121.1:0-33724 GCA_045641505.1 Bianqueaceae bacterium | reverse complement strand
GCTGCAGGTGGCGGTGATCGAGGGCTCGCTCCCGCAGGAGCTGCTGCCGAAGCTGCTCTACATGGCCGACTGCGACGAGGTCTGGGATCCGCAGGACCGCCGGGCGTTCCGCGCCGCGCTGACCCCCGGTCTCGAGCCCGGCCGCCGCGACAGCCTGCTCTTCTTCACCTCCGGCACCACGCGCCAGTCCCAGGCGGTCGAGGTCAGCCAGCATTCGCTGCTGCACTCCGGCATGAGCGTCGCGTACTGGGTCGACGTGCCGAACGCCACCGAGCTCAATCTCCTGCCCATCAGCCACGTGTACGGCTTCTCGGTGGGCGTGCTCACCGGACTCTACATGGGCAGCCGTGTCGTCTTCGGCCGCGGCCGGCAGATGATGCCGCGGGACGTGATGGAATACCGTCCCGAGATCCTCTGCTGCGTCCCCGCGATGCTCAAGTTCTTGATGGCCGGCAATTACCTCAACGACAATCTGCAGATCGTCACGTCCGGCGGCAGCGCGTGCCCCGAGTCGGTGGTCGCCGGCGCGAAGGCCCGCGGCATCCTGCTCTTCGGCGGCTACGGCCTGACCGAGACCGGCGGCGCGGCGATGGGCTCCTCCTGGGGCGACCGTCCCGCGATCTACAACGTGGTCTTCGAGCCGCTCGAACTCCGCCTCGCCGACGACGGCGAGATCCTGCTCGGCGGCGAAAGCCTGCTCTTCCGCGGCTACTACAAGAACCCCGCCGCCACCGCCGAGGTGCTGCGCGACGGCTGGCTCTACACCGGCGACATGGGCTTCCTCGATGAGGACGGCAACCTCCACATCTGCGGCCGCAAGAAGGAAATGATCGTCTTCGACAACGGCGAGAAGCTGTTCCAGCCGGAGTACGAGGAGGAGCTGTATCCGCTGCTCGGCACGACCGAGGTGGCCGTCACGGAGCAGGACCGCAAGCTCGTCCTGGCGGTCCACAAGCCCGGCGCGACGGCCGGGGAAGTGATGGCCGCAATCGCGCCCGCGATGGAAAAGAAGAGCCCGAACCTGCGCGTCAGCCGCGTCTGGATGTCCGAGCAGCCCTTCCCGAAGACCGCGCTCGGCAAGCTCAGCCGCCGCCACATCATCATTCCCGCGGAGGACGCCGTCCCGGACGGCGACGCCGCGCCCCAAAACGACACCGAGGCGCTTATCTGCAAGGTCTTCGCCGGAGCGCTGGGCGCGCCCAGCTTCCCCGCGAACGCCGATTTCTTCAGCTCCGGCGCCGATTCGCTGCAGGCGATGATGGCCGTCTCCGAGCTGTCCGCCCTGGGCGTCACCCCGGACGACCTCTACCGCGAGGCCACGCCCCGCAGGCTCGCGGCCTGGCTCGCCGAGAACGGCGCCGCCGAGCCCGAGGAGCTCACGAAAAAGGAGCAGCGCGCCATGAAGCGCCACCGCCGCGCATTCGGCTTCCTGCGCGGCGCCGCGCGCCTGCTCACCGCGAAATACAGTTACGAGGCCGAGACCGCGCCCGCGCCCGAAGGCCCCTTCATCCTGGTCGCGAACCACGCCAGCATGGCCGACGCCTGGTTCATCCTGCGGGCCCTGCCCCGCCACGCCTACTTCGTCACCGGCGAGCACATCCTGAAGACCGGCCTCGGCCGCTTCGGCAAATGGCTGCTCGGCCCGATCCCCGCGCCCCGCGGCAGCTCCCGCTCGGGCAGCATGATGGAGATCTTCCGCCGGATCCGACGGGGCGACTCGATCTGCTTCTTCCCCGAAGGCAGCCGCACGGTGAACGGCCGGACCGTCCCCGTGAGCCCCGCCACCGGCATGATGGTGCGGACCTCCGGCGCGACGCTCCTGACCTACCGCATCGAGGGCGGCTACTTCATCAGCCCGAAATGGGCGAAGAAAAAGCGCCGCGGCCCCGTGAAGGGCGTCTTCGTGCACAGCTACACGCCCGACGAGCTCCGGCAGATGAGCCCGGACGAGATCTCCGCCGCGATCGACCGCGACCTGTTCTACGACGCCTGCGCCGAGCAGCAGAAGGCCCCGAAGCTCTACAAGGGCCGCCGTCTCGCCGAGGGCCTCGAAAATTATCTGGCCGTCTGCCCCTGCTGCGGGACGCCCGGCGGCATCGTCACCTACGGCAACGTGTTCGCCTGCTCCGCCTGTGACCTGCAGGGCCACGTGGACGAAACGGGCCTGCTTCGCGCCGAGGGCCTGCCCGAGGACTTCCCCGCCGTCGAGGCGCTGGTCCGCGGGAAGATCGCGGCCGCCCGCGCGGCCGACGCCGACCCCGTCCTCTTCACAATTCCCGACGTCCGCCTGTCGCAGCTCGACGACGCGCACGACCTGACGCTCCTCGGCAGCTACGAGCTCGTCCTCCGCGGCAGCGCGATGGAGCTCGGCGGCCGCCGCTTCGCCTACGCCGACATCCGTGACCTCGCGTCCGTGGACTGCGGCGAGAACACCGTGCTCTTCCAGCATCCCGAGGGCTACTTCGCGCTGGAGGGCAAAGCACTCAATCCCTGGGTGCTCCTGTGGCTTACGGAGCACTGACAGAAAGGACTTCCGATGAAGACCGTCGAAGAGATCAACGAGAAGATCAAAAAAGGCACGGCCGTCGTGCTGACCGCCGAGGAGGTGGTCGGACTGGCCAAAGAGGAGGGCGTCAGCGCCGCCGCGAAGAAGGTGGACGTGGTCACCACCGGCACCTTCAGCCCCATGTGCTCCTCCGGCGCCTTTCTCAACCTGGGCCACACCGAGCCCCTGATGCGGATGTCGCGCGTCACGCTGAACGGCGTCCCCGCCTACGCGGGCCTCGCCGCGGTCGACTGCTTCCTCGGCGCGACCGAGCTCTCCGAGACCCGCGGCCTCGAGTACGGCGGCGCCCACGTGCTGGAGGATCTGGTCTCCGGCAAGAGCGTGCGGCTGCGCGCCCAGAGCTACGGCACCGACTGCTATCCGCGCCGCGAGTTCGAGAGCGACATCCGGCTCGCCGACATGAACCAGTGCATCCTCTTCAACCCCCGGAACGCCTACCAGAACTACAACTGCGCGGTGAACGGCTCCGACCGCACCATCCACACCTACATGGGCACGCTGCTGCCGCGCCTCGGCAACGCCACCTACGCGACCGCCGGCGAGCTCAGCCCCCTGCTGAACGACCCGGACCTCCGCACCATCGGCCTCGGCACGCGCATCTTCCTCTGCGGCGCGCAGGGCTACGTGGCCTGGGAGGGCACCCAGTGCTTCCCCGGCGTCACCGAATATGAGGACGGCGAGAAGGCCTACGGCGGCGCGACCGTCGCGGTCATCGGCGACCTGAAGAAGATGAGCCCCGAGTACCTGCGGGCGGCGTCCGTGGACCGCTACGGCGTCTCCCTCTTCGTCGGCATCGGCATCCCGATCCCGGTCCTGGACGAGGACCTGATGGCGCAGCTGGCCGTCGGCAACGACAAGATCTTCACCGATATTTCCGATTATTCCGTCCCCGAGCGCACCCGGCCGAACCTGGGCCGCGTGAGCTACGCGGAGCTTCGGAGCGGCTCGATCGAGCTGAACGGCCGCAAGATCCCGACCGCTCCCATGTCGAGCCTGAAGAAGGCCCGCGAGATCGCCCAGGTCCTGAAGAACCAGGTGCAAACGGGACAGTTCCTGCTCACCGAACGGGTCGCCCCGCTCGACCTTCAGACGAAAAAACAGGTCCTGGATGAAAGGAGCTACGAAGCATGAAGTCCGTCAAGGTCCTCCTGAAGTTTGCCGTCGACGAGGTGAAGAAGCCCATCACCTGGACCTTCGCCACCGAATACGGCCTCCGTTTCTCGATCCTCGGCGCGGACGTGCGCGCGACCGGCGGGCGTCTGATCATGGACCTTTCCGGCGAGGAGGAGGCCATCGAGCGCGCGCTCGATTTCGCCCGCGGCGAGAACGTCTCCGTCACCGTCCTGTCCCGCTCCGTCGTCTGGGACAACGCCCGCTGCGTCCACTGCGGCGCCTGCACGGCGGTCTGCCCCAGCAAGGCCCTGCACCTCGATCCCGCGAGCGCCGAGCTCTGCTTCGACAACGAGCGCTGTGTGGTCTGCGAGATGTGCACGCACGCCTGCCCCACCGGCGCGCTGCAGGTCAATCTTTTCGAATAAGGAACGAACATGCCCGAAAACGATGCTTCCCGGCCCGGCGAGCGCGGAACGGCGCCGCGGATCTCCGATCTCCGCTACGGCAACCGTGATGAGTACCGCAGTCTCGTACACGACGACGAGCTGCGGTATTTTCGCATGACCTGCGGCGAGACCGACCTCCAGCTCGGCGTGAGCGCCGCGGCCGTCCCGACTCCCGGAGCCCTCGAGGAGCTGCGCCGCGCGGCCCGTGACGCGGCGGTCGCCGCCCGCCGTCTCGTGAAGGACGAGATTGCGCGGGAACCCGCCTTCCTGAGCTCGCTGGTCCCGCTGCCCGTCCCGGCGGGCGCTCCTCCCCTGATCCGGCGGATGTACGAGGCCGCCCTGGTCGCCGGCACCGGCCCGATGGCCGCCGTCGCCGGAGCGATCGCCGAGGCCGTGGGGACAGAACTCGCGGAACTCCCGGAGCGCCTTGCGCTGGGCGGCGCCGGTGAACTCCCGGCCGCTTCCCTCTGCGTCCTGGTCGAGAACGGCGGCGATCTCTTCATCCGCGGCCCGCGGCCCTTCACCGTCGCGATCGCGGCGGGAAAAAGCCCCCTCTCGATGAAGCTCGGCCTCCGCGTCGCCGCGCCGGACGGCTTCGGCGTCTGCACCTCCAGCGGCACCTACGGGCACTCCCTGAGCTTCGGCCGGGCCGACGCCGCGGTCGTCCTGGCGAAGGATCCGTCCCTCGCCGATGCCGCCGCCACGATGCTCGGCAACAAATGCAAGATCTCCGGGGATCTGCCCGCCGCCGTCGAATGGGCCGCCGCGCTCCCCGGCGTATCCGGCGCCGTCGCGGTGCTGGGCGAGACGCTGGCCGCCGCGGGCGAAATCGAGTTCGTAAGACTCTGAAGCGCAGCCGGCATGAAACCTATTTTCAAAAAAACGATTATCTGCTTCCTCGCAGCGCTGTGTTGTTCCGCGCTTTTGCTGAACCGGGAAGGTTATGCCGGTGTGCAAGTGATTTCGGGCGTTTCTGTCCTTTCCGAAAATCCGCTGCTGACCCTCTTTTTCCGAAAGCTCGAAATTTTGGGAGGGTTCAAAAATCCTTTCATCGGCCCCTGGCTGGGCATTCTTTCCGTCATTATCGATCTCATCGTATTCATTCTTCTCTTCCGCCCCGCGAAAGATTGAAAACTCTTTGCGCTTTCCCGCACAAATAGGCAGCACCCGCGATTGAAAAAAGGAGACAGACCCTAAGGCCTGTCTCCTTTTTGATCGACATATTATTTCTTATCCTTTTTCTTCCGGAAGAAGAAGGAAAATACGAACAGGGCGCACATTACGATCACATAGCCTTTATAAAAAGCTTGCTGAACGTCAAAGTCGACGTAAAAGCTCCCGATATAAAAGGTTCTTCCGAGCGTGGGACACATCACGCCGCAGTAGACAAAACCAATCGCCACGATCAGCATCCCAAGGCTGATCCATCTCATTACTTTTCCTGCTTTCATATGTTCCCCTCCCATTATTGCAAGGTATGAACTGCCTTATACGAACTCATCGCACTATGATAGCCGGAGTATCCGGCCACAATTTTGTAATAGTAGGTCGTATCTCGGGACAGTCCCGAATTTATATACGATGTCTTAACCGATGTTCCAACCTGAGAATACGTACCGCCGGAGGCCGTGCTGCGATAAATAGTATATGAAGTCGCATTAGGGACATGTGTCCATTTTATCGTTATGCTACTTGCACTATTCGCTTTCCCAAAGTATATGGTTGGAGTCTTCACATATGTTGGCAAAACCACTTTGTAACTGCTCTTACTTGTGACAATTGAGGAATTGTAGGCTTCAATCTTATAATAGTAATTGCTGCCTGCGGTTAGTCCCGAATCCAAATAGTATGGATTTGTCACAGTCGCAATTTTCGCATAATCCCCGCCAGAGGAACGGCAGCGATATACATAATAGCCGGTTGCATTATAAACCGCGGTCCATTTGAGACTGGCGGATATTGCGCTCGAAGAACAGGACTGAGTAATATCAGGGGCTGAAAATGCTAATTTGACGCCCCACGGTTTTCCCATATTTCCTAATCCGCCGACATTAGCAGCAATTCGATAGTAATAAGTATTTCCTGAGGTAAGAGATGTATCGGTAAAGCTTGAATTGCTTGTTGAAACACGCAACGAATAAGGCCCCGACAAAGAGGTTGCCCGATAAACATAGTACTGAACGGCACTACCCGGCACCACGTTCCATTCTACTTTTGCAGAAGAAGCAGTTAATGCTTGGATAGATGTAATTTGAGGTGTGCTGATGGTAGAAACCGTCCTTGCGGTTGTAAGAGCGGAATCCCTGATTTCATGAGGCGTAAGCCCCGGCTCTGTATCGGTTGTCTCCAAATCGATTCCTTGCGCATAATACGCCGCCCACACAAGCTCCGAACAATACCAATCGTCCTCATTTGCTGAGGTGTCATGCTGTAAATCGATCTGATACCCTTTCCCAATTTGCCCTAAACAAAAACTTACGGCATTACTCTTCTGCGATGTTGTTGCAGACGGAACGCGGTATATAGTTCCAACACGATCAACATACCGATCATCGTCCAAAACGCTTCGGCATACACCATCTCCTTCACCGAAAGAACCGCTTATATAGCCAATTGCTTCAACTAGCCGAATATAGAAGCAGGAATAATTTGTATCATAAAAAATACCCTCGACAATGGAAATATGACCTGTGAGGCCAAAGCCTCCTTCATTTTCATATACGATATCACCGGGAGAAACGACACTCAGTAAATTAAAAACTTCATAATTGGGTTCATCCATCAATGCAGTCCCAGTATTGTAATACCAGTATTGATCACCGCTCGTTCCTCGGCCAGAATCTTCTGTCGGAGGAACAAAAAGCGACCGAAGCGAATGCAGATAATCATCCAGCGAAGAAAAAGGCCCCGCATAATACTCTTCTGCAAATGTTTCCAGTGAAATATCAGCCGGAATACCAATCTCCGAAAGATATTCACAAAACTCCACATATGCATCCATCATTTCCTGGCTATATGCTTGCTCTCCTATGCCCGATGCATTTTGTTCCTGTGCGAACACCGATACGGGAAAACCAATAGCCATCAAAAAAGAAACACAAATCAAACTTACAACGAACAACGGTCTTACTTTGTTACTCATGATGTATCTCCTATATTGTTTCCTTGAAACTGATTGGGAAAATCCCTGTTTCCTTTTCTACTCGATAGTTTTTTCCGCCTTTACATAAGAATGTATGTTACAAAAGCCTGTGAAATTGAAAAAGCGCATAAGCCGACACTCCTATGCGGCTTATGCGCATAAAAAATCGTTTTTAGTTTTCCTCGCCATAACTGAGTGCAGATGAAACAACTATTTTCGCAGGAGCAGTGTTGCATATCGATTGTTCTCCTTAAAATTACTTGCGATATTCACTCTGTCTACAGTATACCCCGTCCCACCGCGAAATGCAACCACTTAATTATTTCCTGACAACCGCCGTGACGCCTCCCGCGCCTCCTGCGCTTCGGCCAGCGCCTGCTGCATCAGCTCGAGGCGGAAGAGCTCCGGCAGGGTCTTGCCGGTCCCGGCACCGTAGCGCTGGTAGACGTTCCAGACGCGCTGCCAGCCGGGGCCCTTGTCCTTCGCGCCCTCGCCGGCGAAGGCCTCGGCGGTCGCGTCCAGACCCAGCACGGTGAAGGGCTCGTCCGCCAGCTTGTCGTTGTTCTGGGCCGCGAAGATCGCGCAGAACTGCATGACCTCGTTCTGAACGGCGAAGTCGAAGTCGCGCATGCCGACCACGGAGGCCAGCGCGTCGGGGTAGCTCATGCTGAGGTGCTCCGCCCGGTAGTCCAGGCACTTCGCGAGGCTGCGGAGGAAGCGCGCGGAGTAGGTCGGGGCCTCCGTAAGCCAGCGGTCAGCCGCGAGCCAGACGCCCTTGATGCTGCCGTCCGTGCCGAAGGTATCCAGGAACACCACGGTGAAGGGGTCGTCCGGCCCGATCAGCGCGAGCGTCTCCACGGGGACGTAGGCGATGTCGATGCCCTGCTTCTCCAGCGCGAGCTTCTCGAGGCACTCCTCGGGGCTCTCGGCGAAAAACACGTAGTTCGACAGCTTCTCGGGGCCGACGGCGGTGTTGGTGAGATAGAGGCTCATTCCGGCGGTGCTCATCTCGACTCCGAGACGCACGTATTTGTTCTCCTTCGCGCAGCCCGCGAGCAGCGTCAGCGCGAGGACCGCGGCGAGCGCGGCGGCGATCATTTTCTTCTTCATGCTTCGGCACCTCCTGTCGGCTCCGCGGCAGCGCCCTGCGAGGCGAGCCACTCCTTTTCCTTCTCCGCCCGCATCGCGTAGAGCTCCTCGAGGATCTTCTCCTTGCGCTTGCCGGTGTAGTTATCCAGCGACATGATCAGGCCGGGGATCAGATTGCCGGCCATGCCGCTCACGGTGATCAGATAGAAGATGCCCTGCAGGGTCTTCGTGGACTGCACCACGGAGATCGTGCCGGCGCCGAAGGACTTCGCGGAGACGTAGCCGATCAGCGCGAGGCCCGCGGGGAACAGCAGGCTCTTCCAGAAGCCGGAGATGCGGGACGCCATCGAGCGCAGGGCGAAGACCATGGCCTCGCTGCGGACGGGCTCGCCGTATTTCTTCCAGGTCATGTACTCCATGTAGTCCGTGCTGTCCGCCAGCAGAATCATGCGGGAGGAGCTCATCGCGCCGTTCGGCAGGCCTGCCAGACCGACGATGATCATGACGAAGAACAGGGACTTGTAGCCGATCAGGAAGAGGAGCACGTAGAGGATGCCGGTCCAGAAATACCCGTACATGATGATGTCGCGGGAGCTCAGCCATTTGCCGATGATGGGCACGGCGGCGATGCCGATGTAGGAGAGCGTCGCGCTGATCGCGCCGGCGGCGGAGGCCATCCAGAACGCGTCGAGGGTCTCCAGGTAGAAATAGGCGAGGCCGGAGTAGCAGACCTGGCGGATCGAGTCGACGATCTGCGAGAAGATCAGGCACCACATCGGGCGGTTGAGCATCAGCGCCTTGAAGTTGAGCTCGACCGTGGGCTGCTTGCGCCAGGCCGCGGCGGTCTTCTCCTTCAGCGTGAAATACGGGATCACCATGAAGCAGAAGCCGACGACGCCGAAGAAGATCGCGAAGATCAGGTAGATCAGCGCTTCCTTGTCCATCCAGAGGGCGACGAAGATCGGGATCAGGCCGCTCGGCAGCATGCCGCCGAGGGTCGACGCGAACTGCGCCACGGTGTAGAAGTTCTTGCGGTCCTTCGGGTTCGTCGTCATGCGGGCCGAAATCGTCGACAGCGACATGTCGTAGAAGCCGTCCGCGATCACGTAGATCAGGTAGAACACGAAGACGTAGATGATGCGGGCGGTCAGGTTGATCTTCGGCACGACGAAGAGCAAAATCGACGAGACCGCAAGCGGAAGCGGCATCACCAGCGAGAAGGCCTTCGCGCGGCTGCGGCCGTTCTTGCCCTGGCGGTCCAGCAGGACGCCGGCCACCGGGTCGACGATGATGTTCGCGATCTTGGCCACCAGCTCCAGCACCAGCACGTAGGACGCGGCGATGCCCATGAAGCGGGTCAGGAACAGGGTCAGGGCGTAAGCCTCGACGTCCTGCGCCATGGAGTTTCCGAAGATGCCGGCCGAGTAGCCGAGCTGCTCCTTGATGGTGAAGCTGGGATTATGGATGATCCCGTGCCACACCTCCCCCAGCTTCTTTTGCCAGGGTTTTTTCTGTTTTTCGTCAGTCATGACGGTCCTCCTTGAACCTTGCGAGGATCTCCCCCGGTCTTTCGAACCGGGGGGCATAGACGCGGCCGCCGAGGGTCAGCGGACCGCGGTAGGGACAGCGGAAATCGCGGAAGACGAGCGTCCTCCGGACTTTCCCGAAACGGAAGGGGGCGGAGAGCGCCGCCTCCCGGAATTCGCTGAAGGTTTTCTCTTCGTCGACCTCGAAGAGATAAAAGTGCGCGCCCTTCGCGTCGTTCAGCAGATCGTACTCGAAGCGGTAGGCCGTCTCGGGGATCTTGCCGTCCTGCCGGAGGGAGCGGTCCGCGTCGGCCGACTCCTCCGCCGGGACGAAGCGGACGCCGGGATTGGTCCGGACGCAGACGTTCACGCCGCCCGCGCGGCCGAAGAGGAGGCCGTCCGCGAGCCGGCTGAGGTCCAGCTCGTCGAAGAGGCCTGTCGGGAAGAAGAGGTGGGTGAGGCGCCGGACGCGGGGACGCCCGAAGACGGCGGCGGCCACGGCGGAGGTGCCTGATGCGGAATCGACGGTGGATGCGGAATCCGTCTCGCCCGCGACCGCGCCGACCGTTCCGCAGACCGCGGCCCGGGGCAGCTCCCGCCCGCCGATCCAGTAATCCGGCGAGCCCGTGCGGCCCGCTTCCTTCGCGGGCGCGGTCACGAAGAGGCTGATCTCATGCGAGAGGTTCACCGCCAGCGGGTTTTGCTGGAAGGCGCTCTTCCCGACGCGGTACCCGAAGGCGGCGGAGACGCTGAAGCGCCGGCCGCAGACGGTGAGGGTGCGGCCCCGCTCCATCGCCATCCCGTCCCAGACCGTGGGGACGAAGCTCTTGATGAGCCCGATGAGACCGGTCCGGTAGAGGAGCGGCCGGGCGAGGGGCCGGAGCCCCGAAAGCATTTCGTTGTCGCAGAGCCCGTACTCGCGGGCGTAGCGGAGACTGTTCGCGATCACGCGCCTGTCCGAGACGGCGCCCGCCTCGAAGGCGGTCCGGACGTTCTCCGGCGAGTAGCGGAGGAGCCCCCGGCGGCGGTAGCCGCGAAGCTCCGTCCCCTGGTCCAGCGCGGTCTCGCGCCGCGGCGCGCCGATGAGGGCCGTAAGAGCCGGCGGAAGCGGCAGCAGCGGCTTTCCGTCCGCCCCGACCGCGTCGAGAAGCAACTGGAAGCAGCCCTCCTTCTCCTTCCAGTCGTCGAAGCGCCGCCCCGCGAGCGCGCCGTACTGGAGCTCCAGATAGTTCCCGTGGTACGCGCTCACCTTGTTGTCGACGTAGGCCCGGGCGCAGGCGGGGGCGAAGACCGGCCCGCCGTTCCCGACGGTCTGCGCGAGGAGCTGGTAGAGGAGCAGCAGGATGCAGTCGTAGGAAGCGTCCCGGAGCGCCGGGTCGTCCGCGAACTGGTAAACGTTCGAGAGCGCGGCCAGCGTCTCGGGGTAGTAGTTGCAGCTGCCCCACTCGGCGAAGCCCTCCTCGCGGATGCGCTCCGTCACGCGGAGAAGCTCCGCGCGGCCATGCGCCTCGTGGGCGGCGGCGGAACGGGCGGCGCGGGCGGCGGAACCGTCCGCCCCTTCTCCGAAGTCCCGCTCCGGATAGAGCCGCGCCAGCAGATATTCTGTCCCGGCCAGATACAGCCGGTGATTTTCGGTCCAGGTGCACATCGAGTGACCGCCGCGGTCCCCGTAGGGAAAAGCGAGGAGCGTGTCCGCGATCTCGCCGCAAAGGTCCTCCGGCAGCCGCCCGCGGAAGCTGTACAAAATGCGCAGGAAATAGGCCGCGCGGAAATCCGCGCAGTCGTTACGGGCCCGGATGAACGCCAGGTCGGGGCGCGCGAGCGCCCGGATTTCGTCGGGATCGCCGCCGCCCTTCGCCAGATAGCAGAGCAAATTGGGCTTTTCGCCGGGTCGGATGCGCATGGAGAGTCCTCAGTCGAGCCAGATCGGGTTGGTGTAGGCGCTGCGGCCGGCGGCGTCCATCACCTCGGCGCGGACCATCTTCTCCTTGCCGCGGAGCTTCGTCACGAACTCGGTCACGTGGCGGCCGCACTTCCGCTGGAAGCAGCGGAAATCGCCGCTGATATAGATGCGCTCGCAGGGGGAGCAGACCACGTGGACCTCGTCGTCCTCGACGTAGAAATCGTAGATGGCGGGGCCGGTGGAGGTGTAGAAGCTGCCCGTCTTCAGCGCCTCGAGGATCGCCTTCGAGGAGCGGTCCGCGGCCTTCACGACCGTGAAGCCGCCGAACGAGTCGCAGTACATCGTGTCCATCTCGCCGTGGTTGTGGTTGTCGTCGCTGCCGCCGCCGAAGAGCCGGACGCCGCGGTAGAGCATCTCCGTCCAGAAGATGCTGCCGTCGCCGGTATTCTCCAGCCACTCGGTGCTGTAGTTCATGATTTCGACCGCATGATAGGGGTTCTCGTCCTCGATCTCGGGGCTCGTGAGCATCGACCAGTGCGGATGGTTCAGCATCACGTAGGCGCCGCGCTCCCGCATGTCATAGCAGTACGCGACGGAGGTCGCTCCGGTGCGCTCGGGCAGACCGCAATGGGTGTTCGGCGCGACCAGCTCCAGGCCGTCCTCCCAGAGGAAATTGACGTGGATGTCGTGGCCGTTCGAGGCGTTCGCCCAGAGCTCGTAGCCCTGGATCATCGTGAAGTCCTTTTCGGTCATCGCGCGGGTGTCCGTGTAGAAATCGTGATCGGTGATCGCGAGAAAGTCGTAGCCGTGCTCCTTGTAGGCCGCCTTCATCTGTTCAGGCGTGAGGATGCCGTCGGAAAAGGTGGTATGGCTGTGGATGTTGCCCTTGAGCCAGAGCGCGTTTTCGTCCTGCAGAAAAACGGTGCGTTTCATATATGATGCCTCCTGAGAGTTTTTTTCACGTGGTTTCTTTTTTCCGGTTCAACCCTTATAATAAAGCCAACGAGAACATGTTGCAAGGAGGATATGATGATCCTGCCGAAAATCTGGGGCGAGGGAGAGCTGTTCGCGCCCTCCGCGCTCGACTTCAGCGGCCCCGCGGAGGAGGGTGTGCGCTACGGGGACGATTTCGCCGGCTACCTGACGGGCGGCTGCGTCGGCGTCCGCTTCTTCACCGAGCCGCGCCGCACGCTCCTCTTTCCCGCGGCGCAGCCGGACGGCGTCCGCTTCGAGGCCGTAACCAGCGACTACATCGAGTATTATTTCCCGGGAAATGACCGGCCGTTCCGCCTCCTGTTCGCGGGGCCCCACCTGCTGGTGGGCGACTGCTCTGAGGAAAATCTCCCGGAGCAGACCGGAGGGGAGGACGCGCTCACTGCGCTTCTCCTTGACGGCACGCGCTTCGCCTACGCCTGGGACGCCGCCTCGTCGGAGAAGGCCCTCCGTCTCGCCGGGGAGGGGATGAGCGCCGACCTCGACGCGCTCGCCGCCTCGCGCCGCGCCTTCTACGCGGAGAACTGTCCCTCCGACACCGCCCCCTACGCGGAGCTTCGGGCGAAATGCCTCTCCGTGATGCGGACGCAGCTCTACTGCCCGGAGGGCTCGTTCACCCGCCGCTGGTCCACGCCGGACCGGCTTCCGCACCGCCACCTCTGGCTCTGGGACTCGGTCTTCCACGCCGTCGGCTTCCGCCGCTTCGACCCGGGTCTCGCCGGGGAGCTGCTGCTCTCCGCCTTCGCGCGGCAGACTCCGTCCGGCTTCATCCCGCACCTGCAAAAGCCAGGCTCCGGCTCCGCGATCACCCAGCCGCCGCTCCTCGCGTGGGGCGCGTGGGAGCTTTATGAATCCGGCGCGGGCACGGAGCTCCTCCGCGAGGTCTACGAAAAGAACGCCCGCTTCCTGGGCTGGCTCCGGGAGCACCGCCGCGGCCGCTTCGCGAAGGAAAACGGGCTCCTGCTCTTCAGCTGGCACGCCTCCCGCGCGGAGCACTGCCGCTGCGACGAATCCGGCATGGACAACTCGCCGCGCTTCGACACCGCGAACCCGCTCGCCGCGGTCGACCTCTGCTGCTTCTACGCGAACGAGTGCGCGCACATGGAAAAAATCGCCCGCGTCCTCGGCCTCGAGCCCGACGCCGGCCGCTGGGCCGCCGAGTTCGCCCGGGCCCGCGCGGACATCGACCGCTTCCTTTGGTCCGAGTCGGACGGCTTCTACTTCGATTACGACCTCCGCCGGAAGACGCCGCGGAAGGTCTGGTCCGTGGCCTCCTTCCTTCCGCTCTTCGCGGGGCTCTCCGACGGCGCGCAGACCGAGGCGCTCGTCGCGCATCTCACCGACCCGGCGCTCTTCTGGACGCCGCTCCCGGTCCCGAGCGTCGCCCGCACCGACGCGACCTTCGGCAGCGACATGTGGCGCGGCCCGGTCTGGATCAACTACGACTACCTGATCCTCCGCGGCCTTCGCCGCGCCGGCCGGGAGGACCTCGCCGCCTCGCTCCGCAGCCGTCTCCTTGACGAGACCGACCGCCTCTACCGCGAGACCGGCTGCCTCTTCGAGTTCTACGACAGCGAGTGCGAGCGAGCGCCGATGGAGCTCAACCGCAAGGGCCCGGCCCGCTTCCCCTACGACCCGGACGTGAAGATGCAGACCATCCGCGACTACGGCTGGACGACGACGCTCGTGTTCGAACTGATCGGGGAAAAAGGATTTCCGCCCCAAAATTGACAAATAAAAATCTCCGCCATATAATATGAATGTATTAACTCGTGACATTTTCCTCATCGCTTGCTAATATCCGGAAGAGAAAAATTGGATCGCGTACAAAAACATCGTGTCATTATTTTTGTTGTATTGTCCCGAGGGATTCGTAATAATTCAGCAAAGAAACACGAAACATATGCCGCTTTCTCTTCCGGGAGAAAAGCGGCTTTTTCTATGAGGAGAATGCAAAAACAGGCCCCGACACAATGATGCTACATGGAAAAGGGGTGATAAAAATGAGTTAATCAGTCTCCATCCTGCTTTATTACCTAAACTGTTAATACCCAGTTTTTCAAAAACCGGCTATTCAACTGAAGGAGAGAAAAACACCATGAAACACCTACACAAAGTACTATGCTCTTCCATAATGTCATTGTGCATTCTGCTGGTTTCTTCCTTTTCCGTTTTAGGAGAAACCCACTCGAAAAAACCTGAACCCGTCCAACATAGAAGCCCCTACATCTATACCGTCGACACAGCCGCCCATATGAATGCATATGGCTTCGACGTTCCCACCTCGGGTTATACGTATTATACTCTATTTAATCATGTGACTGTTACGAACGTATATACCTCCTCTGGCATATTGATTGGAAAATCCAACGCCATTATTGCCAGAGCAAGGGAAAACACTCCTGATTCATCAGGATACTACTATGAAACTTTTTTTGTCCGATCTCAGATGGAACCCATTGTCACACATGTCGGAAATGAATACTACCGAGGGATTAATAAGAAAAATGAAGTAAAATTTTACCTTTCTGCAGCGCAGCAATATATAAATTACGCGCCGACAGCAACGATGCCCCAATCTACCTCGACCTGGAATGTAACCTTCGGCGGAAACGCATCAACTACGAATGTGTTTGGATTCTCTATTTCCACAGGTTTTTCATCAACAACTCAGGATACTTGCTTTACCGTCTCTGCTTCTTACAATTCCGCAAATAGATGCAATGATATCGCGTATAATTATTCGCCCGTCCGGAGTTTACATGTCATAGGAAATACCTCCGCAAATAGGGCAATCAATGTATGGTGCGCTCAAACGCATCGATGCTTTTATGCTTTCACTTACCGGAGCCTTCCCGGAGAAACAATCTTGGTTTCTTATCCCACCACCTTTACTTATGCTATTACTCCCGGTTCGAGCTGGAATGGATCCTGCGACGAAGTAAGTATCTATGAGTTTTCTCAAAGTGTTGGTGAGCAATACGTGACATAACACTATCACGTCTCAAAAAGTCAGAAACCATACACTCCTTCCCCTCTTTCCGCAAAAAACCGGAAAGAGGGGAAGGAAGAAAGGAATGAAATGAACACCGGCAAAACTCTTCTGACACGATGGACATTGTTTATTCTGCTTGCTATTTCCGCCCTTTCCCTCACATCATGCAGACCCTCTACGGAAGAGTCTGATATCGGAGATACCTACGACCAAAGCATCAAAATTGTAAATACTACACACCCTGCGAAGATTATCGTATACGGAGAGCCGATCCTGTTCCGGGACGAACTGCGGTATTTCCCAGCTCAGACGCTGACGGAGGACCTGTTCAAGGATGAGATCGGTCAATACGAAAGAATAGTGCTGATTATCAACGATAAGAGCGGGACGGTTTCCCTGTCCCAAGAAGCACTTGAACTGATTTCGGGTTATGTCAACGCCGGCAAATTGGACTTTTACTATTTCGGCACTGACAAAAATGACAGAATCATACAAAACGGTATCTGGAACGGCAATTTGTCAGAAGATGATCTTTCCATCGTTACTGCCCTTTACGGCCATACCGTTTCCTATTTTAGAGGCGTATGGACAACCCATGACGAAGCAATGAATAATCTGCGCGAAGAAAATTTCGGCATGGTCATTACCCTCCAGATTGCAGATTGTATGAGATCCAATAATTAAAAATGATTACGGCACAGAACCTGTCCAAAAAGTACAGTTCCGATGTAAGCGGACGTTATGTAATTCAACAAGCTTCCTTTGATTTGCCGGACAAAGGACTATGCGTCATCCTCGGAAAAAGTGGAAGCGGGAAAAGCACGCTGCTGAATATTTTCTCCGGAGTTATCAGCGATTATGAAGGCTATGCATCCATTCACGGTCAGGACATCTCTCTGATTTCCGAAACAGAATGGGACATCTTCCGAAATGAGTATTTCGGAATCGTCTTTCAGGATTTCAATCTGGTTGAAGAAGACTCCGTGCGTGACAATCTCTTGCTTCCTCTTTCTGTAAAGCGCAAAACTGATGATTCAGAGGAAAGAATCGACGCGGTTCTTTCCTTTGTTGGTATGCGTGAGTACAAGGACCAATTAGTCTGCAGGCTGAGCGGCGGTCAGAAGCAGCGAGTTGCCATCGCCCGGGCATTGGTAAAAAAACCAAAAATCCTTCTGGCAGATGAACCCACCGGTAATTTGGACAGTGCTTCCGGCACAGCCGTTTTCGATTTATTGAAATCGATTTCAAAGCATTGCCTCGTCGTCGTGGCAACTCACGACGTGAACGCCGCGGCAAAATACGCCGATCTGACGATGGCCCTCCAGGATGGCGCTGTATCAGTTCAGGAAAACCGGCATGACTTTTATGAGCTGTACGACGAAAATCGCAATACCGTTGTTTTCCGGACACACAATCTCGACGACATCATGACCGGCGTATACGCGTTTTTCCGTCAAGATGCGGATCAGGACGAGGAGAAAGGGACCCTTTCCATTCGCCGGAGCAAAAAAGAGACGTCCGCTTCGGATGGATCACCTGCGGATGATTTTGACCCGTCCGGAGACCTTTCTCTCGAGAATACTCCACTCCCTCCTCAAAGCGCCTTTTCTTTTGCATTGAAAAACCTGAAAAAAAAGCCCCTTCGGAACATCTTGATGGTATTGCTGACGGCCATCATTCTGTTGTTCCAAATGTTCTCGATTGCGCTGCTTAATTACGATTCCGCGCTGCCGCTCAAACGCTATAATGAGCGCTATTTCCCCCCTTTCCTGACAGTCGATCAGTATTGCGAATACACGGATAGTTTTTACGATCTGCAAGCGAGACGGATATCATCCGGAATACCCTTTATAAACACCCTTCGCTGCGTATTCGATGATGAAACGCTCATCCCGGTCATCTCACAAAATAGCATTTTCCACAATAAACTATCTTCGGATAATGTAAAACTCCTGGTTTTTTCAGACCACAATACGCCACCCTCTCTTTTGTCCGGTCGAATGCCGAAATCGGGGGATGAAATCGTAATTTCCGATTATCTGGCAAATATTCTCGATTTGTCAGGCGAAACGGAAATTCTCCTGAATAATTCCGAAAATCTAAAAGTTGTCGGCATAATGAAAACCGATTATTTCGAATATGGAATTCTCGAAAGAATCCGGTCCCAACGAATCAATGACTACACCGAGTATAAGCTTTATAATGATTATCTGATTTGTGCCGTCTGCGATGACTACATCGCGCAGAAACGCAGCAACACAGAATCATTGACTTTGGAAAGAAGCAGCGTCCTGTACAGCGATTGGAAAAGCCGTCTGCTTGTTTCCCGTATGACCTTTGCTCCCTCAGGACTGGCTGACGAAGCGGCTCTCCTTTGCGGCAGACTCCCGGAAAAGGACGACGAAATCGCAATTTATTATGAGGTCGCCGAGGGCTTCGGCATCGATACAGATCATTTCTCCTCCGTCTCGTCCGCATATATCGATCTCTTCGCATCCGAATACAACGGTTTCTATTCGGATGCGAACAATATGCACGACTACTTTCCGAACGGGTTTACGGTTGTAGGAGTGTTTGATTCTCTGCAAAAGGACGTCTCTCCTTTCCCGCAGGTGCTCCTGTCAGAACGACTTTTCAACACCATCAAAGAGGATTTTTTCGACCTCTACATCTACAACGAATACTATGTTGAAAACAGGCATTTCGACACAGAAACCTTTGAGGCTTTGGCTGAAAATGACCTGATGTGGACAGATGTATCCGCAAAGCTTATATACAGTTTCGAGCAGAAGCTCGTGGCTTTGAAGCCGTATATCATCTTGGCCGGAATACTCTCTCTGGCCGGCATCCTGCTGACCTTTGTCCTCCTGATCAGCTACAGCATAAAGGATCAATCGAAACTGCTTGGTATCATGAGATCACTTGGGTTTACGAAAAAGGATATCAGCCGCATCTTCGTTTTTCAGGCAATGCTTGTAGGAGTATTGTGTGTTTTGTTCGCACTTTTTGCTTTCATTATCATAAAGAATTACGCGAACTCTACCTTTGCTTCCTCACTGCCGGAGTATCCCTTCGATCTTCTTGTTTTCCGCCCGCTTCATATGATTATCAGCGCGATTATCTCGCTCGTCCTATGCCTTCTTTCCTCCATCCTTCCGATTGCGCGGTTGGCTCGAAAAAGACCGTTTGACCTGATTCACTTTTAGTTCTCTTCCGGCGAGCAATGTTCTTCCAAAAGCGGATCCTTCCCGCATTTTCCTTAATAACTCCGTCGCGGACTTTCCGGACAAGAAAAACCCCTGTGCACACGCACAGGGGTTTTCGCTTTCCTTCTTACTTGACGATGCCCAGCACCTTCAGGATGCAGAGGATCACGCCGATGAAGCCGTAGATACCGACCAGAGAGCCCACGACACCGATCAGGGCGCCGACGATCGGGATGCCGCCCAGGATATTGCCCAGCAGGCCGATGATCAGGCCGGCGATGACGCAGATCACGATGAAGATGAGCAGCTGGATCAGGAAGCTGCCGATGTTGCCTTTCTTGATCTTGAAGCAGGTGGGCCAAAGTTTTTTGAATAATTTCATGGTAATCACTCCTTTCATGCTTTTATGCTGTTAATTTTAAGCATTTCCCGGGAAAAGTTCAACAGAAAAGTTTGCCGCCCCGGCCGCGCATTCCGCCGCTTTCGCACCCTTAGCCCTCGCTATCCCGCCGCGGGGGTACTGTCCAAATCCGAAAAAGCGGTTATAATGGAAGCATCAGTATTATCATGATCGGAGAAACACCCATGAGCATCGTAAGCGTCGAAGGCCTGACCAAGGTCTACCCCGCCTTCCGCCTGGACGGCCTGAGCTTCGGTCTCGAGGCGGGCCGCATCACCGGCTTCATCGGCCGGAACGGCGCCGGCAAGACGACCACCATCAAGTCCATGCTGAATCTCGTTCACCCGGACGGAGGCGAGATCTGCTATTTCGGTCTGCCCCTCGCGGGCCACGAGGCCGAGATCAAGAGCCGCATCGGCTATTCCACCGGAGCGGTCAATTACTACCCGCGGAAGAAGCTCCGCGAGATCGCCCGCGTGACCGCCTCCTTCTTCCCGGACTGGGACGATGCGGCCTACCGCGAGTACCTGACGCTCTTCGGCCTGGACGAGGAGAAGACGCCGAACGAGCTCTCCGAGGGCATGAAGGTCAAGTTCAACCTGCTGCTCGCCCTGTCGCACAGGGCCGAGGTGCTGATCCTCGACGAGCCCACCAGCGGCCTCGATCCCTTCTCGCGCGACGAGCTGCTGGACCTCTTCCTGCTGCTTCGGGACCGCGGCGTTGCGATCCTGTTCTCGACCCACATCACCTCGGATCTCGAAAAGTGCGCGGACGACGTGCTCTACATCCGCGGCGGACGTCTCATCGCGGCGGAGACCAAGGAGCGCTTCCGCGAGACCCTCAGCCGCCCCGGCGAGACCCTCGAGGAGACGGTGCTCCGTCTGGAAAGGGAGGCCCGCTCATGATGAAAATGCTTCGTAAAGAAATGAGGCTCGCCGCCTCGCCCCTGAGCTACCTCTTCCTCGCCGCCGGCTTCCTCTTCCTGGTGCCCGGCTATCCGGTCCTTTTGGCCGGCTTCTTCATCTGCCTCGGGCTCTTCCAGTCCTACCAGACCGCCCGCGAGGGGAACGACCTGGTCTACAGCGCGCTGCTCCCCGTCGCGAAGGCCGACACGGTCCGGGGCAAGTACCTCTTCGCGCTCTTCATCGAGACCTGCGGCTTCGTGCTCTGCGCCCTCTGCGCGCTCCTGCGGATGACGGTCCTCCGGGACGCCCCTGCCTACCTCGGCAACGCGCTGATGAACGCGAACGTCGCGGCGCTGGGCTTCCTGCTCCTCATCTTCGGCGAGTTCAACGCGCTCTTCATCGGCGGCTTCTTCCGGACCGCCTACAAGTTCGGCTGGCCCTTCATCAGCTTCATCATCGTTTCGATGCTGACCATCGGGCTCGCGGAGGCGCTGCATTACTTCCCCGGCCTCGGCTGGCTGAACGCCTTCGGCTTCGACGCGATCGGGCCGCAGCTCGCGGTGCTGGGCGCCGGCGCGCTCCTCTTCGCGGTCCTCACCCTCGCGTCGCTCGGCCGCGCGATCCGCTCTTTCGAAAAGATCGACCTGTAAGGAGGTCTCCATGACCTGCAAATTCGCGAAAAACCTTCCCTAAGCGGCTTTCAACGCATAATAAGCACCAGAAAACCCATATAATACGGCTTTTCCGTCTTGCCTTCGCGCGGAACATGGCGTATACTTAGGACACTATATTCGCCATCCCGCCGGGCCGCATCCCGGCTTCTGTCCGTCCATTCCGAAGTTTTACCAAGGAGATTACAAGATGAACGAAGTCATCGGTTACAAGAAAAGAGGTATCGGCCTCCCGTTTTATATCGTCACGTTCACCATCGGTCTGTGGCTGCTCCATGAGCTGACCCACAACAACTACCTCCTGCTGGGGATCTGGACGATCGTCTTCCTGCTGTTTGCCGCCATGGCGTTCATGTATCTGTCCGTGCCGGATAACCTCATCGTCCTGCTCGACCAGCACTCCATCCTGCTGCCGAAGAACGAGCTCGTGTTCCTCTCTGACATCGAAGAGGTGACGGTCAACCGCGGCGAGCATGCCCTCATGAAATACGGCAACCTCACCATCCACACCGCGCTGAAGGACTACAAGCTGCGCTTCGTGAAGAACTGCAAGGAGGTCGCCTCCTACCTGCGCATCCTTTCCGCAAACGAAAAGGGCGGACTGATGAACACCCTCGCCGCCGCGCCTGCCGCCGCCGCTGCCATGGCCGCCGCTGCCGCTCCCGCGCCCGCGCCTGTCGCCGCCGAAGAGCCCGCTGCCGCGCCTGAGGCCGAGGCCCCTGCCGCCGAAGAACCCGCCGAGGCCGAAGCGACCGCTGAGACCGAGGCCGCGCCCGAGGAAGCCGAGAACAAGGATTGATCTTCGGCTGAAGATCCGTCCCGCCGCAACATTTTTCCACGAAAAAACCCGCCGACCGGCGGGTTTTTTTTGTCTGAAAAGCGCTTTCCTCACACGAACTCGGTCTCGACGGTGAGCTCCACCTCCTGATCCGGGTAGTGCTCGGCCATGTACGCCAGGAAGTCCGCGCGGAGCGTGTCCCAGTCGTGCAGCTGGTAGTCGACGGTCAGATCGCAGTAGATCTTTTCGGTCTCGGGCTCCAGATAGACGGCGTGGTAGCTCTTCACATGGTCACGGCCGCGGACGAACTCGGCGATGCAGCCGCGGAGCTCCATGACCTCCTCGTGATCGGTATCGACCGCGTAGACGCCGAAGACCATCGTCACGCCGTATTCGTGCATGATGTGCAGCTGCAGCTTGTGGAGGATCTGGTAGATCTCGCCGACGGTCATCTCGTGGTCCATCTCGACGTTCACGGAGCCGGAGTAGGCATCGGGGCCGTAGTTGTGGAGCATCATGTCGGCCGCGTTCAGCACGCCCTCGGTCGAGCGGATCTCGCTGTAGATGCGGCCTGCGAGCTCGGCGTCGCCCGGCCGCCCGATCAGCTCGGAAACGGTCGAACGCAGCACGTCGAAGCCCGCCTTGATGATCAGCAGCGAGGTCAGGATACCGGCGTAGGCATCGACGGAGAAGCGGAAGATCAGGAAGATCAGCGCGGCGATGATGGTGATGATCGAGGCGAACGCGTCGTTCCGGCAGTCCTCGCCCACGCCCTCGAGCGCGAGCGAATCCGCCTTCCTGCCCATGCGGATCGTGTAGAGGCCGAGGACGAACTTGATCACCGCGGACACGGCGACGATCGCCAGGGACAGATACGAGATCGAGAGCTCGTCATTGGGCTCGAAGATCAGCTTGACCGAGCTGATGAGCACCTCGGCGCCGGTGACGAGGATCATCACCGCGACGATCAGGCTCGTGAGGTACTCGATGCGGCCGTAGCCGAAGGGGTGCTTCTCGTCCGGCTTCTTGCCGGCCAGCTTCGTGCCGAGCAGCGTCAGCACCGCGGTCATCACGTCCGCCGAGTTGTTGATACCTTCGGAAATGATGGCGATGGAGGAGGCCAGCACGCCGATGATGACCTTGGCGGCGGCGAGCAGCAGGTTGACCGCGATGCCGAGCCCCGAGGTCACCGTGATGATGCTCTCGCGGGCTTCGGGATCCTTCCGGAGCAGTTTGTAGAGAATTTTCATGTTTCTTTCCTATCTTGTGAAAAGCGCGGCCGCCCGTCGCGGGCGTCCGTGTAAAACGGTGTCATGTTCGCCTATTGTACCACGAAGCGCGGGGAAGGGCAACGCCCAATCTTTCCGCTTGATTTTCCGCCGCGAAAAGAGGAAAATTGAGGAAAGAAGCCGAGGATCTGTCCCCGATGTGGGACTCCCTCTGCGCTATCCTGACAGCATCAACGAATTCTGCGGAGGCAGCCATGAAATTCATCCATCTTTCCGATCTCCATCTGGGCAAGCGGGTCAACGAGTACTCCATGCTGGAGGAGCAGGATTACATTCTCCGGGAGATCCTGGGGACCGTCGACCGGGAGCAGCCGGACGGCGTGATCATTGCCGGCGACGTCTACGACAAGCCGGTCCCGCCCGCGGAGGCGGTCCGTCTGTTCGACGATTTCCTCGTCGCGCTCGCGAAGCGCGGTCTGCAGGTCTTCGTCATCAGCGGCAACCACGATTCGGCGGAGCGCATCGCGTTCGGCGGCCGCCTGATGGACCAGAGCGGCATCCATCTGTCCCCGGTGTACGACGGGACGCTCGCGCCGGTCACGCTGACGGACGAGTTCGGCCCGGTGGACGTCTACCTGCTGCCGTTCCTCAAGCCCGCGCAGATCCGCCGCTTCGCGGACGCGGAGCTCGGGTCCTACACCGAGGCGCTCCGCTGGGTCATCGGGCAGCTGCCGCTCGATCCCGCCCGCCGCAGCGTCCTGGTCACGCACCAGTTCGTCACCGGCGCCGCCCGCTCCGAGTCCGAGGAGTGCTCCGTCGGCGGCAGCGACAACGTGGACGCCGAGGTCTTCGCGCCCTTCGACTACGTGGCGCTGGGACATCTGCACAGCCCGCAGAGCTGCGGGAGCGAGCGCATCCGCTACTGCGGGACGCCGCTCAAATATTCCTTCTCCGAAGCACGCGACCAGAAATCCGTCACCGTGGTCGAGCTGGGCGGAAAGGAGGCGCCCTCCGCCGGGGCCGCGGTCACCGTCCGCACCGTCCCGCTCACGCCGCGGCACGATCTCGTCGAGCTTCGCGGCAGCTACGCGGAGCTCACGCTGAAGGCCTTCTATGAAAACACGACCTGGCAGGAGGACTACACGCACCTCACGCTGACGGACGAGGAGGACGTGCCGGACGCGATCGGCAAGCTCCGCGCCGTCTACCACCGCCTGATGAAGCTGGACTATGACAACACGCGCACCCGCTCGAACGCCGTGATCGACGCCGACGCCGAGGCGGAGCGCAAATCCCCGCTCGAGCTCTTCGCCGATTTCTACGAGCTGCAGAACAATCAGCCGATGAGCGCGGAGCAGGAGCGCTTCCTGCGCGGCCTGATCGAAAAAATCCGGGAGGAGGGTGAGAACCGATGAGACCACTGAAACTGACGCTTTCGGCCTTCGGCCCCTACGCGGGCCGGACGGTGCTCGAGCTCGACCGGCTCGGCAGCCGCGGCCTCTATCTGATCACGGGCGACACCGGCGCGGGCAAGACGACCGTCTTCGACGCGATCACCTACGCCCTCTACGGCGAGGCCAGCGGCGCGAACCGCGAGCCCTCGATGTTCCGCTCGAAGTACGCCTCGCCCGAGACGCCCACCGAGGTGGAGCTGGTCTTCTCCTACGGCGGCAAGACCTACACCGTGAAGCGCAATCCCGCCTACGAGCGCCCGAAGACCCGCGGCGAGGGCACGACGACGCAGAATGCCGCCGCGGAGCTTGCGCTCCCGGACGGGCGGGTCCTCACGAAGCAGTCCGAGGTGGATGAGGCCATCCGCGGCATCATGGGCATCGACCGGGGACAGTTCCTGCAGATCGCGATGATCGCCCAGGGCGACTTCCTGAAGCTGCTCCTCGCGTCCACCGACGAGCGCAAGAAGATCTTCCGCCAGCTGTTCGGGACCGGACTCTTTTCGGAGCTGCAGGACCGGCTGAAGCGCGAGGTCGCGGCGCTCTCGGGCGAGTGCGAGGCCGCGCGGCAGAGCATCCGCCAATACGTGGACGGCATCGTCTGCGGCGACGCGGATGTGCTCGGCCCGGAGATCCGGAAGGCGAAGGAGGGGAAGCTGCCCGTCGCGGAGACGGCCGCGCTGCTTGGGCAGCTTCTCGCGCAGGATGACGCGCGGGACGCTGAGCTTCAGGCGGAGATCGACGCCGCGGGCCGGGAGCTCGAGGAGGTGAGCGCGCGGCTCGGCAAGGTCGAGGCCCGCGAACAGGCGGAGCTGGCCCTCGCGCGGGAACGTCAGGCGCTTGCCGACGATACCGCGGAGCGGGAAAAACGCGCCGCGGCGTTCGCGGCCGAGGAGGCAAAGACCCCGGAGCAGGAGCGGCTGGCGAAGGAAGCCGCGCAGCTCGAGGCCGAATATCCCCGCTACGACGAGCTGACCGACCTCGCCCGCGAGCTTGCCGCGCTCGAACGTAGCGTGGCCGCGCAGACGGAGCAGCTGGAGACGGCCCGGGCGGAATACGCCGCGGACGAGAAGACGCTGACCGACCGCCGCGCCGAGTGCGAGGCCCTCTCCGACGCGGACGCCGAGGAGGTCCGTCTTGCGGGACAGAAGGAAAAAGCCCAGGAGAAGCGGACGAAGCTTGCCGAGCTCGCCGCGGCTCTGAAATCGGCGCGCGAGGCCGAGGCCCTGCGCGTCCGGCTGAAGGACGAATATCTGCGGGCGCGCGGAGCTTCCGAGCGCGCTTCCGCCGAATATGACGCGATGAACCGCGCCTTCCTGGACGCCCAGGCGGGCATCCTCGCGGAGACCCTGACCGAGGGGAGCCCCTGCCCGGTCTGCGGCGCTCTCTCGCACCCCTGCCCCGCCCATAAGGCGGCCGGCGCGCCCACCGAGGCGGAGCTCAAGGAGGCGAAGGCCTCGGCCGACACCGCCCGCGCCGACGCGGAGGAGAAGAGCGTGGCCTGCGGCAAGGCTGACACTGCCGCCCGCGCGCAGGCTGATACCGTCGCGAAGCAGGTCGGCGCCCTCTGGGAGGGCCTCGCGCCCGAGGAGGCCGACCGGCTTCTTCCCGCCGAGGAGACCGCGGTCCGGGACGAGATCGCCGCGCTCGGCGAAGCCCTCGCCGCCGCCCACGCTCGGGTCCTGCGCCGCAAGACGCTCACCGCGCAGCTCCCGACGGACGAGGCCGCCCTCAAGGAGAAGAAGGACGCGCTCGATGCCCTCGCGGCCCGGCTCGAGGGCGCGAAGGCCTCTCTGGCCGAGAAGAGCGGGCAGCTCGCGCAGACCCGCGCCGGCCTCCGCTTCGGCAGCAAGGCCGAGGCTGAAACCCGCGTCCGCGAGCTCACGGAGACCGTCCGCCGCATGAAGGATGATCTCGATGCCGCGCGCAAGGCCCTTCTCGATGCCGACACCGTCATCGCCGGGCACAGGGCCGCCATCGCGCAGCTGACGGAGCAGCTCTCCGCCGCCTGCGACGTCGACAAGTCCGCCGAGACCGCGCGCAAGGACGCCCTCACCGGCAAGCGCCGCGCCGCGACCGACGCCGCCCTCGCCCTGACCGCCCGCCGCAGCGCCAACAGAAGCGCCCTCGACGGCATCCGCGCCAGATCCGGCGAGCTGGACCGCCTCGAGCAGCGCCTCGTCTGGCTGAAGGCCCTCTCCGCCACCGCGAACGGCACCCTCTCCGGCAAGGAAAAGGTGATGCTCGAGACCTACGTCCAGATGACCTATTTCGACCGCATCATCGCCCGCGCGAACACCCGCTTCATGGTCATGAGCGGCGGCCAGTACGAGCTCAAGCGCCGCCGCGAGGCGGAGAACAACCGCAGCCAGAGCGGCCTCGACCTGGACGTCATCGACCACTACAACGGCAGCGAGCGGAGCGTCAAGACCCTCTCCGGCGGTGAGTCCTTCAAGGCCTCGCTCTCCCTGGCGCTCGGCCTCTCCGACGAGATCCAGGCCTCGGCCGGCGGCGTGCGGCTCGACACGATGTTCGTCGACGAGGGCTTCGGCTCGCTGGACCCCGAGTCCCTCGACCAGGCGATGGCCGCGCTCCTGGGCCTCGCCGACGGCAACCGCCTCATCGGCATCATTTCCCACGTGGCCGAGCTCAAGGACCGGATTGACCGGCAGATTGTCGTCACCAAGGACCGGAGCGGCGGCAGCCAGGCGAGCATCGTGGTGTAACTTTCAGACAAGCAAAAAGCCGCAGTAAACACGATCGGTGCTTACTGCGGCTCGTTTTTTTCTATCACTCCTCGACCGTCGGGAAAATGAGCTCCGCCTTGAACAGATCGCCTTCGAAGGCCAGCTCCAGGCGGCCGCCCTGCAGCTCCGCCAGGCTCACCGCGATGGCCAGCCCCAGCCCGTGGCCCTCCGTGCTCCGGGCCGAATCGCCCCGTGTGAAGCGCTCGGTCAGCTCCTCCGGCGAGAGCTCCAACGGCTCCCGCGAGGTGTTCCGGAAGGAGAACACGGCGTTCCCCTCCCGCTCCTCGAGCGAAAGGAAGACCCGGGATCCCGGCAGCGAGTATTGGCAGATGTTGTTCATCAGATTGTCGAAGATGCGCCACATCCGCCGGCCGTCCGCCATGATCGTCGGCCCCTTTTCCGGCTGCCGGATGACCGGAACCAGCCCGGCCGCCTCCAGCTTTTCCTGGTATTCGCCGGCGGCCTGAGTCAGAAAAATGCCCGCGTCGCAGGGAGCGAGACTGACGTCCAGGTTGCCGGTCGTCGCTTTCGAGACCTCGATCAGGTCCTCGAGCAGCCGCTTCAGCTTGACGGACTGCCGGACCAGCACCTCCGAATACTCCCGGACGACCGTGCCGTCGGGTTCGGCCGCGATCAGCAAGGCGTAGTTGATGATGGAGGTCAGCGGCGTCTTGATATCGTGCGACACATTGGTGATCAGTTCCGCCTTCGTACGCTCGCTCTTCAGGCGCTCTTCCACGGCGGTATTGACACCGGCGGCGATCCGGTTCAGATCCTGACCGTGCTTTTTGAAACCCCCAAACAAGCGCTCGGTGTCCGTGAGCTGCGAAAAGTCCCCGTCTGCCAGCGCCGACGCGCTTTCCCGAAGCTGCCGGAGCATGGGCGCGAAGACGAGGATAGCCACCAGCTCAATGATTTTTCCGATGCCCCAAAGCAGCAGGAACGGGATTATCCATTGCCCGAACCACAAAATCACGACGAATTCCAGGAGCGTCGCGCCGACGAAGAGCAAAAGGACCGTCTTCATCCCGAGAAACCGCTCCACCCGATAGTCGGCAACCTTATTCAGCCTCTTTGCGGCCCATTTCCCGAAGCGTTCGGCAAACGTGTTTTTCCAAAGATTCCTGTTTTTGACTTTCCCGGCCACGCTCATGCAGAAAACCAGACCGACAGTCAGCTCGGCGAGGAACAGAGCGCCGCCACAAAGCACAGGGACGATCCCTTCACTGAATAAAAAGAACAGCTTCAGCATCCTATCCTCATTCGGGTCCAGCGCGGAGGGGCCCAGCGGGGAGATTTCCAGATTGACGTAGAAGGACAGGACCGCACAGCACAGCACCGTCAAAAGCAGAAGGAGGTCGGACGGAAACTTATGCAGCGGTCCCGGGAAAATTTCCTCCGTCCCCGGCCTTCGACCGACGGCCCGCAGCAGAAAAACGATGCAGGCGACCGCCAGCAGGAAGGACGCGGCCGAGATGACATAGATCCAATAGCGGAGCTGATAGACAACGCTAAAGGCCGGCCGCACAACCGCGGACAGGTTCTCTCTCCCTCTCCACGGCATCATCTTCTCCAAACCATCCAGCAGCATCTCCTGCGCCAACTTCCAATCCTCCGAAGAGTGGTAGTACACGAGGCTCCCCCAGTCTTTGGCGATTATATCGATCCCCAGAAGACTGAGCGCGAAAAGAAAACCGAAGATCACGCTGCCCAGAAAGAGCAGGGTCTTTCCGCCGGCGGTCCGGCTGAATTGCTTTGGATTGGAATTACTCATTTGATCTCCTCCATTTTATATCCCTGTCCGAAAACGACCTTGATATAGCGCGGCTCCGCCGGTTCGATCTCCAGCTTCTCCCGCAGATGACGGATGTGGACCGCCACGGTGTTTTCGGTGCCGATCGGCTTCTCCTTCCAGACGTCCGCGTAGATCTCCTTCGGCGAAAAGACCCGGCCGGGATTGGCCATCAGGAGCTTCAGGATTTCGAATTCCTTCGGCGTCAGCGCGACCGCCTCGCCGTCGAGCGTCACCTCCTTGGCGCGGTCGTCGAGCTCGATGCCGCCGACGCGGAGTGTCTCCGGCGCAGGCGTGCCGCTGCCGAGCCGGAGATAGCGGCGCAGCTGAGAGCGCACCCGCGCGCCGACCTCCAGCGGGTTGAACGGCTTCGTGATGTAGTCGTCCGCGCCGACGTTCAGGCCCAGGATCTTGTCGGCGTCCTCGCTTTTCGCCGTGAGGACGATGATCGGCATGTTGGCGGTCTCGCGGATCTTCGCCATCGCGGTCAGCCCGTCCATGACGGGCATCATGAGATCGAGCAGGATCAGGTCGATTTCGCGCTCCGCGATCCTCTCGAGCGCTTCCTGCCCGTTGTGCGCCTCGTACAGCACGTAGTCCGGATCGGAAAGATAGATTTTCAGCGCGTTGATGATGTCCTGCTCATCGTCGCAGATCAGAATGTTCGGCATGCTCGTTTCCTCTTCTTTCGGGATGGAAATGTCCCTTTTCGCGCAGGGTCATTTCCGACTTGAGACCATTATAAAATGAAATTTCTTCAGAAAAAAGGCGATTCGGGATTAAGATTCGGTTAAGATGAGGAAATTGCAGCGCCCGTTCCGGGCGAAAACAGAAAAAATGCTACAGTAAAGCGAAAAATCGCGAATACTGTAGCAGCCGTTCCGGGCGAAAAAAGGAAAATTGCTACAGTAAAGCAAGAAATCGCGAATACTGTAGCAGTTTTTTGTTTCGCCGGCCCCGCAAAACGGGGACCTCTCCGGAAACGCGGCCCCGAAACAGCAAAAACGTACTACAGTATTTTGAAAAAACGTGAATACTGTAGTAGTTTTTCCCTTTTCGCCCCCGACACATACTACAGTATTTCGAAAAACCGCGGATACTGTAGCATTTTTTGCCGGTCTCGCGAAACGAGTACTACAGTATTTCACAAAAGTGCCAATACTGTAGCATTTTTGCCTCCGGACCGCCTCCGCCGCCGCGTTTTCCTGTCCCGCGCCTCTGCCCCCGTCCCCAAAACCCTCCGGAGCCGCCATAAAACCACAAAAAAAGGGCCGCCCTCGCGGGGCAGCCCTTCATATTACCCTTCAGCGGCGCCCCGCTTCCGGGGCAACCCGCTTTCGACTTACTTCCGAAGTTTCTTCCACACCTTCTCGGTCTCGTCGAGGATCTTCTCGAACTTCGCGAGCGCCCGGTCGATGGGCTCGGGGGTGGTCATGTCGACGCCCGCGTGCTTGAGCTCGTCCAGCGGGTCCGCGCTGCCGCCCATGGAGAGGAACTCCAGGTAGGGCTTCACGGCCTTTTCGCCGTCGCAGAGGATCGCGTCGGAGAGCGCCACGGCCGCGGCGTAGCTGGTCGCGTACTTGTAGACGTAGAAGCTGCGGTAGAAGTGCGGGATGCGGGCCCACTCGTAGCGGACCTCCTCGTCCGGCGTCAGGGCCCCGCCGAAGTAGTCGCGGAGCAGCTGCTCGTAGATCTGGCAGAGGCTCTCGGCGGAAAGCGCGTCGCCGCGCTCCTGGGCCTCGTGGGCGAGCTTCTCGAACTCGGCGAACATGGTCTGGCGGTAGACGGTGCCCTTGAAGTTCTCCAGGTACTGGTTCAGCAGGTACAGGCGGGTCTCCGGGGTGATGTCCTGCGCGAGCAGCTGCTCGATCATCAGGTTCTCGTTGACGGTGGAGGCCACCTCGGCCACGAAGATCTTGTAGTCGCCGTACTGGGCGGGCTGGTTCTTGTGGGACAGATAGCTGTGCATCGAGTGGCCCATCTCGTGGGCGATGGTCGAGACGCTGTCCACGCTGCCCGTGAAGTTCAGCATGATGAAGGGGTTGGAATCGTAGGTGCCGGCGGAGTAGGCGCCGCCGCCCTTGCCCTCATTGGGGTAGACGTCCAGCCAGCGGTCGCGGAAGGCCGTGCGGACCACCTTGCCGTAGTCCTCGCCCAGCGGCTTGACCGCGGCGAGCACCATCTCCTGGGCCTCCTCGTAGCTGTAATGCAGGTCGACCTCCTGCGCGAGGGGCGTGTAGAGGTCGTAGTAGTGCAGCTCGTCGAGGCCGAGCATCTCCTTGCGGAGGGCGGCGTAGCGGTGCATCGCGGGCATGTGCTTGCGGACGGTGGCGATCAGGCCGTCGTAGACGCTCTCGGGCACGTTCTCGCCGGCGACGCTCATCGCGCGGGAGCTCGTGTAATTCCGGGCGCGGGAGAGGAAGATGTCCTTCTTCACGTTGGCCGCGTAGTTCGCGCCGAAGGTGTTGATCAGGCCCTTGTAGCCCTTGTAGTAGCTGCGGAAGGCGTTCTCGCGGAGCACGCGGTCGGTGCTCTCCTGCAGGGCGATGAAGCCGGCGCCGGTCACGGGGACGTCGTTGCCCTCGCCGTCCTTCACGGAGTCGAAGGTCATGTCGGCGTCCTGCAGCATGTCGTCGATCTCGCCGGAGGCGCCCAGCACCTCGCCGGCGGAGGCGAGCAGGCGCTCCTCGGCGGCGCTCAGCGTGTGCGGCTTCTCGCGGAGCAGCACCTCCATGTTGTAGCGGTAGGGGGCGAGCTCCTCGCTCTCGACGAAGGCCTTGAGCTTCTCCTCGGGCATGGCGAGGACCTCGGGCTGCGCGAAGGAGGTCAGCGAGGAGAGGGCGACGATCTTGCCCATCGCCTTGCGGGACATCGTCTGCGTCTTCGGGTCGCGGCTGTCCTCGGAGTTCCGCAGGAAGGCGTACTCGTAAACGTTGTAGATCTTGCGCTCCATTTCGGTCTCGAAATCGAGGAAGCGGCGGAGCGCCGCGGGCGATTCGGTCAGCGTGCCCATGAACGCCTCGATCTGCGGGCCGAAGGCGTCGAGCGCGGCGAGCGCCTCCTCCCAGGCTTCATCGTTCGCGAATAACGTGCTGAGGTCCCACTTGTACTGCTCGGGGATCTCGCTTCTCTTTTTGACTTCGATCGGCATGACTGTTCCTCCTGAAATGATTATGCCGCTATTTTACGCCCCGCGGGCGGGGGATGCAAGTCCGCCGCGCCATTTTTCCCGGCGCGAAATTTCGCGCGGAGCCCCGCCCTTCCGGTTGCGAATCGCGCGGAAACGCGCTAAAATCGAGGAAAGAACGAAAGAAACGAACAGGAGGCTCCCCATGAGAGTGCTTGCCATCGGCGCCCATCCGGACGACATCGAGATCGCCTGCTCCGGAACGCTGGCGAAATGCGTGAAGCGCGGCGACACCGTGATCGTCTGCCACGTTTCCGACGGAGATCTCGGCCACGTGATCATCCCGCCGGATGAGCTGACGCGGATCCGCGCGGAGGAGGCCCGCCGCGCCGGGGCCCTCGCCGGCATCGAGGTGATCGCCGCCGGCTTCCGGGACCTGGACATCTTCGACAACAACCGCGCCGCGCGCGACCGGATCGTCGAGATCATCCGCTACGCGAACCCCGATTTCATCATCACCCACGACCCGGACGACTACATGCCTGATCACACCGCGGTCTCCCGCCTGGTGTTCGACGCGAGCTTCGCGGCCACGCTGCCGAACTATCCGCCGAAGACCGACGCGCCCGCGCGCCTCGTGCCCATCTTCTACATGGACAGCCTGGCCGGCGTCGGCTTCGTGCCCACCGAGTACGTCGACATCAGCGATGAGATCGAGCTGAAGCTCGAGATGCTCGCCTGCCACGAGAGCCAGGTCGTCTGGATGCGCGACCACGACCACATCGACTTCCCCGACATGGTCCGCACCTGCAGCCGCTACCGGGGCTACCAGTGCGGCGCGGACTACGCCGAGGGCTTCCGCCGCTGCAACGTCTACCTGAAAAACACCTGCGAACGGCTGCTCCCCTGAGCGGCCCGATGAAAGGAGCATAGAATGGATTTCAATTCGACCGTGAAGGGCAGCCTCCTCGAGGGCTTCTTCCCCGAGGGCTGGGACATGGAAAAGATCGACCGCTGCTGCGCGAACGCGCCGGAGACGGTTTGCGAGCGCCAGGCCTTCTGGCACAAGGACTTCCGTCCCGTCCCCTGCAAAAACGTCGCCGAGTTCGACGTGATGATGGGCCACGAGATCGCGAACCAGATCCGTCAGACGAAGGAGGAGGGCCGCAAGGTCATCTTCATCCTCCCCGTGGGCCCCATGGGCATGTACCGCTGGGCGGTCTACTTCCTGAAGGAATGGAAGGTCGCGTGCGACCACGTCTGGTGCTTCAACATGGATGAGTGGGCCGACGCCGAGGGCAACACCATCACCGGCGAGGCCTCCTTCCAGAGCGCGATGGAGAACGCCTTCTACGATCCGCTGGGCGAGCTGACCGTGCCCGCGGACCACCGCAACTTCGCGACCCGCGAGAACCTGCCCACCTACCCCGGCAAGATCGCGGCGCTCCGCGCGGAGGGCGCGAAGCTCGTCCTCGTCTACGGCATCGGCCGGATGTGCCACATCGCCTTCTGGGAGCCGATGATCGGCGCGGAGTTCGGAAGCGACGAGGAGTGGCTCGCGCAGCCCTACCGGATCGCGGTCAAGCTCCATCCGCTCACCATCGAGCAGAACGCGATCACCTCGTTCAAGAGCCGCACGACGCTC
>JAZUHB010000120.1:0-6357 GCA_045641505.1 Bianqueaceae bacterium | reverse complement strand
TCCATGTCGCTGTTGATGTAGTTGGAGAAGTAGGGCGTGCCGTACTTGGAGGTCATCTCGAAGAGCAGACGGTTGTTCTCGGTCTCGGACCAGTCGAAGTTCTTCGTGATGGAGTAGGTGGGGATGGGGTACTGGAAGCCGCGGCCGTTGGCGTCGCCCTCGATCATGATCTCGATGAAGGCCTTGTTGACCATATCCATCTCGGGCTGGACGTCCTTGTACTTGAAATCCATCTCCTTGCCGCCGACGATGCAGTTCAGCTCGGCGAGGTCAGCGGGCACCACCCAGTCGAGGGTGATGTTGGAGAAGGGAGCCTGGGTGCCCCAGCGGCTGGGGGTGTTGACGCCGTAGATGAAGGATTCGATGCACTTCTTCACGGTGTCATAGTCCAGATTGTCGGCCCGGACGAAGGGAGCCAGGTAGGTATCGAAGGAGGAGAAGGCCTGCGCGCCGGCCCATTCGTTCTGCATGATGCCCAGGAAGTTGACCATCTGGTTGCAGAGGGTGGCCAGGTGCTTGGCGGGCGCGGAGGTGATCTTGCCGGTGACGCCGCCGAGACCCTCCTGGATCAGCTGCTTCAGGGACCAGCCGGCGCAGTAGCCGGTCAGCATGGAAAGATCGTGCAGATGGATATCGGCGTTGCGGTGCGCGTTCGCGATTTCCTCATCGTAGATCTCGCTCAGCCAGTAGTTGGCGGTGATGGCGCCGGAGTTGGAGAGAATCAGACCGCCGACGGAATAGGTGACGGTGGAGTTTTCCTTGACGCGCCAGTCATTGACCTTGACATAGTTATCCACCAGCTTCTTGTAGTCCAGCATGGTGGAACCGATGTTTCGGATGTTCTCACGCTGCTTGCGGTAGAGGATGTAGGCCTTGGCCACGTCGTCGTAACCGGCCTTGATCAGGACGGTCTCGACGCTGTCCTGGATATCCTCGACGGCAATGCGGGTGTCTTCGACTTTCCCTTCGAAATCGGCCGTGACCTTGAGGGCCAGGAAATCGATCACGTCGGGGTGGTACTGCTTGCCGCACGCATCGAATGCGGCAATGATCGCCTTCTTGATTTTGTCCAGATCGAAGCCGACGATCTTTCCGTCACGTTTTACTACTGCATACATTTTATTTTACCTCTTTCAAAGGGTGATATCGGTTCAAAATATATCACAGATATGGTGGCAAAATCAAGAGGCAAAACACTATATATTGTGTTTTGCCTCTCAAAATGTGTCATATTTCGTTTTACATGCCGCGGATCGCGACGGAGTCGATGAGACCCTCGACCGAAGCTTTCATTTTTTCCATCGTTGCGAACGAAACGGGATGGAGACCCTCGCCGATCAGATTGCCGCTGTCCTTGAAGGCCTGCAGGAAATAGCGGGGCGCGCCCTGGATCCACTCGCCGATGGCGCGGATCTCGTCGACGCCGTGGAACTCTTCGGTGACGGTCGTGCGGAACTCGAAATCGACCGGACGGGTCAGAAGATAGCGGATGCTTTCCTCGATCGGCGCGAGATCCATGCGGGGGAGGCCGGCGGTCTCCGCGTAACGGGCGGGCGCGTTCTTGACGTCCATAGCGACATAGTCGACCAGGCCTTCACCGACCAGCTTCTTCAGTTTGGCGGGATTCGAGCCGTTCGTATCGAGCTTGACGAGATACCCCTTCTCCTTGACCTTGCGCATGAACGTTTCGAGCTCGGGCTGAAGCGTGGGCTCGCCGCCGGTGAAGCAGACCGCGTCGAGCAGGCCCTTGCGCTTTTCGAGGTAGGAGAGGATCTCTTCCTCCGTAAAGCCCGGGTCATCCGGGATCTCGGTGACGAGCAGCGCGTTATGGCAGAAGGGACAGCGGAAATTGCAGCCCGCGGAAAAAAGCGTGACAGCCATGTGGCCGGGATAATCTAATAAGGTAAGCTTCTGAAAACCCTGAAATACCATGGCGTTCTCCGTTTACATCTTCCGGTAGAGTCCGATCACCTTGCCGAGAATCGTGCATTCCTTGACCAGGATCGGGGCAAGGCGGTCGTTTTCGGGCTGAAGGCGGATATATCCGTCTTCTTTATAGAAGGTCTTGACGGTGACGTCCTCGCCCAGGAGCGCCACGACGTAGTCGCCGTTGCGGGCAGTGTTCTGCTGGCGGACGAGGATCAGGTCGCCGTCGAAGATACCCGCGTTGATCATGCTTTCGCCGCGGACGTGCAGCATGAATACATCGGAGTTATGGGCCAGATCTACAGGCAGGGGAAAATAGTCCTCGATGTTTTCCACCGCGAGGATGGGCTCGCCGGCGGTGACGCGGCCTACGATCGGGACGGCCGTAAGCTCGGGCAGCACGCCGGGCAGAGGAGAGCTGAGGTCCTCGGGCGTTTCCTGGCGGTACGCGCGGCCGTAGGGGCTGCCGTCGACATCCTTCAGGATCTCGAGCGCGCGGGACTGGCCGGGCATGCGGCGCAGGTATCCGGCATCCTCCAGCGACTTGATGTAGCGTTGGGCGGTCGCGGTGGAAAGCTGGCCGTTCGCGGCGCAGATCTCCCGGTAGGTGGGAATGTAGCCCTTGGAGGACTGGACGGAAATAATATAAGAAAGAATATCCTTCTGCTTCTGGTTCAGCTCCCGGTCCATTTTTCTTCTCCCTTTCGCGTGTTTTGCCGTTTCGGACGGCTTTTATTGAATTATACTCCCGAAAGGGCTCCGTGTCAAAACATTTGTTCTATTTGCGAAACATTTTTTCAGTTTCCGCTTGACAGAAACAAATGTTTAGTATATCATAAGACCATACGAAACAAATGTTCCGCGTCCTGCTAAGGATCGCGGCAGAGAATACAGAGAAGAGGTTTCCGGGATGAGCAAAAAACACGGCAAAAACAACAAGCGCAGATACATCCGTTCCCTTACCGTCTATTCGGCCCTGGCCGTACTGCTGACGGTCCTTCTGATTTCCGTCCTGTTCAGCGCCCACCGCACCGAGGCGGATGATCCCACCGTGAAGAGCTACATTTGTGTGGAGGTCCAGCGCGGCGATTCGCTCTGGGACTACGCCGAGCAGTACGCGCCCCGCGGCCTTTCCGAGAATGCCTACATCCGTCAGGTGCGCGAGCTCAATCATCTGAGCGGCTCCACCATCATCGCCGGCCAGTACCTGATTCTTCCCGTTTATTCTGTTCCCGAGATCTGATCCGAAGTTTTTCCTCCGGAAAGGGCAGGGCTCCGTTCGCACGGGGTCCTTTCTTTCTGCAGCAGGCAGCTCGGAGAGGATTTCCCGTCTTCGCGGAACGAATACTGAAAGTGAAAACTGCATATTTTCTGCTTGACATCGGATTTCCGGTGTGCTAATATCCTAATGTTGCCGCGTAAAAAGGCAACGCCGCCGCACAAAGAGGCGGGCATCCTCCGCAAGAAGGGCTGCCCGGAAAATTCTTCCAGAGAAGATGCCGTATTTGGCGAGTATATAAGAAGGAGGTGCTCGGATGTACGCTGTAATTGAGACCGGCGGAAAACAGTACCGGGTACAAGAAGGAGATACGATCTCCGTTGAGAAGTTAGGTTTGCTCGAGGGCGAAGCCTACATGTTCGACAAGGTCCTCATGCTTGCTGACGGCAAGACCGTGAAGGCCGGTGCTCCCTATGTCAAGGGTGCTACCGTAACTGCTACCGTGGTGGAAGAAGGCCGCGGCAAGAAGGTCGTCGTCTATAAGTACAAGTCCAAGAAGACGTATCACAAGAAGCAGGGACACAGACAGGCTTATACCAAGCTGACCATCAACGCGATCAACGCCTGAAAAGGTGATCCGCAATGATCCGTGCTTCGTTCTTCCGTAACTCCGAAAACCTTTTCTGGGGCTTCGAACTCAGCGGTCACGCCGGGTTCGCCGAAGAGGGAAAAGACATCGTCTGCGCGGCGGTCTCCGCTCTGGCGCAGAATACCGTCAATTCCATCGAGGCGTTCGCGGACGAGATCCCGGAGGTCCGCATAGGGGAGGAGGGCTACCTCTTCTGCTGTGTCGCTTCTTTGAAAGAGGGAAAAAGCAACGAAAAGGCTGAACTGCTTCTCCGGTCGTTCAAACTCGGCCTGGATGAAATCAGCAAGGAGTATGGGAAGTCCTATCTGAAAGTCACGTCGAACAAAAGAGCTTAAAGCTTTCTCGAAGGAGGTGCAAATCCATGTTGTCCATGAATCTTCAGTTATTCGCTCATAAAAAGGGTGTCGGTTCTACCAAGAACGGCCGTGATTCCGAGTCCAAGCGTCTTGGCGCCAAGAGAGCGGACGGTCAGGTCGTGAAAGCCGGTAACATTCTTTACCGTCAGCGCGGCACCCGGATCCATCCCGGTACCAACGTCGGCATCGGCAAGGATGATACTCTGTACGCCCTGGTGGACGGACGTGTCAAGTTCGAGCGTCTGGGCCGCGACAAGAAGCAGGTTTCTGTTTATCCTGAGGCGGAATGAGTTCGGCTGCCGGAAGCCTTCGTGCTTTCGGCGGAGAATGCTGAAAACAATAGGCTCCGGAATCAGCCGGAGCCTATTTCTTTTTTGAAAAAACAGTGGTATAATCATAAAAGATTTCGTAAAATACGAGGATTTCTTTCATGTTTGTTGATGAAGTCAAAATCTACATCGAATCCGGCAAGGGCGGCAACGGCTGCGCTTCCTTCATGCGTCAGAAGTTCATGCCCAGCATGGGCCCGGACGGCGGCGACGGCGGCAAAGGCGGAGACGTGATCTTCCAGGCGGACAATGCCATGAACACGCTCTACGATTTCCGGCATATCCACAGCTACAAGGCCGAGAACGGCCGCGACGGCAGCGGCTCGAACTGTTCCGGCCGCAAGGGCGAGAACCTGATCATCAAGGTGCCCACCGGTACCGTGATCAAGGAAGCGGAGTCCGGTCTCGTGATCGTCGACATGGCCGAGGAAGGCCAGACCGAAACGGTGCTGATCGGCGGCAAGGGCGGCAAGGGCAACCAGCATTACGCCACGCCCACCATGCAGATGCCGCAGTTCGCGCAGCAGGGCCAGGAGGGCAAAGGGCTCTGGGTCATCCTCGAGCTCAAGGTGCTTGCGGACGTGGGCCTTCTGGGCTATCCGAACGCCGGCAAATCCACGTTCCTGACGAGAGTCTCCAACGCGCGCCCGAAGATCGCCGACTATCCCTTCACCACCCTGACGCCGCAGCTGGGCGTCGTTCCGCTGACCTACGGCAAGACGCTCGTCATCGCGGATATCCCCGGCCTCATCGACGGCGCCTCCGAGGGCATCGGTCTCGGGCATGAATTCCTCAAGCATCTGGAACGGACCCGTGTGCTGATCCATCTGGTCGACATGGCCGGAACGGACGGACGCGATCCCGTCGAGGACCTTGAAAACATCAACAAGGAGCTGGCTTTGTACAGTCCCGAACTTGCGGAGCTTCCGCAGGTCATCGGCCTGAACAAATGCGATCTTCCGGACTCCGAAATCTTCATGGAGGAGATGGAGGAGCACTGCAAGGAAAAGGGCTATACCTATTTCAAGATTTCCGCGGCGACCGGCGCCGGCATCCGCCCGCTGCTCGATGAGGTAGTCCGACTCCGCGATTCCATCGCCGAGAAACCGCTCGTTTTCGAGCGTGAATACTTCCCCGAGCGCGAGCTCGAAGAGGACGACGAGAACGGCGGCATCGAGATCGAGATCAACGAAAAAGGCGAATACTGCATCTACGGACCGGCCATCGACAAGATGCTGGGCTACACGCATCTGGAGTCCGAGCGCGGTTTCGATTTCTTCCAGAAGTTCATGCACGAGCGCGGCGTCATCCGCCGTCTCGAAGCAATGGGCATCGAGGAAGGCGATACGGTCGTCGTCGGCGAAATTGCCTTCGAATTCTATCATTGAGGTGAGAACATGCTTACTTCCAAACAAAGAGCGTTTCTGCGCGGACTGGGACAGAAACTCGAGCCGGTTTTTCAGGTCGGCAAATCCGGCGTAACGCCCGAGCTGATCAAGGCGGTCGATGAGGCGCTGGAGGCCCGCGAGCTGATCAAGCTGAACCTTCTGAACAACTGTGAGGAAGAGATCCGCAAAGTCTGCGAGCGAATCTGCTCCCGCACTCATGCCGATCCCGTACAGGTGATCGGTCACCGCTTCGTCATCTATCGGGCCGCCAAGGAGCCGGTCATCGAGGTGCCCGGCATGAATCTGCCTGAGAAGCCCGCGAAGCCCGCCGAGGCTGCGAAGCCAGCCGTCAAAAAGCCCGCTGTCAAGAAGCCTGCTGCCTCTAAAACCGCTTTCAAAAAGCCCGCGGATAAGAAAGCTCCCGCGAAAAAGGCGGCGAAATAATGGTCCTGCGATTCCGCACCGGTCTCGAAAAGGAGATCCTGAAGGA
>JAZUHB010000119.1:0-17733 GCA_045641505.1 Bianqueaceae bacterium | reverse complement strand
AGCGCTCGTTCGCTTCCTGATCGAAATAGGTGAGATCCTTGCCGGAGGTGTTCTGATGCTGGGTCAGATCGTAGTCGGTACGGTCCGCCACACCCCAGAGCTCGCCCCAGCCGAAGGGGAAGAGATACTCGAAATCGGTCGTGGCCTTGGAGTAGAAGCAGAGCTCCTCGGGATCGTGGTCACGCAGACGCAGGTTCTCGTCGTGCATGCCGATGGAGAGCAGCCAGTTGTGGCAGAAGCTTCTCCAGTAGCTGAACCACTCGAGGTCGGTGCCGGGCTTGCAGAAGAACTCGAGCTCCATCTGCTCGAACTCGCGCACACGGAAGATGAAGTTGCCGGGCGTGATCTCGTTGCGGAAGCTCTTGCCGATCTGGCCGATGCCGAACGGGATCTTCTTCCGGGAGGTACGCTGGACGTTGGCGAAGTTCACGAAGATGCCCTGGGCGGTCTCAGGACGAAGGTATACCGTATTCTTGGCATCCTCGGTCACGCCCTGGAAGGTCTTGAACATCAGGTTGAACTGACGGATATCAGTGAAATTGTGCTTGCCGCAGGTCGGGCAGGGGATGTTCTTCTCCTCCACGAACTGCTTCATCTCGCTCTGAGAGAAGGCATCGATGGGCTTCTCGAGGGTGTAGCCGTTCTCGGTGCACCAGTCCTCGATCAGCTTGTCGGCGCGGAAACGCTCGTGGCACTCACGGCAGTCCATCAGAGGATCCGAGAAGCCGGCCAGATGGCCGCTGGCCACCCAGGTCTGAGGATTCATGAGGATGGCGGCGTCCAGACCCACGTTGTAGGGGTTGTCCTGGACGAAGGCCTTCCACCACGCCTTCTTGATGTTGTTCTTGAGTTCGACACCCAGAGGACCGTAGTCCCAGGTATTGGCAAGGCCGCCGTAGATTTCCGATCCGGGATACACGAAACCGCGGCCCTTCGCCAGAGCCACGATCTTATCCATGGTTTTTTCCATTTTCTACTCCCTTTCCAATTGTTCTTTTCATAACCAATGGAGTATAGCAGACTACCGTATACCGTGTCAAGACATTTGACACTTTTCGTCGTCACATTTACAGCGATTCGAGAAACTCCAGCGAACGGTAGCGCTCGCCCGTGTGATACTGCAGATAGGCCAGCACCGCGCGGCGCGTCTCCGTCCTCTCCTCTTCTCCCGGAAGCGCGGCGAAGACCGCGTTCTCCGGCGCGTCCTGCACGTAGCGGAGCGCCTCGGCGGCGCCGCGGGAAAGCAGGTACCCGGCGGGATGGGACGGCTCGCAGGCCGGACAGACGAGGGAGCCGTTTTCGGGCAGAAAGCCCCAGGCGCCCTCCCCGTCGTACGCGGTCCCGCAGAAGGGGCAGGCGGAAAGATCCGCCCGGTAGCCGCTGTCGGACAGCAGGCGGAACAGGAAGGCCGACGCGGCCGACTGAGGATCCGCGTTCTCCCGCGCCATCGCGAGGAGCCCGCGCACCAGAAGATTGACGAGCGCCCGGTTCTCCTCGCCCTCGACGGAGAAATCCGCGGCGACCTCCATCATGAGGCTCGCCCAGGCGAAGCGGTCCAGGTCTGTGCGGAGCTCGTAGAGACTGTCGCCCAGCTCAGCCTCCTTGATGTACCAGAAGGTCTTTCCGCGGCTCAGCACGTACGATCCGCAGCAGAAGGGCTGCGCGACCGAGCGCCATTTCGATTTCGGGCTCAGCGCGCCCTTCGCCAGGATGCTGAGGCGGCCGCCCTCCCGCGAAAGGAGCACGACGCGCAGATCCTTGTCGCCCATCGGCGCGGCGGAGAGCACGATGCCGGTCACTTTGATCTCAGCAGGCATATCAGAGCTCCAGATCCTTCTTGTCGAAGCCGTAGTTCTTGATCAGGAAGTCGCTGTCTCTCCAGCGCTCCTTGATCTTGACCCAAAGGTGCAGCGAGACCTTGCAGCCCAGGAAATCCTCCATCTCACGGCGGGCCTGGGTGCCGATCTCCTTGATGGTGCGGCCGCCCTTGCCCAGGATGATGGGCTTGTGGCTCTCCTTCTCGCAGATGATCGTCGCATCGATGTCGACGATGTCCTTGTCCTCGCGCTCGCTGAACTGATCGATCACGACCGCGATACCGTGGGGAATCTCGTCCTGCAGCACATAGAGGGCCTTCTCGCGGACGAACTCGGCCATCAGCTGCTTTTCGGGCTGATCGGTGAACATGTCCTCGGGGAAGTAGGCCGGCCCCTCCGGCAGCTCGCGGAAGAGGGTCCGGAGCAGGTCGTCCACGCCCTCGCCGGTCTTCGCGCTGATCGGGATCAGGTCGGAGAAGTCGTGGAGGTCCTTCCAGGCCGTGATGGTCTGCAGGATCTCGGGGGCGCCGACGCTGTCCTTCTTGTTGATCACGAGGATGACCTCGGCGCTCTGGCCCTTGAGCTTCGCCAGCACGTCGAGATCCTTCTCACGGGGCTTGCCCGGCTCGACCAGCAGGAGCACCTTGTCGACGCCGCTCATGCAGCGGGAGGCTGCCTCCTGCATGTACTCGTCCAGCTTGTGAACGGGCTTGTTGACGCCGGGGGTGTCGATGAAGACGATCTGTCCCTCGTCGGAGGTGTAGATGCCCTGGATCTGGGTCCGGGTCGTCTGGGGCTTGGCCGAGGTGATCGCGACCTTGAGCCCCAGGATCTGATTGAGCAGGGTGGACTTGCCCACGTTGGGGCGTCCGATGATGGAAACGAAACCTGATTTCATGCTTTTCTCTTTCCGGAAAACCGCTTCCGCGGGAGTTTACATCACGTCGAGGGTGACGTCGAAGAGTTCCTTTTCGCCGAGGATCCGCTCGCGGCAGCCGAGCACGCAGACCGCGCCCTCCTCCATCGCCTCGCTGAGGAGCGCCGCGTCCTCACGGAGCTGCTCGGGCGTGGTCGCGAGGACCTCGTCCCAGATCCGCTGGACGTATTCGGCGTCGGTGCCGGAGATGAAGCGGCGGAAGGCGACCGAGCCCTTCATGGCCGGGGTCAGGGGGCTCTGGAGGTCGCTGATGGTGCCGATGATGTACTTCAGGAGCTCACGCTCGGAGCACTCGAAGGACTGCATCGCGGGACCGGCCGCGTCGTAGACGGCCAGGGACTCCCGCAGGTTGGGATCGCGGTAGGAGGCCATGCCGGCAAAGCCGCTGCGGGTGATCCGCTGGGTGCTGCCGTAGGCGCCGCCCTTCACGCGGATGTTGGTCCAGAGGTAATCCATGCTGAGGATCTTGCCGAGGACCTCCATGGAGCCCCGGTACGGACGGCGGAAGCGGCCGACCTTGGCGACGTACTGGATCTGGCCGGAGGTCATGAGACCCTCGTTCTTCGCCTCGCAGCGGACGCTGAGCTTCTTCTCGGGGAAGTTCGCGGGGAACTTGCTGATGAAGATGGCGATGTTCTTCTTCGTCGCGGGGATCTGCGCCTCCTCGGCCGTGACCATGACCGTGACGGCGTTCTGGTTCAGAAGCTTCGCCAGGACCGCCTTCAGCTTCGCGGAGGTCTCCGCGCCCTTCCCGGCGAAATCCTTCTCCAGCTCCTTCAGGAACAGATAGTAGGAAATGCCGTTCGTGAGCTCGTTTGCCTTCGCGGCGGGGGACAGATTGGACAGGGCGCGCGTCAGGGCGACGCCGTGGCCGCGGTAGTTGATCTGGCTTTCCATGCCGGAGCGGCACTCGGCGATGATCTCCTTCAGCCGCTTCAGGTCGGTCAGATCGCTGCGGAGGAGGATCTCCTCCATCAGGTCGAGGTTCTGCTTCTCGCAGGACGCCAGATACCGGGCGCTCACGGACAGGAAGCCGCGGAACACGGAGGCGTCGCGCACGTTCTCGATGAAGCCGCCGTCGACGCTGATGCCGCCGGAGACGATGTTGATCTCGTTGTCCAGCTCGTCATGGCTGTAGTTGGCGGTGCCGATGGCGCCCAGGACGGTGGACAGAAGCGACGCGTAGGGAAGCTCCTCCTCGGTCAGGCAGTCCGTCGGGAACTTCACGGAGAGATAGACGATGCCGTTGGTAAAGGTCGGATAGGAATAGAAGGGACGGTTGAGGACGTTGTCGGTCCGGAGCGGGAACTGCTCGGCGGTCTTGTCCAGGTCCTCGCGGGCCAAAAGCGGGATCGTGGCGAGGGCCTCGGGGCTGTCGGGACGCGCCTGGCGCTCCAGCATTTCCGCGGTCTTCCGGCAGAGCTCCTCGCGCTCCTCACGGCTCAGGGTCTCCTTGTAGGCGGCCAGCTTGTCATCCTCTTTCTTCTGGATCGCGGCGGCGAGCCCGGTGTCGGGCAGCATCACGATCTTCACCGCGTGCGTGTTCTCCAGCACGTACTTGCGGACGAGCTCGCTGAAATAGCCCTGCGCGGCCTTTTCGCGGAGCGCTCCGAACGCGGCGCGGTTCTTGAGCAGCACGGTGGGGTCGTCGCCGTAGAGCCAGAGGTCCAGCATGCTGAGACCCAGCACGAGGCCCTTCGGGGCGCCGCCGAAATCGTTCTCGCGGAGCGCGAACTCGGTGCTGTTGAAGATGCCCTCCATCAGCTTTGCGTCGAAGCCGTTCTCCGCGGCCTTCTCAGCCTCTTCACGGATGATTGCGAAGAAGCGGTCCGCATCGGAGGCGTTCGCGTCCTTCGCGACGAACATGAGGCTGGGCTGGTAGATGCCGGTCTCGGCCTCCGCGCTGAACTCCGCGCCGATGCCGGCCTCGAGCATGGCCTTCCGCACGGGGGCGGCCTCCTCGCCGGCGAGCATGGACATCATGAGTCCCGCGGCGAAGTACTCCTCCGCGTCCGCGAGGGGCGGAATCGCGTAGCCGAGCGCGAGGTACGCCTTTTCGGAACCGTCCTCGGCGGAGGGATAGCGGCAGCTAAGTTCCTTCGGCGCGGCGAAATCGGGCTGGAGCGCGATCTCCGCGTCGGGATCGCGGTAGTCGAAGGCGGAGAGATACTCCTCGTCCAGGAAGCGGAGATGCTCCTCGACGTTTCCGTCGCCGTAGAAGAAGATGCGGGCGTTGGAGGGATGATAGTAGCGTTCATGGAACGCGCAGAACTCCTCGTAGCTGAGCTCGGGGATGCTCTCGGGGTAGCCGCCGCTCTCGGTGCCATAGACGGTATCGGGATAGAGGGCGCGCTCGCTCTCCAGGTAGAGCGTGCGATCCGGCGAGCTGTAGGCGCCCTTCATTTCGTTGAAAACGACGCCCTTGTAGGTGATGGGGCCCTCGGGGTCGGTCATCTCGTAGTGCCAGCCCTCCTGCGCCATGATGAAGGGATCCTTGCGGAGGTTGGGATAGAACACCGCGTCCAGATAGACGTCGACCAGGTTGCGGAAGTCCTTGGCGTTCCGGCTGGCGACGGGGAAGACGGTCTTGTCGTTGTAGGTCATCGCGTTGATGAAGGTGTTCAGCGAGCCCTTGATCAGCTCGACGAAGGGCTCCTTCACCGGGAACTTGCGGGAGCCGTTCAGCACGCAGTGCTCCAGGATGTGCGGGATGCCCTTGTCATCCTTCGGCAGGGTCTTGAACGCGATGTAGAAGACCTTGTTGTCGTCCTCGCAGGAGACGTAGCAGACCTGCGCGCCCGTGCGGGTGTGACGGAAGGTGTAGGCGGTGCCGCCCACCTCCTCGATGTACTCTTCCTTGACCAGGGTGTAGTTCTTGATTTCCATGGGATCCTCCCTATTTTGCGGAACTCCGCGGAGCGCGATCCGCCCGCGGGGCGTTGCTTATTTCTTGTATTTCCGGCTGCCCGGAAGCTCGTCACGGGCGGCGACGCGGCGAAGCACCTCCGCGGTCCGGGCCGCGTCCTCGAGCGTGAAGCTGAGCCTCTCGTTCACGTCCTTCCACGCCCGGTAGCCGTAGTAGAGCGGCTGGGCGTCATAGAGCGTATTCCGGCAGGCCTCGCAGTCGCTTTGCGCGAGAAGCTCCGCGCCCAGGCGGTCCGTAAGCCGGGTGAGATGCCCCTCCGGAGAGGGCCGGCAGCCCTTCGCGCTCCGGAAGAAGCATTGCTCGGTGACCATCAGCGGGACGAGGGTGTAGACGGTGAGCGTCGCGCCGCGAAGGCCGGTCAGACGGTCCGTCTCCTTCCGTTCGAGCTCGAGAGAAAGGGCGAAGCTTTCCGCGCCCGCCTCCTGCAGGAAGCGCGCGGAGCGGCTGTTCATCACGCCGAGATCGGTGCCGGTGCGGAGCGTGAAGCCGCCCTCCTTCACCCGTTCGAGCTGGCCGAAATGGTTGGCCTCGAAGGCATCGACGCCCCGGGCCGCCCACTTTTCCATGCGGGCCTTTTCGAGGGCGAGCGTGCGCGTCCGGGAGACCGGCGGCAGGAAGGGGATCACGCGGATGCCCTTCTCCGCGGTGCGGCGGAAGAGTTCCTCCGTCTCCGGCGCGTCGCAAAGGGACAGTTTCGGCAGGAGCACGTCGAACTCCAGCGGGCCCTCCAGCACGGTCTTCCATTGCTCGGGCGTGCTGACCGCGATCTGGAGCTCTCCGTTCTCGCCGCGTTCGGCGGGAGTCTCCGGCTCCGCGGAGCTTTCGTCCGCGGGACGGGCGAGCAGCGCCTCATCGAGGCTTGCGAGCGCCTCGCGCCGCAGGGCGTTCAGCGCCGAGACAGGCAGGAAGCAGTCCGGGCCGAGGGTAAGCTCGAAGCTTTCGACCGAGTGTCCGCTTCCGCCGGTACGGCAGAGCGACCGGGCGGCGTCCCCCTCGCTGAGGGGACGGCCCGAGGCCTCCTGCACCTCTGCGCCCTCCGCCGTGACGGCGATGCCCCGGCAGATCAGGGTAAGGCGGGACGGTTCTCCCGCGCGAAGCTCCGCGAACATCGCCGCCGGGACGTCGGGAAGTTCCGCGGCCCTGGCCTGAAGCTCCGCGTCCAGGGCACTGTCCACCAGACGGTAGACCGCGTCGCCCGCGGAAAGCTTTTCTTTCAGTTTGAAACGGAGCGTCAGCCCGTTCACCATCGCGGCGGACACGCGGAGCGTCGGGAAGGGCTCAAAAGCGGTCGCGAACTCCAGCACGTCGCCCGCGGCGCAGGGACGCTCGGTGCGGACGGTATAGCTTCCGTCCCGGGCCGATTCGACCCGGCCGATCAGGAGACCCTGGTGCTTGGGCGTGCGGGGCTCCAGCATCCCGGTCTTGTCGTTTTTCAGATAGCCGTCGGTAAAGCCGCCGCGGTTGAAGAGCTGCGCAAGAAGCGCCCCGTCCTCCTTCGAAAGCGCGGCGCGGCCGCCTCCGGCGAGACCGTCGATCAGCCTTCGGTAGGTGGAGATCACGCCCGTGACGTAGGGGACGCCCTTCATGCGGCCCTCGGTCTTGAAGGAGGAAACGCCCGCCTCCGCAAGGGCCCGGAGGTCCTCCGCGGCGCAGAGATCCTTCAGATTCATCGGGTAGCAGGTCTTTCCTTCCAGCTCATAGGGAAGACGGCAGGCGCCGGCGCATTCGCCCCGGTTGCCGCTCCGGCCGCCCCGGAAGGAGCTCAGCAGACAGCGGCCCGAATAGCCGCAGCAGAGCGCGCCGTGGATGAAGACCTCGAGCTCGATATCGACCGAGCGGCGAATCTCCGCGATCTCGCCGAGCGAAAGCTCGCGGGCCAGAACGACGCGCGAGAAGCCGAGGTCCCGGAGATAACGGGCGCCGTCCGCGTCATGCACCGCCATCTGGGTGCTGGCGTGGAGCTCCACCCGCGGAAAGAGCCGGCGGACCAGCATGGCCACGCCGGGATCCTGTACGATGACCGCGTCGAGCCCGAGCGGCAGGGTCTCCCGCACATAGTCCGTGAGGGCCTCCCACTCGTCCTCCTTGATCAGCGTGTTCAGCGTCAGATAGCAGCGGACGCCGCGGAGATGGCAGAGGCGCACGGCCTCGCGGATCTCCTCCGTGCCGAGATTTCCGGCGCTCGCGCGGGCATTGAAGGCCCGGCCGCCGAAATAGACCGCGTCGGCTCCGGCCGCCACCGCCGCCTTCACGCAGGCGAGGTTTCCGGCAGGCGCTAAAAGCTCCGGCATCGCCCGGAGCTCAGTGTTTTCGGCCTTACGGCTCATCCGCGTCCTCCGCCGGCGTGACGGAGGTCTCCTTCAGCGCCAGCAGCTCGGTCTCCAGGTCCAGCAGATCCTCCTCGTAGGCGGCCAGAGTCTCCTCGAGGGTCTTCTGCTGCTTCTTCAGAGTGTCGATGCTGTCCTGCTGCCGGCGGGCATGCTCCACCAGCTTGATGACGTCGTCGCAGATGTTGATGGCGGTCAGGGTCATCAGGTATTCCTGGGACGGCGCGCGGCCGCCCAGCGCCTGATTGACCTGGGCGAGACGCTCGTTCAGGAAGGTGGCCACCTTCCTCATGTGCTCTTCCGATTCGGTCCCGGCGATCTTGTAGACCTTGCCGCCGATAAGGACCTCGATGCTGCGTTTTTCTGCCATAGCGGCTCCTTTCGCTTACAGTTCGAGCTGCCGGTCCTGGGACCGGTCGGGGTTCGTCTTTCCGAAGTAACGCCAGCAAAGCTCCGTGACCACGCGGCCCCGGGGGGTCCGCTGCAGAAAGCCCTGCTGCATCAGATAGGGTTCGCAGACGTCTTCGATGGTGCCGGCGTCCTCGCCGATGGAGGCGGACAGCGTTTCCAGTCCCACCGGACCGCCGCCGTAGAAGTCCATGATCGCGCCGAGAAGCTTCCGGTCCACCTGGTCGAGGCCGCGGGGATCGACCTTCAGCGCGTCCAGCGCCATCACGGCAATCTCCTCGGTGATCACGCCGTCGCCCTTGACCTGGGCGAAATCGCGCACACGGCGAAGCAGGCGGTTCGCGAGACGGGGCGTCCCGCGGGAGCGGCTGCCGATCTGCCGGGCGCCCTCCTCCTCGACGGGAATATCGAGCACCTGGGCCGAGTTCTTCACGATCTGCGTGAGCTCGTCCACGGTGTAGAATTCGAGATGATTGATCATGCCAAAGCGGTCGCGCAGCGGCGCCGTCAGCATGCCGGGACGCGTGGTCGCGCCGATCAGCGTGAAATGCTTCAGCTTCACGTGCACCGAGGCGTCGCCGTTTTCCTTGCCGGCCATGTCCAGGGTGAAGTCCTCCATCGCGGAATAGAGCACCTCCTCCACCTGACGGTTCAGGCGGTGGATCTCATCGATGAAGAGCACGTCCCCCTCCTTCAGTTTGCAGAGGATCGCCCAGAGATCGCCGGGCTTCTCGATGGAGGGACCGGTGGTGAGCTTGAGGTTCACGCCCATCTCGCCCGCGATGATGCCGGCGAGCGTGGTCTTGCCCAGACCCGGAGGCCCGTAGAACAGCATGTGGTCCAGCGGCTCCCCGCGGCCCCGGGCGGCGGCGATGAAGATCTTCAGGTTCTCCTTCAGCTCCTCCTGGCCCACGAAGCGGTCGAAATGCTGGGGACGCAGACTCCTTTCGCTCTCCGCTTCCTCATAGCGCACGGCGGGATCCACCAGGCGCTTCTTCTCGAAGCTTTCGAGCCGTTTTGCGAAATCGTCAGCCATACTACCCTCCTCAGAAGATCTCGGTCATGCAGGTCTCGATGATCCGCTCGGCGCTCATGCCGGGTTCGGCCACCGCGCGGACCGCGGCCGTCGCCTCGGTCTGGCTGTAGCCCAGATTGATCAGGACGGAGAGCGCGTTCTTCATCGCCTCGGTCTGCTCGGCGCCGGGCGCCTTGCCTTCGCCGCCGAGGTCCAGCGTGACCGAAATGCGCAGCTTGTCCTTCAGCTCCAGGATGATGCGCTCAGCGGTCTTTTTGCCGATGCCCGGCACGGACGAGAGGGCGTTCTTATCCTCCGCCGCGATGGCCGTGGCAAGCTCCGCCGCCGAAAACGAGGTCAGCAGCGCGAGCGCGAACTTCGGTCCGACGCCGCTTACCGCCACCAGCTGCTTGTAGACGTTCAGCGACTCCCGGTCCAGGAAGCCGTACAGCATCATCGCGTCCTCCCGGACGCTGAGAGCGGTATAGAAGCGCACGGGGCTGCCCGGCGCGATCCGGAGGAGCTCCCCCCTCACCGGCGTGAAGACACGGTAGCCCACGCCGCCGCAGTTCACGACGGCCGCGCCCTCGTCCACGTATTCCAGCGTTCCTTCCACAAAGGCGATCATCCTGTGTTCTCCTTTAGTTTATTCTGCGGCCGCGGCGTTCCGTCCGGCGACTATGCCGGAGGATACGGCCCACTGCAGATTGTAGCCTCCGCAGTCGCCGTCCAGATCCAGGACCTCTCCGCAGAGGAAAAGGGCCGGGACCTTCCGGGACCCGAGGCCCGGGGTCAGTTCGTTCGCGAGCACGCCGCCCGCCGTGACCTGCGCCTCCTCGAAGCCGTCGGGAGCGGTCACGGAGAAGACGAAGCCCTTGAGCAGGGCCGCCAGGGCACCTGCATCCTTTTTGCCGAGGCCCGCGGCCGGGGAACCCGGGGCGATGCCGGCACGCTTGAGCGCGCTCACGGCCACCTTCTTGTGCACGAAGCCGCCCAGAGCGTCCTGCGCGCTCAGGTGAGAAAGCCTGCCGAAGCGCTCTGTGAGCTTCGCGAAGAGCACGCCCTGCGCGTACTCCGGGAAGAGATCCAGCCGGATCTCGGCCTTTTTCCCCTCCGCCAGTAGATCGCCCGCCGCCCGGCTGAGCCGGAGGATCGGGGGACCGCTGAGCCCCTCCTGGGTGAAGAGGATCTCGCCTTCTTCCCGGGCGATTTCCTTTTCGCCGTCCCGGAGGACCGCGCGTCCCTCCTGCTTGACTCCCGCCAGGTTCCTGAGCTCCGGATCCCGCGAAAGGAGGCGGCAGAGGGCCGGCCGGAGCTCGCTCACGGCGAGGCCCAGTCCCTTGGCCAGCTTCGCGCCTTCACCGGCGGAGCCAAGCTTCGGGGAAGCGGCGCCGCCTGCGGCCAGGATCACCCGGTCGGCGCGGAGGGTCCGCGTTTTCTCTTCGCAGAGAACGCTCAGCTCGAAGCCCTTCGCCTTGCGGACGATGCTCCGGACCGCCGTCTCCGTGAGAAGCTCGACGCCGAGGCGCTCCAGCTCGAAGCGGAGCGCGTCCAGCACGGACGAGGCCTGGAGACTGTAGGGGAAAACCTTCCCCTCCTCCAGCTCGCGGTACTCGATGCCGAGACCGTTCCAGAAGCTCTCCGTTTCCTCCGGGCCCATCTCCGCGAATACGGCGGGCACCAGAACGGCACAGCTTCCGTGGAAGTGACAGAGGGACAGATCACGGTTCGAAAGATTGCAGCGGCCGTTGCCGGTCGCCAGGATCTTCTTGCCGACTCTTTCTTTCTTTTCGAGGATGAGGACGCGGGAGGACGGATCGGCCGTCTTCGCCGCGATCGCCGCGGCCATTCCGGAGGCGCCGCCTCCGATCACAACGATCTGCATCAGGCCTCCTCATGCGGCTCGGCCGCTTTCCAGGCGAGCGCCAGTTCCTTCATCTCGCGGGCGTTCTCCAGCACGGCCGGCGTGATCTCGACACCGCCCACCATGCGGGCCAGCTCCTGCACCTGGGCGGAACGGTCCAGAGGCGTGACGCGGGTGTAGGTCTGCCCGTTCTCCTCGACCTTGCTGATGCACAGATGCCGGTCGGCCATCGCCGCGATCTGGGGCAGATGGGTCACCGCGATCACCTGGCGGAAGCCGGCGATGCGGTCCATCTTCTCCGCCACGCTCTGGGCGGTGCGGCCGGAAATGCCGCTGTCGATCTCGTCGAAGATCAGCGTACCGATCTCATCCTGCTCCGCGAGCACGGTCTTGATCGCCAGCATGACGCGCGAAAGCTCGCCGCCCGAGGCGATCTGCGCCAGCGGACGGATGCTGTCGCCCTTGTTGGCCCGGATCATGAAGCGCACCTCGTCGGCGCCCTTCGCGGACAGCTCCTTCGGGCTAAGCTCGATCACGAACGCGGGATCGGAGAACTGAAGCGTCGCCAGGATCTTCGTGATCTCCGCGCCGATACGCTCACCGGCGTCACTGCGGAGCGCGGTGAGCTCGGCCGCGAGGGCCTCCGCCTCCGCCCGGTTCTTCGCCTCCTCGGAGCGGAGCGCGGCGATGGTCTCCGCCACGTTCTCGAGCTTCCGGATCTCGGCGTCGTTCTTTTCCTTATAGCGCAGGATCTCTTCGACCGTGCGCCCGTATTTGCTCTTCAGTCTGTGAATCAGGTCCAGCCGCTCCTCGGTCTCGTTCAGGCGGCCCTCATCCCCCTCGATGCTCTCGCTGTAGCCGCGGAGCTCCTGCGCGAGGTCCTCCGCGATGGCGACGGCGTTCATCAGCTCTTCCTTTTTCTCCCTGAAGAAGCCCTCGTCGAAGCGCTCCGCCGACTCGATCAGCGACAGGGCGCTGTTCATCAGGTCGACCGCGCACTCTCCGCCCTCGCCGGAGCGGAGCAGCTCGTGGGCCTTCAGGCTGTCCTCCTTGAGACGGCCGGCATAGAGGAGCTTCTTCCGGAGCTCGTTCAGCTCGTCCTCCTCGCCCTCCCGCAGGTTCGCGGCGGCGATTTCGTCGGATTCGTACTGCATCAGGGCGAGCAGCCGGTCCTTTTCGCGCTCGTTCTCCGTCAGCCGGGACAGCTCGCGGTTAATCTCCAGCGAACGGTTCCAGAGCTCCGCCATGCGGGGCTTTCTCTCCATGATGCGCTCGTCGAAGCGGTCCAGGATCTCGATGTGGAACGCGCTGTTGAGGAGCGACTGCAGCTCGTGCTGCCCATGGACGTCGATCAGAAGCTGCGCGATCTGCTTGACCTGCGCCGCCGTCACCGTGACGCCGTTCACCCGGCTCGTCCCGCGTCCGCCCACGCCGAAGCGCCGCGAGATCAGAACCTCGCGGTCGGACGCGTCGATGTCCATCCCGGAAAGCGCCGCCGCGACCTCGTCGGAGACGTCCGTGAACAAAAGGTCCACCGAGGCGTTCTGCTCCGGATCACGCACGACCTCCTTCGCGGTCTTCGCGCTCAGGGCCAGGTTGATGGCGCCCAGCAGGATGCTTTTGCCGGCACCGGTCTCACCGGTGATGATGTTCAGGCCCTCGCCGAGCTCCACCGACACTTCGTCGATGAGCGCGATGTTCTGAACACTGATCTGAGAAAGCATGCTCGTTCTTCCTCCGCTTTACGAAATGATGGAGAGGATCTTTTCCTTGAGTTTTTCGGCGGCCTCCTCGGAGGGCGTCGCCGCGAAGACGGTATCGTCGCCCGCGATGCAGCCCACGAGCTCCTCGAAGGCCGCGTTGTCTACGGCCGCGCCGACCGCCATTGCCATGCCGCCGACGGTGCGGATCACGAGAATCGTACCCGCCTTTTCGGCGCTGACGAAGGCCTCGCGGATGATGCGACGGAACTTGGAGGCGTCGCCCGCATCCGCGCCCACGGTCTCGGCGACGGCATAGTTCACCTGTCCCCGGCGGCCGTTCTTCTTGCTGAGGCCCAGCTCCCGGAGATCCCGGGAAACCGTCGCCTGAGTGACCTCGATGCCGCACTCCTTAAGCTTTTCCAGCAGTCCGTCCTGCGTGGAAATCTCGTTTTCCCGCACGATGCGCTGGATCAGCGCCTGTCTGTTCTTCTTTTCGTTCATGATTTTCCCCTATCGATGACAGTGTATGACTGTGTTACCCGAGTACCTGCGCAGCCTCCTCGACCGCCCGGCGGAGCGCTTCGTCCTCCGGCACGGCTCCGCGGCCGTCCTTGACCGCGTATAACAGAAACTCCACGTTTCCTTCCGGACCCTTGATGGGGGAATAGGTGATCCCCCGGACCGAAAGGCCCAGGCCCGCCGCGGCGGCGCACACCCTGCGGAGCACGCCCAGCCGCACGCGGCCGTCCCTGATGACGCCGTTCTTGTCCACCGCGCCGGGCCCCGCCTCGAACTGGGGCTTGACCAGGCAGACGAGTGTTCCGCCCTCCGCGAGGAGCGCCTCCAGCGGCTCCAGCACCTTGGTGAGCGAGATGAAAGAAAGATCGGCGGTAACGAGATCCATCGGACCGGGAAAATCCTCTACGCTTAAGTATCGTACGTTTACACCTTCCCGTACCGTGATCCGTTCATCTTTCGCGAGCTCCGGGTCGAACTGCCCGTGGCCCACGTCCACCGCGAAGACCCGCGCCGCCCCCCGCCGGAGCAGCACATCGGTAAAGCCGCCTGTCGACGCGCCGGCGTCGAGGCAGCAGAGTCCCGCGGGATCGATCCCGAAAAACTGCAGCGCCCGGGCCAGCTTGTGCCCGCCGCGGCTCACGAAGACCTCCTCCGAGCGGTAGTCGCCGGCCGAGACCGCGGGGACCGCGACCTCGATGAGATCCTCCTCCTTCACGGTCTGCCCTGCCTTCTTCGCAGGGCGGCCGTTGACGGAAACGAAGCCGTTTCCGATCAGTTCCTTGGCTTTTTCCCGGGAGGACGCTCTGCCCTCGCGGATCAGCCGGATGTCCAGTCTCTCCTCTTCCACGTCAGCCAAGCTCCTTTACCGCGCGGAGGATCCCCTCCGCGTCCAGGCCGAAGCGGCGGAGAAGCTCGCCGCGGCTGCCCTGGCCGATGAAGGCGTCCGGCAGCGCCAGAACCTTTACCCGGCAGGGAAGCCCCTGCTCCGCGAGAAACGCCGCGACGCGCATGCCGAAGCCCCCGTCCCTGACGTGGTCCTCGACCGTGAGGATGGCTTCGTGGGTCCGGGCCAGCCGAAGAATCAGCTCCGAATCGACCGGCGACGCGAAACGGGGATCGGCGACGGTGATCTCCGTTCCCTCCGCCGCGAGGCGCTTTGCCGCCTCCAGCGCGGGACGAAGGCACGCGCCGAGCGCGAGCACCGCCACGCCGCTTCCCTCTCTCACGAGACGGCCGCGGCCCGGTTCGATTGCGGGCGAGGGAAGCTCCTCCGGCTCCTCCCAGCTTTCTCCCTTCGGATAACGGAGCCCCAGCGGCCCCTCGTAAGTTCTCGAAAATTCCAGCATCCTGCGCATCTCGCGCGCCGAGGCGGGCGCCATCAGGCAGAAGCCCGGAATATGAGACAGATAGGCGATATCGTAGATGCCCTGGTGCGTTTCTCCGTCCTCGCCGGTGATGCCGGCGCGGTCGATTGCCAGGGTGACCGGCAGCCTGTTCAGGCAGAGATCCTGCGCCACCTGGTCATAGGCGCGCTGCAGAAAGGTGGAATAAATTGCCACATAGGGGCGTTCGCCCGCCCGCGCGAGTCCCGCCGCGAAGGAAACGCCGTGCTCCTCCGCGATGCCCACGTCATGGAGCCGGTCGGGGAAGCGCTCCTCGAAGCGGCTCAGTCCGCAGCCGTAGGCCATCGCCGCGGTGACCACCTGAATCCGGGGATCCTCCGCCGCGAACTCCTCCATCACGCTGCCGAACAGACGGGAATAGGTCGGCACAGCGGAAGGCTCCGCGCCCTTTGCCGGGTCGAACGCGCCGACGCCGTGATAGAGCTCGGGATTCTGCTCCGCCGGAGCGTAACCCCTTCCCTTCTGCGTGCGGACGTGGATGATTACCGGCTTTTCGATTTCGATTGCCTGGCGGAAAACGGCCTCCATGTCTCCGATGTCATGCCCGTCGACCGGGCCGAGGTAGGTGAAGCCCATCTCCTCGAAGATGATTCCGCCCTTGATGAAGGCGTATTTCAGCCGGTCCTTGCCTTCGTTCACGGCCTTGTAAAGGGGCCGAAGCAGCGGCACGCCGGTCATGAAATTCTTGATTTCACGCTTGCTCTGCAGGTATTTCCCGTTGGAGCGGAGCAGGCTCAGATGGTTGGACATGCCGCCCACCGAATGGGCGATCGCCATCGCGTTGTCGTTCAGGATCACGATGAGCTTGTGACGGCTCTTGCCGGCGTTGTTCATCGCCTCGTAGGAGAGGCCGCCGGTCAGGGCTCCGTCGCCCACGACGCTTACCACCGCGTACTTCTCCCCGGCCCGGTCCCGCGCCACGGCCATGCCGTAGGCCAGCGAAATCGCCGAAGAGGCGTGGCCCGCGTCGAACAGATCGTATTCGCTTTCGCCCCGGCGGGGGAAGCCGCTCACGCCGCCCTCATGGCGGAGATGTCCGAAGCCCTCCGCGCGGCCGGTCAGGATCTTGTGCGTGTAGGCCTGATGGCCCACGTCCCAGATCAGCTTGTCCTTGGGAAGATCGAACACCCGATGGAGCGCCAGCGTAAGCTCGACGTCGCCCAGATTGGAGCTGAGATGCCCGCCGTTTCGGGAGACCTTTTCGATCAGGAAGGCGCGGATCTCCTCCGCGAGCTCCCCGCACTGCTCCTCCGTCAGCGCCTTGAGATCCGAAGGCGCGTGCAGCATATCCAGATAGTGAGACAACGTTCTCCGGATCCTTTCGTCAGATTTTCGTTCAGTTCCGGCGCGTGATCAGCGCCCGCACGAATTCGCGGAGCGCCTCGCCGTATTCGCCCGGCAGGAAGGAAAGAGCCCCGACGGACTCCTCCGTGAGCCGTTCGGCCTCCTCCTTCGCCTTTTCCAGGCCGAAGACGGAGACGAAGGTGGACTTGCCGTTTTCCCGGTCGCTGCCGATGGGCTTGCCGAGCTCCTCGAAGCTTCCCTCCACGTCCAGCACGTCATCGTAGATCTGGAACGCGGTCCCGAGAGCGCGGCCGGCGCGCTCGAGCCTTTCCTGCTCCCCGGCGCCGACGCCGGCCAGGGCGCCCGCCATCGTGAGCGGCGCGGTCAGCAGACAGCCGGTCTTGTTGCGTTCGATATACTGAAGGTCGGAGAGCTCCGCCTTCTTCTCCTCGAAGACGAGGTCGGCGCTCTGTCCGCAGACCATACCCAGCGCGGCCTCCGCGAGGAGCTTCATCGCCCGCGCGGTGCCGGGGCCGGGATCGGCCGCGAGGGCTTCGGACGCGGTCTGAAACGCCAGGCTCTGCAGCCCGTCGCCGGCCAGAATCGCCTGACCTTCGCCGAAGACCTTATGGTTGGTAAGCCGGCCGCGGCGGTAATCGTCGTCGTCCATCGCCGGCAGATCGTCGTGGATCAGCGAATAGCAGTGGATCATCTCCAGCGCCTCCGCCCAGGGGTAGAGCTTTTCCTTCTCTACGCCGAGACTCCCGCCGCAAAGCAGGAGCAGCAGCGGCCTCACGCGCTTTCCGGGCGCGAGCAGGCTGTAGCAGGCCGCGTCCCGAAGCAGGGGATAGAGGGCCGGAACCGCCTGCGCGAGCCGTTCCTCGAAGCCGCTTCGCTCGCGGCGGACCGTTTCTTCGTGCTCAAGCATTGCCGTCATTCTCCGTATCCAGGATCTCGATCTCCTTTTCCGCGGCGGAGAGGAGCTCCTCGCAGCGGCGGGACAGCGCGATCCCTTCTTTATACAGCTTCATCATATCCGCGAGCGGGAGACCGCCCTGCTCCATCCGGGCCGCGATCTCCGTAAGCTTCTCCAGCGCCTCCTCGAGCAGGAGGTCCTTCACTTCTTTTTCTTCAGCCATTTCCGTTCTCCGAAATCGTATTCACAGCGTCTACCGTGACGGAGGCGCTTCCGTCCTTCATGCGGACCGTGAGCGCGTCGCCCCTCACGAGCCCCTTCACGCCGGGCACCGGAATGCCGGCTCCGTCCGTTACGAGCGCGTAGCCCTTTTCGAGCGGCGCCTCCGGGTCGAGCAGCTTGATCCGCTCCAGGGAAAGCCCGAGCTCATGCCGTTTTTCCTTCAGGAAATAGCGGGACGCGCGGTCCAGCCGGTCCCGGAGATGCGCGCTCTGCATGCGGGCCTCGGCGACCCGCGCGGCAGGGCTTCCCGCCTTGATCCGGCCGAGCGCCGCGCCGAGCAGCAGCCGCTCCTCCGAGAGCTTACGCCGGAGCGAACGTCCGAGCGCCTCCCG
>JAZUHB010000118.1:0-9795 GCA_045641505.1 Bianqueaceae bacterium | reverse complement strand
CCCTATGGAACGGACCAAACGCAAACAGGCCCCTCCACCGGCCGCGTTCTTTTTTTGTGCTTACAGCTCGATCAGCTCGTATTCACGGGAGCCGACACCGAGCTCCGCGGCGGCCTCGATCGTATGGATACCGTGACGGCTCTCGATCCGTTCCAGCATATGGGCCTGGCCGGGGTCGTCCTTCGCGGCATAGACCAGGTCCAGACAGGCCTGATCCACGGCGACCGGGTCATCGGAGACCAGGATGCCGATGTCCTGCATGCAGGGGTTCTCGGCCACGGCGCAGCAGTCGCAGTCCACGGAAAGATTCTTCATCACGTTCACATAGACGGCGTTCCCGCCGAAGTGCTTCACGACGGCGCTCGCCGCGTCCGCCATCGCCTCGAGGAAGCGGTCCTGGGGCGCGGTGCGGAACCAGACGAGGCGCTGGTCGCGGGTGCGGCCGGCCGTATGAATCCAGCATTTGCCGGCGCTCGAGGCGCAGCCGATGGAGAGCTGCTTCAGTGCTCCGCCGTAGCCGCCCATGGGATGCCCCTTGAAATGGGAAAGCACGAGCAGCGACTCATAATCGGCCAGATGCCTGCCTACCAGGTCCTTTTGGATGACCTTGCCGTCCGGGATCGGAAGCTCCAGATCCGGGCCCTCCGCGTCCAGCAGATCCACCGGAAACGCGCTGCTCCAGCCGTGATACTCGATCAGCTTCCAATGCTTCTTCGTCTTGTTGCGGGTGCCGGTGTAGGCCGTGTTGCACTCGACCACGGTGCCGCCGACCCGCTCCACCATCGGCTTCCAGAACTCAGGACGCAGGAAATTCTGATTGCCCTTCTCGCCGGAATGGACCTTCACGGCCACCTTGCCGGGAAGCTCCTTTCCCAGGGCCTCATAGAGCCGGAGCACGTTTTCCGGCGTGATCTCCCGGGTGAAATATACCTTTGCTTTCATCTTCATTCCTCCTTATTACCGAACAGAATACATCCCGTATAGGCGATGGTTTTCGGACCGTAATAGTACGCGAGCCCCGCGTCGCGGCAGACCTTCGTCACGAAGAGCCCGTAGGCCTCCATCGAGGACTGGGCCTTTTCCGGCGCGCGGCAGGGCTCCGGACAGGCGCAGACCGGGCAGACCCGGCAGCCGCCCGCGCCCAGGACGAGCGCCCCGGGGAAGTCCCCGCGAAGCTTCGCGCCCAGCTCTCCCAGACGCTTCCGGTGGAGCTCCTCCGCCGCGCGGTAGCCCTTCGTGTCGATCTTCTTTTCCAGCGGATAGACGGTCTGGACCAGCAGGCAGGCGCCGAAGGAGCGGAGCCGCTCCGCGCATTCCCCGAGGGTCCCGACCGCCGGCGGGCAGGTCCAGTTCTTTCCGTACGCGCCGCAGCGGTCCGCGGCGCAGGCCTCCCGCACGCGGGGATCCGGGCTAAGCAGCGCCGGATCCGCGAGGACCGCCTGCTCGAAGCCGGCCTCCCTGGCCGCGGCTATCCACAGATTCTTTTCTTCTTCCATCGCTCAGATCGCCAGGAACTTCTCGATTTTCTTCGCGATATTCGCCAGGCTCTTCTCCCAGAATTCCTTCTTGGTCAGATCGACGCCCATCATCGCGCCGTTCTCCTCCATCGTATGGACCGGCGTGGTGCGGAGCATTTCCTTGTATTTGACCATGAAGCCCGCGGGATCCTCCCGGTAGAGGGCGTAGAGGCCCTGCGCGAAGAGCTCGCCGAAGGTGTAGGGGAAGTTGTAGAAGCTGAGGCCGGAGATGTAGTAATGACTCTTGCACAGCCACATGTAGGGGTGACGGAACTCGGGATCCAGGCCGTCGCCGTAGGAGGCGTCCTGGCACTCCAGCATGATGCGGCAAAGGTCGTCCGCCATCAGGAAGGAGTCGCGGCTCTGCTCGAAGACCGCGGTCTCGAAGAGGTAGCGCGAATAGATATCCACCACGCAGGCGCAGGAGCCGCTGATCTCCGCCTCGAGCAGAGAAAGCTCCTCCTCCTTCGAGGCGGCGTGCTCGGTCGCGTAGGCGCGCAGGCAGATCTCGTCGAAGGTGGACGCGGTCTCGGCCACGGGCATCGGATAGCCCGTGTTCAGCGGCCGCTCGTTCTCCACCTGACGGTCATGGAAGGCGTGGCCGAGCTCATGGGCGAGCGTGTCGACCGCGTCGAAGCTGCCGTCGAAGTTGGTCAGGATGCGGCTCTGCTTGATCTCGGGGATGCCGCAGTCGAAGGCGCCGCCCTCCTTGCCGCTCCGGGGATAGAAATCGATCCACTCGTTTTCGAAGGCGTCGCGCATCACGGCGGCGATGTCGGGCGAAATGTCACCGAACACGCCGAGCAGGTAATCGCGGCACTCCTCCGCGGTGAAGCGCCGGGCGTTCTCGCCGAGCGGCGCGTAGAGCTCGAACCAGGGCAGACCGTTCTTGTAGCCCAGGAGCTCGCCCTTCTTGCGGAGGTACTTGCGGAAGATGGGCAGGTAGTCCTGCACAGCCGAAAGCATCGCGTCGAGGGTCTCGCGGCTCATGTGGGACTGCTCCAGCGCCTCGGCCAGGGGCGACGCGAAGTTACGGCGTTCGGCCAGATAGGTGACCTGTCCCTTGATGTTGTTCAGCGCGAACGCGACCGCGTCCTCGGCCTTCCTGTAGGCCCGGAGCTCGGCCTCGTAGGCATCGCGGCGGACGTCCCGGTCCGGAGACTGGGCGAGATTTCGGATCTCGGAGAGCGTCACGGTCTCGCCGCGGTATTCGACCTCGAGCGTCGAGGTCAGATAGGACTGCAGCTTGCTCCAGCCGCTCGCGCCGTTCGTATCGAGGGCGGAAGCGAGGGCCTCCTCCTCGTTGGACATCAGGTGCGTCGCCTGACGGCGCGCGTCGCGGATGAGGGCCGTGTATTCGCGGATCACGGGGCTCTCCGCCGCCATCGCGTCGGGGTCCTCCACCATCGCCAGGAGCTTCGCGGAGGCCGCCTGGGCCGCCGCTCCCTCCGCACCGATCTGCGAGAGCTTTGCCATCGCCGCCATCAGATCGCCGTTTTCCGTGTCCGCGGAGGAGCTGAGGCTCACGAAATTGAAGAGGCGGCTTTCCAGGACCGCGCACTCCTCCATCGCGAGCAGAAGCTTCTCCACGAAGGCCGCGTCGACCGTCGAGTCGCCGAAGACCAGCGCGTCCAGCTCCTTCTGCGCGGTCTTCCAGCTTTCGAGGTCCGCCGCGTAGCGGGGATCGTCCAGCCCGTCATACAGCACCTTGAGATTCCATTCCGAGTTCATTCCGATTCTCCTTTATTCAGCGATTTCCTCCAGGAGGCCCAGATCCCAGGCCAGCATGGAGAGTATGTATTTGTTCCGTATATCCTTGGTCGCCCGGAAGATCAGCCCGAGCGTCTCCCGGTCCAGGCCGAAATGAGCGGGCTCCGTGGGAAGCCCCAATTTCCGGCAAAAGCCGAGAAGCTCCCCGTAGGGCGGAAGCTCCTCGCGGATGATGGCGCGGATCTCGTCCCAATGCGCGAAGAGCGCCTGCTGCCGGGCCTCGACGTGCTCTCTCCGGTACTTGCCCTCCTTTTCCTCGAGGGCCTCCATCGCGAGAGCGCCGGGACCGATCAGCGTCCGGAGCGTCTGCTGCCAGGCGGGCAGATCGAAGCTCTCCGTCTCCCGCCGTGCCCGCGCCGGATCGGGCGTGAGCGTCATCAGCTTTTCGTAGCGGCGGATGACCTCCAGCGTCCCGAAGACACAGTTCAGCCCGTGCCGGTCCGTGAAGCTGCCGAACGCAAGGGAGCGCATGTCCATCAGGTGGGAGATATAATGCTCCGCGCCCGACGCAGGACGGGAGCAGCCGGCGAGACTCATCGCGAGCCCGCCGAGCACCAGGCCCTCCATCACGGCCCGCACGGCCTCCGTTTCCCGCCGGACGAGGCCCTCCGCGTTCTCAACGCAGCGCCTGAGCGCCTCGCGTACCAGATCGGCAACCTCCCCGCAGTAGTACTCACCCGTGACAAGCGCGCTGATCCGCCATTCGCAGAGGCTCACGTACTTCGCGAGCATGTCGCCGAGACCCGCGAGCAGCGCGTCCATCGGCGCCTCCCGGAGGATCTCCGGGTCGCCCAGAATGAGATCCGCCCCGTGCGAGGGAATCGAGACCTTCAGCCCGTCCCGGTCCATCGACGAGGTATCCGAGCAGAAACCGTCCATGCTGGGCGCGGTCGCGACGAGAAGGAAGGGCCGGCGCGACGCCGCCGCGAGAAGCTTGCAGCAGTCGTTGATGACGCCGCTCCCCACGCCGAGGATCAGGTCGCAGGAGGGGTCGAAATGAAGCAGGAGCGCGCCCGCGGTCTTTTCGTCGGGGCTCGGCATTTTCTCCGGGATCACGAAGTCCGCGAAGGGGATGCCGGACTCCCGGAGCAGCGCCTTCACGGCACTTCCGCAGGCCTTTTCGGTGCAAAGGTCGCTCACGACGAAGGGCTTGCCGCCGCCGAGCTTCCGCACGCAGGACGGAAGCTTTGCCAGGCAGCCGGGCTCCGTCAGGACCTCGCGGGGCGGGAACTCATGCACCCGTCCGCAGGCGCAGGGCCGCGCGAAACGCGCCCGGACCGATTCGATATCCATCGCTTACTCCTTCGTCAGGAGGAACAGCCTGCGCCGCTCTGACGTCTCGCCCTCCCAGGCGAAGTGCTCGCGCGCGTCGATCCGGAAATACCGGCCGAGACGCTCGCTCCACTCCTCATCCGTGCGGGAGAGAAGCCGCAGCACGCCGCCGATATAGATCTCGTTGCCGTTTCTCACGGTAATGCCCCGGGACGGATCGTCCGCGGGGACCAGATAGTAATTCATGCCGATGACCGCGCGCGAGCCGCTCTTCAGGACCCGCGCCAGGTTCATGATCAGCAGGTCCGAGATCTCCTCGGGCAGCAGATCGATCACGTTGGAGACCACGAGGCCGTCGAACTGCCCGGCCAGGGTATTCGCGATCCACTCGTCCGAGACCGCGCGGAAGCAGATCCGGTCATCCACACCGAACATCGCGGCGTAGTGCTCCGCCAGGTCTACCGCGTTCTGCGAGACGTCCGCGCAGGTGACCTCCGGGCAGCCCGCCTTTGCCGCGGCGATGCCGGCCCAGCCCGCGCCGCAGCCGTAGTCGAGCACCTTCCGGCAGCTGCCGAGGGCCGTCACGGCGTCGAGAAGCTTCTCAGAGGGCGCCATCAGCTTCCAATCGTCCTCCTGCGGCTCCCCGGCCACGTCCTCCTCGGGCGTGAAAACCTCATTCCAGAACGCCTTGAGGCGCTGATAGGTTTCGTTGGAAAATACGTTCATGTCCGTGACCTCGGTTTCGAAAAATCAGGCTCCGAAGAGCTTCTCCTTCAGCGTTCTGCCCCAGAGCTCGTTCTCCTCCTTGATGGGAGAATGCGCGGACTCATGGAAGGGCACGTATTCCTTGTAGGGCGCCTCGAGGGCGTCGAACCAGGCCTTTGCGAGCACGGTCGGGGTGTTCTGGTCATGGTCGCCCTGGAAAAGGTAGACAGGGACGTCGAGCTTCTTCACATCACGGTCGAACTCGAGCGCGATCACCTCCGGCCAAAGCTGGTTCAGGCAGTAGAAGCTGCCCTTCGCGTAGCGGTAGAGGTCGGGGAGCAGATTGTACTCGCCGGAGGTCAGGAAGGGCAGGATCACGCTCGTCACGATGCTCTCCTTCTCCTTCCAGCAGCCGCCGCCGAACTTGGTCATGTAGTCGCGCTGCACCATCAGCGCGTCGATACCGCCGGCGTAGATGCCGTTCACGGGCTCGCCGATCTTCGCGAGATCGCGGAGCGCCTTTTTATCGCCGTGCTCCTTCGCGTATTCTACGGTGAAATCGTAGGACATTTTCTCGTTGACGGGACCGTTCACAAACTGTCCCATGCCCACGTAGGCCGCGATCGTGTCCGCGTGCTTCGTGAGATAGCAGACACCCAGGATGCTGCCCCAGGAGTGGCCGACGAAATAGATCTTTTCCTTGCCGAAGCGCCCGCGCAGATAGTTCACGACCGCGAACATGTCCTCGACCTGCTGGTCGATCGTCATCTTCTGCCCCGCGTTCTTCGCGCGGTAGCTCTTGCCGGCCATGCGCTGGTCCCAGCAGACCATCACGCAGGCATCCGCCAGATAGCGGCTCTGGCCGGGCATGACCCAGGAGCGGTCGCAGACGCCTGGGCCGCCGTGCACGAACAGGAGCACCTCGCCCTCCGGCTTGTTGCTGCGGATATGGAGATGCTGCCGGTCGCCGTTGACATCGATATAGAGTTTCTCATCGAGCTGATACTTCATCGTTTTTCCTCCTGTCACTCAGTTGTCGCCTCTGTGGAAGCGGATCTTCATATGCTCGGAGGCATTCGCGAGCACGGCGCCGAGGGCCTCGTCGGAACGGGCCTTCACCGCGTCCGCGATCTTCCGGTTGGCCTCCTCGAGGACCTTTCCGCCCTCGCCCGCCAGGATTTTCGCGTCATACTCGTTGACGATCCGACGCGTCTCGTTCGCCACCTTGTTCCGGTAGCGTTCGGAGAGCATCACGGCGGTGCCGTACTGGGCGTCGGTGAGCGCAGCGATCAGCCGGCTCTGCCAATACATCGAATCGGTGGAAACGTCCTTCTTCGTCGCGCTGAAATACTCCGGGAAACGGCTTACGTTCGTGTAGAGCGGGAAGCAGGCGGTAAAGCCGCTGCCGCCCATCGAATACCAGGAAAGGCCGCGGATCGCCTCGGGAAGGCCGCCGCGGATCTGCATGATTGCCACGACGTCGCTGTTCGGCACGGCGATGCTGCGGTACTTGCCCTTCAGGGCGGAGCGGTTGTCGTAGGGATCGTAGGGCGTGCCCTGATAATAGGAGCCCAGCAGATAGCGGACGTCCTCGACGGTCACCTTCTCCTCCGGCACGAAGGACCAGGGAATATTGTCGCTCTGGGGCGTGAAATCCGCGTTCTCGCCGTCGAAGCTGTAGGTGTTCGGCAGGAAATAGCGGGCCATGTACCAGGCACGCGGCGTGTTGTAGATGTGATCGTGATCGGAGCGGGAACCGAAGGCGAGACGGGGATTGAACGCGCCGCCCTGCCCCTTGTCGAGATGGTTTTTCTCCACGAATTCGCGAAGATCCGCGGAGCAGAGATTCTCCCGGCCCTCGCCGAAGGCGTCGTCGAAATCGAAATTGTCGAGGCCGAACTGGTTGGGCATGATGACGACCCGGTCGTCGGGCACGCGCCGCGCGATCCAGTGATGGCCTCCGATGGTCTCGAGCCACCAGATCTCGTCCGCGTCGTTAAAGGCCATGCCGTTCGGCTCGTAGGTGCCGTATTGCTCGAGCAGCGCGCCGACGCGCAGGACGCCTTCGCGCGCGGAACGGATATAGGGGAGCACGATCTCGACGAGGTCCTCCTCGCCGATGCCGCCGGGCACCGCCTTCTGACCGTCCTTCGCCTTCTGATAGGTCACGTAGGGGTCCGCGCCCATCACGCGGGGATTCGTGCTGACCGTCTCCGTGGCGGTCATGCCGACGTTTGCCGCGTTGATGCCGCTCGCCGGCCAGACGCCCTCGCTCTTCACGTCCACGTTCGGAGACATGGTATAACGGAGCGGATCCGCCGGAAGTTCGATCTCCAGATGCGCAATTACCGACTTATATTTGCGGGGCTGCTTTTTCGGCTCGACTACCGTGAGACGCTTGGCGTCGAAGCCGCCGTCGTCATTGCGGGCGATGATGGTCGAACCGTCCGCGCTCGCTTTCTTTCCTACCAGAATCGTCGTACAGGGCATCTTTTGCTCTCCTTTAACCGTTTATTGCACTAATATATCATAGTTTGGGCAAAAAGAAAAGCGCGGCAGGACCGCGCTTTACGATGAATCATTTGCAATACTCGGTGATGGCCGCGGCCGCGAAGGCCGCCGTGCCCTCTCCTCCGGCCGCGTCGATGTTTTCTGTCATCTCGCCGCCCGCCGCGTACATCTGACCGAGCCCGACCAGGATCTGCTTCGTGCAGGTATAATAGTGCTCCGTGATGAAGCCCCTAAGCTTCTCGGTCTGGGCCTGCGCCTCGGGAGACGCGGGATCCGCCGCCGCTTCCCGCAGCGCGCCGAACTCCCGGAAGAGCTCCATCATCTCGCCGCCCAGAAGCGCGAGCTTCCCGTCCGAATAGCCGGCGGTCTTCTCGCTGAACTCGCGGTACGCGTCGGTCGCGCCCCACTTTTTCTTCGCCTCAGCGGCGTAGTTTTCGATTTTTTCCTTATCGAAGGCCTTGAAATCCATTGTGTACACTCCTTTCGCTCTGATATTTTCAGCCAGAGAAATGATACCTTCGAGTCTCTCCTTCTGCAGCTTCAGCAGCCCGATCTGCTGTTCGAGCGCAAGGTCCCGGTCGAAGCCCGGGGCGGCGAGGATCTCCCGGATCTCCCCGAGCGGGAAGCCCAGCTCCTTGAACAGCATGATCTGGCCGAGCCGTTCCAGCGCGGCCTCGTCGTAAAGACGGTACCCCGCCTCGGTCACCTCGGTCGGCGCGAGCAGCCCGATCGAGTCATAATGGTGCAGAGTCCTGGCGCTGACACCGGTCGCCCGGCAAACCTGATTGACTGTTTTCATCCTCTCTCCTCCTGATGATGTCATCATAAACCCTGACGTAACGTCAGAGTCAAGAGTCAAAAACAATCCCCGCCTCTTTTTCAGAAGCGGGGATGCTTGCGCTTATTTCTTACCGTTCAGGCGCTTCTTCGAGCGGCAAAGGGCCAGATAGCCCGCCGCGGAAAGCAGCATCATCACGGTCCAGAGTCCCAGACTCATGGAAACACCGGTCGGAGGCAGCGGAACGTGGATGTAGAGGAAGAAGAAGCCGTCCTTCGCATTGCCGCTGATCTGGATGCCGTAGAAGTCGACCTCGGCCTGATCGATGTAGTACTCGATCTCGACGCCGTTCTCGAAACGGGGCAGTCCGGTGAAGCTGTGCTCCCAAACGCCGTCGGCCTCGACGAGCGTCACATCATCGATGACCTCGGAGCTTCCGTCGGCCTTCACGCGGAACAGCTGCAGGTAGACCGACAGAGGCCGCAGCCCGTCGGCATCGTCGACGTCGTCCCAATCCACGGTTACCTTCACGTCCACGGTCTCGGGGGTGTGGGCGTTGGTGATGACGTAGCCCTCAGCCTCGCTGCCGGTGATGCCGGTCACGGTGTAGCCGGCGGGAACGGAGACCTCATCGACCGTGTAGGTGATTGCAGCGCCGCCCTCGAACGCGGGCAAATTATCGAAGGAATCATTCCAGGTATTCGCGGCATTCAGGGTGACAGTCGCGCCGGGCACGGCCACAACCGCGCCGGTGCCGACCTGCTTGTAAAGCTGGACGGTGACGTTTGCGGGACGGATGCCGTCCTGGTTATCCGCGTCGTTCCAGACCTTGGTCACGGCGACGGACTTCGTCGCGGGGGTATGAGCATTGGTGATGACGTAGCCGTCGGTTTCGTTTCCGGTGATGCCAGTCTTGGTGTAACCGGTGGGAACGGCAACCTCGTCGACAGTATAGACGATTGCGACACCACCCTCGAACGCGGGCAGATCATCGAAACTGTCAGTCCAACTGCCGGCCGCGTTCAGTGTAACGGTCGCGCCGGAAACGGCCACAATCGCGCCGGTGCCGACCTGCTTGTAAAGCTGGACGGTCACGTTCGCGGGGCGGAGGCCGTCCTGGTTATCCGCGTCGTCCCAGACCTTCGTCACGGTGACGGACTCGGTCGCAGGGGTGTGCGCGTTGGTGATGGTATAGCCATCCTCCTCGTTTCCGGTGATGCCGGTCTTAGTGTAACCGGTGGG
>JAZUHB010000117.1:0-18259 GCA_045641505.1 Bianqueaceae bacterium | reverse complement strand
CGCACAGAGCGACGTTGCTGGGCAGAGTCCACGGAGTGGTCGTCCAAGCGTAGAGGAAAGTGTTCTCCTCGCCCTTCACCTTGAAACGGACGACGGCGGAGCGTTCCTTGACCTGCTTATAGCCCTGGCTCACCTCGTGGCTGGACAGCGCGGTGCCGCAGCGGGGGCAGTAGGGAACGATCTTGTAGCCCTTGTAGAGGAGGCCCTTCTCATAGATGGTCTTCAGCGCCCACCACTCGGACTCGATGTAGTCGTCGTGATAGGTGACGTAGGGCTGGTCCATGTCGGCCCAGAAGCCGACGGTGCCGGAGAAATCCTCCCACATGCCCTTGTATTTCCAGACGCTTTCCTTGCAGCGGTCGATGAAGGGAGCGATGCCGTACTGCTCGATCTGCTCCTTGCCGTCCAGGCCGAGCGCCTTCTCGACCTCGAGCTCCACGGGCAGTCCGTGGGTATCCCAGCCGGCCTTCCGGGGCACGAAGTTCCCCTTCATGGTCTGATAGCGGGGGATCATGTCCTTGATGACGCGGGTCAGCACGTGGCCGATGTGGGGCTTGCCGTTCGCGGTGGGGGGACCGTCATAGAAGGTGAAGGTCGGGCAGCCCTCGCGGGTTTTCAGGCTCTTTTCGAAGATCTGATTCTCTTTCCAGAATCCGAGTACTTCCTTTTCGCGGGCGATGAAGTTCATGTCCGCCGAGACTTTTTTATACATGATTTCCTCCATGAACGGCCTCGAAAGGCCGGTTTGTTAACGTAATCAGCGAAGATCGACCCGATCCGCGTACCATTTCCGGGAAAGGAAGAAGCCCACGGGCAGGAAGATCACAGGCGCGGCGAGAGTCAGGAGCGGGACGCAGAGGGCGTTGGATTCGTACAGGACGGCCTGCGCGACCGAGACGTCGCGGAGCACGATGTTCAGCTCCTCGTCCAGTCCCACGGTGAGCGGGATCAGGCTGCTCAGATTCGAGATGAGGATCGCGCCGAGGTAGACCAGGATGAACACCAGGACCGGCGAGCCCTTGCCGATGTTCCGGAAGCCGCGCAATCCGTTGCCGGCGCAGATGACGAACTCGTAGAGCACGACGGCGGCGAGCGTGGCGATCAGGACGTAAACGGGAATGAAGACCGCGAACGTGACGAGGGTCTTCCGGGGCAGCATGGTGATCACGAGCTGCCAGATCTCCGCGGCGCTCGGCATGCCCTCCTCCTGCTCCAGGGTGTGGACGAAGATTCCGGCCACCGCGGCGATCATCAGGAGCGAAAGCAGCGTGGCGAGGAGATACCAGAAATAAGCGATCAGCGTCTTGGACGTGAAGACCTTTTTCTGATCGACGGGCAGGAGCCGGGTGAAATAGCCTTCCTTCCCGTAGCTCGTCTTGTAAAACCAGATGACGATGAAGATCAGGCTGATCAGCGGGACGCAGGACGCGAGCAGCAGAAGCAGCAGTCCGGAGAGCAGTCCGCCGAGGGCGTAATTCCGCATGAGCAGATAGCAGCCGAAGGTGAGGAGCGCGATGCCGAAGCTCAGGCCGATGGCCCAGCACTGCGTGCGTGCGGTCGCGCGGAGGTCGTTTTTCAGAAGCTTGCCAAACATGAAAACACCTCCTTGAAAATGTCGTTCAGGGACTTGTGGTAGGTGTCCGCGATGACCTTTGTATCGCCCGCGAGGACCAGCTCGCGGTAGCCGAGCAGCACGCCGTAGTTGAAGATGGGCTCGATATCCTGCACCAGATGCGTGGAAATGATCAGGGTGGAGTTCTCCAGATAGTAGCGCTTGATCATCTCGAGGATCGCGTAGCGGGTGGCCGGGTCGATGCCGCCCAGCGGCTCGTCCAGCAGGAAGAGGCGGGCGCGGCGGCTCATCACCAGGGCCAGCTGCACCTTCTCCTGCATGCCCTTCGACATGGTGGAGAGGGGCTGGGTGAGGTCGAGCGAGAAGTTCCGCATCATCTCCTCCGCCTTCTGCGCGTCGAAATCGGGGAAGAAGGCCGCGCAGTCGCGGATCAGCTCCGCCGGCTTTTTCCAGCCGGGATAGACGGAGGAATCCGTCATGAAGGAGGTGTAGCTTTTCGTGAAGGTGCCGGGCTTTTCGCCGAAGAGGGTGATGCTGCCCGAGTAGTCGGTGAGAAGGCCCGCCATGATCTTGAGGAGGGTCGACTTGCCGCAGCCGTTCGGGCCCATCAGGCCCACGATGCGGCCGGCGGGGATCTGAAGATCCAGCTTCTCAAGCACGCTGTTCTTGCCGTAGCTTTTGCAGAGGCCTTCGAGGCGGATGCCTAAGGATTCGTCCATGTGTTCTCCTTGTTCGTTTTGCGTAGGAGCGACCAGAGGGGGAGCCCCAGCAGCAGGAGGATCAGCAGCTCGCCCGCGGCGATCCAGCAGGCGTTCAGCAGATAGGCCTTCCAGCTGAAGGCGGCGTCGCCCAGGAACAGAGTGATCTCCGCGCCTACGATCAGTCCGTTCGTGAGGGCGGGGAAGAGGGCGGAGAGGAGGGGCAGACCCTTCAGCGTGACGCGGCGGGTGAGGCGCGTGAGGACCGCGCCCAGAAGCGTCGCGGCGGTGCCGAGGATCAGGTCGACCGGGCCGAGCGTGCTGCCGAGATTTCCGATCAGGCAGCCGACCGTGAGGCCTGGGACCGCTGAGGGAAAAAGGACCGGCAGGATGCAGAGAGCCTCGGAGAGCCGAAGCTGCATCGGTCCGTAGGCCAGGCCGAACAGGGAGCAGAGGTAGGTCGCGGCGGCGTAGGCGGCGGCGATCAGTCCGGCTTCCGTCAGATAGCGGAGCGAACGGTGTTTCATTTACAGCACTCCGTTCAGGATCAGGCCCGCGGCGACCGCGGCGAGATAGAGGAGCGCCAGGATGTGCAGGTTTTCCTTCATTTTGTTGGTGCGGAAGAGCACGGCCATGCCGAGGCCCGCGCCGGTGGAGAGGCCCGCGATGACGGAGCCGAAGGAAAGGGTGCCCTTGAGGTACAGCTGCGTGAGCAGCACCGAGGCCGCGCAGTTCGGCACGAAGCCGATGAGAGCGGTCAGAAACGGCTGGAAGAAGCTGCCCGCGAGCAGGAAACGGCCCACGGTCTCGGCGTCGAGGAAGTGGAAAACGGTGCCGAGCACCAGGTTCACGCAAAGGAGGAACAGGGAGATCTTGCCGGTGTGGATCAGTGCGGAAACGACGACCGGATGCTCGTCGCAGTGGCAGTCCTTGCAGAGCTCCTCGAAGGGAGCTTCCTCTTCGGCGGGCTTCCTTTTGCGGATCGCGCGGATCACGAGATCGGTCGCGCAGCCGACCGCGAAGGCCCAGATGACCTTGGTGAGGAGCAGCGGAAGGATCTTGCCGATGGCGGTAGGCTCCGCCAGCAGGATCAGCACCGCCTCGTCGCTGGTGGAGAGGAAGACCGCGACCAGCGTGCCGAGGGTGATCAACCGGCCGGCGTAGAGGTTCGCGGCGGTGACGGAGAAGCCGCACTGCGGGACGGCGCCGAGCAGCGCGCCCATGAGCGGTCCGAGCGGCCCCATGTGCCGCAGCTTTTCGGTCAGCTTTCCTTCGGTCTTGTGCTCCAGGAATTCGATCAGAAGATAGGCGCCGAACAGGAAGGGCAGGCATTTGAGCGTGTCCAGCAGCGCGTCGAGTAATACGTCAAGCATGGTATTCCTTAGTAATTCGTATCGGTGAAGATGTATTCGGGGTCGAGGAGCTCTTCGAGGCAGAGCCCGGTTTCCATCAGGTATTTCGCCACCTCGGGGCCGACGTAGCGGTAGTGCCAGGGCTCGTAGATGATGCCGGTCTCGGCGGTCTTGCCGACGGGATAGCGGAGCACGAAGCCGTATTTCCAGCAGTTCTGCATCAGCCATTTCTGCTCCGCGGTGTTCGCCTGCTTCTCGTTCAGAAGGCGGTAGGAGGAGGAAATGATGTCGACGGCGAGGCCGGTCTGGTGCTCGCTGGTGCCGGGAATCGCGGTCTCGAGGGCCGCCTTCTTCTCGGCGAAATCCCGGTCATAGCCCTGCGCCACGTAGGAGTTCACCTTGTTGTTGTAGAGGTATTCCTGCCCGCTCCAGGGACGGTAGGAGGAGCAGATGACGGGGGAGAGCCCCGCGGCGCGGCAGTCGGCGAGCATCTGCCGGAGCGCGCCCGCGATGCGGGAATCGACGCATTCCTCGCCCTGCACGTAGGTGAGCGAGACGTCGGGATTCCGCGTGATGCGGTGGTGCCGGTTCACGAGGAGCAGGTACCAGGCGTCCGGATCGTACTCGGGGACGGGATAGGGCTTGTACTCGCGGACCGTGCGGGTCCGTCCGCAGACGGAGCAGACGGAGACGCTTTCGCTCGTCTCGTTCAGGTACTTGTCGCGGGTGGTCCTGGTCTCGGTGACGAAGTCGCACTCATGGCCGTCGTATTCGCCCGCCGTGAGCGTTTTGCCGCAGAGGCGGCAGACATAGACCGTGTAGGTTTCGGTAAAGGAGGCGTTTTCGGACAGCTCGCCGCTTTCGCTCCGCGTTTCGGGGACGAAATCGCATTCGTGCAGGATGAGCTCCGCGGTGCTGCGGGTATGGCCGCAGAGGAGGCAGGTGAAATTGCTCGTGACGGTCCGGTCCGTGAATTCGTTCTCGGTGACCGTGACCACCGGCGCGGAGTAGATGTGCGCGCAGTCCGCGCCGCCGGGCGTCACGCGGTTCCGGGAGCCGGAGCTTTCGGCAAATTCGCCCGCGCCGAAGCAGGCGGCGGAGGCCAGCAGCGCGGCCAGCAGTCCGGCAAGGAATTTTTTCATGGCGCCCTCCTTATTAAGGATACAATTAACTTTCGTAGTATAGCACGCGGCCGGCCGAATTGCAAGGTTTCGTCCCCTTTACAATTCCGCGGCGGAGGGATTATACTGTTTTCGTTTCAGACGCCGGCGGTCAGGCCCGGCGCTTGTGAGGAGAAGCTTATGAAATGGATCGATGTTTCCTCCGCGAAGGCGGAGATCGTTAAGAAAACGGCCGCGCTGAAGAACGCGCAGACGGCCCGGCGTGAGGGCCTCTTCCTGGTGGAGGGGCTGCGCTCCGTGGAGGAGCTGCTGACGGCGCGCGGAACGAAGGCGGGCGGCTTCGAGCCGGAATATCTCCTGGCCGAGCAGACGCTGCTGGACCGGGACCTCGGCTACCGTGACCGCTTGGAGCAGGCGCTCGGCGCGGACACCCGCGTCTACCGGCTGAGCAAGGAGGCCTTCCTCCGCGTGAGCGACACCGAGACGCCCCAGGGCATCCTGGCGGTGGTGCGCCGCCGCGCCGACTCGGTGGAGCAGGTCCTCGCGAACGGCAGGACGCCGCTCATCCTCGTGCTGGAGAACCTGCAGGATCCGGGCAACGCCGGCACGATCCTCCGGACGGCGGACGCGGCCGGCGCAAACGGCGTAATCGCGCTCCGCGGCACGGTCGATTATTACAGCGCCAAGGTCGTGCGCTCCAGCATGGGCTCGCTGCTGCATCTGCCGGTCGCGCAGGGCGCGGAGCTTTGCGAGACCGTGGCGGCCCTGAAGGCGGCGGGCGTCCGGGTCTACGCCGCGGCGCTCGGCGGCGTGAAGCCCCACTTCGAGGCGGCCCTTTCCGGCCCCTGCGCCTTCCTCATCGGCAACGAGGGGAACGGCCTGAGCGCGGAGGCGGTCGCCCTCGCGGACGAGATCCTGACGATCCCGATGCCCGGCTCGGCCGAATCGCTGAACGCGGCCATGGCGGCGGGCATCCTGACCTACGAGGCGGTCCGCCAGAGGATGATGAAATAACGCAGGACGGCAGAGGAAAAAAAGAATATGGAAAGCATCGAGGATGAACTATCGCCGAAGGCGGAAAGCATCGAGGATGAACTATCGCCGAAGGCGAAAAGCATCGAGGAGGAACTCGCGTCGACGCGGGTCGGCGAGGAGCTTGCGCGGCTGCGCTCGATTTACGGAGAACTGGAGCAGAAACAAAAGGAATTCTGCTCCTGCTTCGATTTGCGCTGCCCGGAGGGCTGCGGCAGCTGCTGCCGGGATTTCACGCCGGACATCACGGAGCTCGAGGCCGATTTCCTGGCCTACGGCCTGATCGCCGAGGGCCTCGACGGCACGGTGCTCGAGCTGCTGGAGGGCGGCGCGGCCGGGGAGAACGGCGGCATTGCGTCCCTGACCCGCGGCTGCCCGTTCTTCCGGGAGCAGGGCCCGTACCACTGCACCGTCTACAAGTGGCGCCCGCTGGTCTGCCGCCTCTTCGGCGCCGCCGCGTCCACGGACAAGAACGATCACCCGGTCTTCCGGCACTGCAAGTGGAATCCGCTCACCCAGGACATCCCGACGGAGGAGCTGGAGGCGCACCGCGAGCTCCTCGTCCTGATGAACGAGTACGGCCTGATGCTCGAGGAATCGGACCCGGACTGCACCGAGCGGCTGCTGATCCCGGAGATCCTGCCCCGCGCGATCCGGAAGGTCCGGATGATGCTGGAATTCGCGGAAGCGGAGAGCGGCGGGCTGCCGCAGGCGTGAAGGACACCGGTTAATCCGGTTTTCATCGCGCCGCAAAAAAACGAAAAATCCCCGGTGCCGCGAATACCGCAGCATCGGGGATTGGTTTATATATGCCTTTGTCCAAGCCTCAGAACGCCCAGCTGCCGTTCCGGAAGATCGGCACGGTCCGGCCGTCGCGGGTGCGGGCGTCGATTGCGAGGTCCGCGGTGCCGATCATGAAGTCGACGTGGATCATCGAGTCGTTCACGCCGAGGGCGCGGCACTCGTCCAGCGACTTGGTCTGGAAATCGCGGATGCAGTCGGGGAAGCCGTGGCCCAGCGCCAGGTGGCAGGCCGCGTTCTCGTCGAAGAGCGTGTTGTAGAAAAGGATGCCGCTCTCGCGGATCGGGGAGTCGTAGGGCACGAGCGCGCACTCGCCGAGGTAGGCGGCGCCCTCATCCATGGAGACCATCTCGCGCAGCAGCTCCTCGTTCTTCGCGGCGTGGACCTCCGTCACCTTGCCGCCCTCGAAGCGCAGCGAGAAATCCTCGATCAGCTCGCCCTGGTAGGACAGGGGCAGCGAGGCCACGACGGTGCCCTCGGCGGCGCCGCGCAGGGGAGAGGTGAAGACCTCCTCGGAGGGAATGTTCGGGTTGAAGAAGATGTTCTGCAGCGAGGTCTCGCCGCCGCCGCAGAAGACGCCCTCGGGGATCAGGCCGACCGTGAAGTCGGTGCCGTTGGAGGCGCTGTAATGCAGAGACTCGATGCCGAGGCCGTTCAGGTAGGCGCAGCGGGCCTCGAGGTCCTTGTTGTGGGCGTCCCAGGCGGCAAGGGGATCCTCGTCGACGCGGGAGCAGTCCAGGATCGCCTTCCAAAGCGCCTCGACCGCCTGCTTCTTCGAGAGCGCGGGGAAGAGCTTCTTCGCCCAGGCCTCGCCGGGCACGGCGGCGATGCACCACTGATATTTGTTCTCGATCTGGTCGCGGTAGGAGCGGATGACGGGATAGGAGGCGCGGCGGGCCTTGGCCATTTTCTTCTGGTCGATGCCCTTGGAACCGTCCGGATCGTCGCTCTCCAGGTAGATGCGGCAGGGGACCTTGTCGACGTAGTGAGCCCAGCGCGCTTCTTCCCAGTTGGACAGCTCGGATAGGTTCTTCAGGCTGCGGTAGCGAACGTTGACCTTGGCAAGGGGCTGATAGCTCCAGTCGACCACGACGCGGGAGGGGCCCGGCTTGTAGCATTCCTCGACGACCATCTGCACGAACTCGGGCTGGTCGAGCCCGGCGGCCACGAAGACCTCCTGGCCCTTCTTGACGTTGACGCCCATCCGCGCGATCAGCCGGGCGTAATTTCTGAGACGTTTTTTCTGCATGCGAAAGCCTCCGGAAAAAGATTTGCTCCATCATATCATCCGCCCGATTTTTTGACAAGAACCCGTTGAAACAAACCGCGGGATGGGCATATAATACGAATGCGCCGATTCGCGGCTGCGCCGCAGCAGCCGGTTCACTCCGGTGTTCTGTTATTTCCGTTATTGCACCGCAGGCGCCGTTATTGCCGGCCCCGCCGGCCGTTATTGCGCCGCAGGCGCCGTTATTCCCAAGGACTCCTCCCATGAAAAAAATTCTCCTCCTCGGTACCGGCGGTACCATCGCGTCCGAACCCGGCGCCGGCGGTCTCGCCCCGGCGCTCACCCCCGCGGAGCTCGCGGCCCGCGTGCCCGAGCTCGCCTCGCTCTGCGAAACGGAGTGCGAGCAGCTCTTCGCGATCGACTCCACCAACGTCACGCCCGCTCACTGGCTCGCCCTCGCCCGCAAAATCCGCGAGCGCTACGACGAGTTCGACGGCTTCGTGATCACGCACGGCACCGACACGATGGCCTACACCGCCGCGGCCCTTTCCTATCTGATCCAGGGCAGCCCCAAGCCCATCGTGCTGACCGGCGCGCAGAAGCCGATCCTCTTCGAGAACACCGACTCGAAGACTAATCTGGCGGACGCGTTCCGCTGCGCGGTCTCCGGGCTGTGCGGCGTGATGATCGTCTTCGACGGGAAAATCATCCTCGGCACCCGCGCCTGCAAGGTGCGGACCACCAGCTACGAGGCCTTCTCCAGCATCAACTATCCGCTCCTCGGCGTGGTCCAGGACGGCTATCTGATGGAATACATCCGTCCCGAGGCCTATGACGCGCCGCTCTTCTATGACCGGCTCGAGACCCGGGTCGGGCTGATGAAGCTCACGCCCGGCGCGGACGCGGGTCTGCTTTCCTATCTGTTCGAGCGCAGCGAGGCCGTCATCGTGGAGAGCTTCGGCGTGGGCGGCCTGCCCTCCTACGAGGGCGCGGAGTTCTACGAGGTGATCCGCCGCGCGGTCGCCGCGGGCAAGACCGTCGTGATGACCACCCAGGTGCAGAACGAGGGCTCGAACCTGTCGGTCTACGACGTGGGCTACTACCTGAAGCACGATCTGGCTCTGCTCGAGGCCTACGACATGACCACCGAGGCCGTGCTGGCCAAGCTGATGTGGATTCTGGGCCAGACGGGGGAGCGCGAAAAGATCCGCGAGCTCTTCTACAAGCCGGTCGCGAGGGACATCCTGAAGAACTGAAACGGCCCACCGTCCGCCTTCAGCGGACGGTTCCGGCCGCAAAATGCGGCCGGTCCCGCCGCGGAAAAACAGTTGACAAGCCCGCTTTTCCTATGCTATAATCACTTTCGCGTTGAAAAAGAACGCGATTCGGCCCGTTGGTCAAGCGGTCAAGACATCGCCCTTTCACGGCGGTAACGGGAGTTCGATTCTCCCACGGGTCACTAGGGATTTCACGATCCCGAAAAGCATGGCGCAGTAGCCAAGCGGTAAGGCAATGGTCTGCAACACCAGTATCCACCAGTTCAATTCTGGTCTGCGCCTCTCGTATCGAGCCCCGGAAATTCCGGGGCTTTCATTTTATCGAAAGGAGGGATCCGGCCGATGGAAATCGCGAAGATCCTCAGGCTCCACGCGGCACGCTACCCGAAGATGGAGCCGCGCGACGCGGTCAAGCTGCTGTACCAGAACGAGTTCGGCGGCGGCCACCTGATCCGCGATCCGGAGGAGTGCCGGGAGTACCTGACCCGCGAGCACGCCGCGACGGCGCCGGATGCCTCCGCTCCCTTCTGGGAGTCCATCGGGAACGGCTTCGTCCGGGTGAACCTGGCGGCGCTTTCCGCGGAGGAGCTGCCCGCGCTCTATGACGCCTTCCTGCGCTCCGCGAGGACGGCCCGCGGCAGCCGGCTGCGTTTTCTGCGGAAGCTCCGCGTGCTCCGGCGGCTCGCGGCCCGCGGCGTGTTCTCCTTCACGCTCGAGGAAGCCGACGCGTATCTGACCGAATATCTCGAGGCAGACTGTCCGATGGTCTCCCACAGTGAGGCCTACCGGGAAGCCTACCGGCCCGCGTACCGGGTCGTCGCGGCGAAATATCTTCCTCCGCGGCAAAAAGCTGCGGAAGGTGGGGAGGTGACCGAAGCATGAGAACCCTGCTGGTCGGCATCGACGCCAAATACATCCACACCAATCCCGCAATCTACTCGCTGGCGGCCTACGCGGAGCGCTTCGCGCCGGGAACGGGGCTCCTGGGCACGGCCGAATACACCGTGAACCAGGAATACAGCGAGCTGCTCTACGGCATCCTCCGGGAGGAGCCGAACGCGGTCTGCTTCTCGACCTACATCTGGAACGTGCAGACGGTCCGGCGGCTTCTCCGCGACCTTCGCCGCGTGCGGCCGCAGACGCGGCTGATCCTCGGCGGCCCCGAGGTCTCCTACGGTCTCGGTCATACGGAGATCGCCGAAGACGACTGCGATTACGTCATCTGCGGCGAGGGCGAACGGGCCTTCGCGGCGCTTCTTCTGACCCTCGCCGGCCGCGAGGTCCCGGACGACTGGGGCTTCGAAACGGACGGAAAGCGTGTCTGGGCGAGGCCGATCGAAAACCTCGACGAGCTTCCCTTCTTCTATGAAGGAAGGATGGAGCTCTTCCGGGACCGCATCCTCTATTACGAGGCGTCCCGCGGCTGTCCCTACCGCTGCTCCTACTGCCTGTCCGCGGCGGAGGAGGGGGTCCGCGCCAAAAGCGCCGGCAAGGTACTCCGCGAGCTGACATACCTTGTCGGGAACGGCGCGAAGCTGATCAAATTCCTCGACCGGAGCTTCAACGCCCGGCCGGAGCTCGCGACCGTGATCCTCAGCTATCTCGCGGCGCTGCCGGAGGACTGCCCGACCCGTTTCCACTTCGAGCTCGAGGCGGAGACGCTGACCGAGCCGCTCCTGGCCCTCTTCGAGAACCTGCCCGCGGGCCGGGTGCAGCTGGAGATCGGCATCCAGTCCACGATGTCGGAGGCGCTCGCCGCCGTGCACCGAAATCCCTCGACGGAGAAGCTTTTCCGCAACATCCGGCGCCTGGTCGGAAGCGGCCGCGTGAAGGTGCACGCGGACCTGATCGCGGGGCTCCCCTACGAGGACCTCGGGCGCTTCGCCCGCTCCTTCTCCGAAGCCTATGAGCTCGGCTGCCACGAGCTGCAGCTGGGCTTCCTGAAGCGCCTGCAGGGCGCGCCCCTCGCGGCGGAAGAGGGCTTCGGCTATGTCTTCTCGCCCGCGCCCCCGTACGAGCTTTTGAAAAACGACTGGCTGAGTCCGCGGGACCTTGGGAAGCTCAAACGGGTGGAGGACTGCTTCGACCGTTTTGCCAATTCCGGGCGCTTCGTCCGCTTCTTCGCGGCGCTCGCGAAGGAATTCGATTCCGCCTGGGAACTCTTCGAGACCCTCGCGGACTATCTGGAGCTTCGCGGGCTCGCCTTCCTGCCGCTCGGCGCGCAGGAGGAGTTCGAGCTGCTGGCGGCCTTCGCCCGCAAGGAACCGGCGCTGCTGCGGGAGCTCCTGCAGGATTTCTACGCCTTTACTTCCTCGGACCGGCTGCCGGAGGGCCTCGCGCCCCTCGCCGCCCGGCCGGAGAACGCGGCCGAGCTTTCCCTGGAGCTTCTCCGCTCCGCGAACGCCCGGGACCGCAAGCTCGTCACCCGTTTCACGGAGGGTGGGGCCGCGCTCTGGGATTATACCGCGAAAGACCCTGTCACCGGGCGCTATGCCCCCTTCGAAGCCGGAAGATGACCGGCGCAAACCTGACCTGGAGGATTATCATGAAAAAGAATCTTTCCGCGGCTGTTCTGGCCGCACTGATGCTGCTTTGCTCCTTCGCGGCCCCCGCGCTGGCGGAGGAGTGGGAGTTCACGGTCGAAAAGGCCGACCCGACCGCGGACATGTTCACCTTCTACGGCTTCCCCGCCGTTTATGACGGAAATCCCTACCGCGCGACGCTCATCGGCCCCGAGGGCATCGGAGAGATCACTCTGCATTATTTCGAGGCGGGTACCACGGAGGAGCTCCCCGGTCTCCCCGTGAACGCGGGCCTGTACTACGTGACGGCCGACGTAGCGGAAGCGGAAAACTACAACGCGGCCACGGGTCTCAGCGATCCCGACTGGAGCTTCGTGATCCGGAAGGCCTCGCCCGTGGCGAGTGAGTTCACGTTCATCGCGCCGGATACGGTCTGCGACGGCAGCCCGAAGGATGCCATCATCCTCTTCGACGGCTTCACCGTCGGCATGGGCAACATCTCGCTGAAATACCGCGCGAGCGGGGAAGAAATCTGGACGCGGGAAGCCCCGGCGGAGCCCGGCACCTACTTCGTCGCTGTCGATGCGGACGAAGGCGTGAACTACACCGCGGCGGAGACCCTGACGTCGGACAGCTGGCAGTTCACCCTCGAGGCCCCGGAGATCGACTATGAGATCATTGCCGGCGCCGCGAGCGAGTGGGTGGCCGGAGGCGACGGCACGCTTCTGTTCACCTCCTCCGCGCCCTTCGCGAAGTTCGTTTCCGTCGCGGTGGACGGCGAGACCGTGCCCGGCACGGAGTACGACGCCGAGGAGGGCTCCACGCGGATCCTGCTGAAGGCCTCCTTCCTGAACACGCTCGCGGAAGGGGAGCACAGCCTGAAGATCCTTTCCTCCGACGGCGAGGCGGAGACCGTCTTCTCCGTCCTGATTCCGGACGATACCCTGCCTGACACCGGCGACGCCCGGCTCGCGCTTTGGCTCGGTCTGCTCGCCGTGTCCGGCGCCGCGCTGGCTCTGACCGGAAAGCGGAGAAAGAGAGCCTGAGCGTCGATCGAAACGAAGGGAGACAGACCGAGGAGGCCTGTCTCCCTTTTTTGTCCCATCCCCCCGCTTTGCCGAGTTTTTTCTTGCCATTCCGCCTCGCCCGCGGTACAATGGATTAAAGTGCGTCAGTATGACTTTTTTCGAAAGGAGGGCCCGCCCGTGGCAGATTTCGTCCATCTTCACGTCCATACCCAGTACAGCCTTCTGGACGGTTCGTCCAAGCTCGGCGAGATCGTCGCGCAGGCCAAGGCCCTCGGCATGGATTCCCTCGCGATCACCGACCACGGCGTGATGTACGGCTGCGTCAAGTTCTACCAGGAATGCAAGGCGCAGGGGATCAAGCCCATCATCGGCTGCGAGGTCTACGTCACGCGCGACCGCTTCCAGAAGGACGGCCGCTCCGACGCGGAGTACAACCACCTGGTCCTCCTTGCGGAGAACAACCAGGGCTATCAGAACCTGATCAAGCTGGTATCCCTCGGCTTCATCGAGGGCTTCTACTACAAGCCCCGCATCGACTGGGAGCTGCTCACGCAGTACCACGAGGGGCTGATCGCGCTCTCCGCCTGTCTCGCCGGCGTCGTCGCCCGCCCCGTCCTGGACGAGGGCTACGAGAAGGCAAAGGCGGTCGCGGCGCGCTACAAGGAGCTCTTCGGACCGGAGCATTTCTACCTCGAGCTGCAGAACCACGGGATCGCGGACCAGATCACCGTCAACCAGGCGCTGATCCGGATGTCGAAGGAGCTGGAGCTTCCGCTGATCTGCACCAACGACGTCCATTATACCTACAAAGAGGATAAAGAGGCCCATGACCTCCTGCTCTGCATCCAGACCGGCAAGAAGGTCCAGGATGAGAACCGGATGCGCTACGAGGGCGATTACTATCTGAAGAGCCCCGCCGAGATGGAGGAGCTGTTCGGCGCGGTGCCCGAGGCGCTCGGGAACACCGTCCGCGTCGCGGAGCGCTGCAACGTCAGCTTCGAGTTCCACAAGTCCAAGATCCCCGCGTTCGCGGTGCCCGAGGGTCATACCGCCGAAAGCTATCTGCGCGAGCTCTGCGCGCAGGGCCTCGACGAGCGCTATCCCGTCGGCAGCCCCAACCGGAAAATCGCCGAGGAGCGCATCGAATACGAAATCGGCGTCATCGCCCACATGGGCTACGTCGAGTACTTCCTGATCGTCTGGGACTTCATCCACTACGCGAAGACCCACGGCATCATGGTCGGCCCGGGCCGCGGCTCGGCCGCCGGCGCCCTCGTTTCCTACTGCCTGAAGATCACCAACATCGATCCGCTGAAATATGACCTCATCTTCGAGCGCTTCCTGAACCCGGAGCGAGTGTCCATGCCCGATATCGACGTCGACTTCTCCGACCGCCGCCGCCAGGACGTGATCGACTACGTCGTGGAGAAATACGGCAAGGACCAGGTGGCCCAGATCGTCACCTTCGGCACGATGAAGGCCCGCCTCGTCGTCCGCGACGTGGGCCGCGTGATGGACCTGCCCTACGCCGACGCGGACCGGATCGCCAAGATGATCCCGAACGAGCTGGGCATGACCATCGACAAGGCGCTCGAGGTCAATCCGGAGCTCAAGGGGGCCTACGAGGGCGAGGAGACCGTGCATAAGCTGATCGACATGTCCCGCCGCCTGGAGGGCCTGCCCCGGCATTGCTCCACCCACGCCTCGGGCGTGCTGATCTCCCGTTCCGCCACGATGGAGCACGTGCCCCTGATGGCCGCGGACGGCGTGATCTCCACCCAGTACACCATGACCACGCTGGAGGAGCTGGGCCTCCTCAAAATGGACTTCCTCGGCCTCCGCACGGAGACCGTCATCGAGGATACGCTGAAGAACGTCCGCGACACCGAGGGGCTCGAAATCGCCATCGACGCGATTCCCATGGACGACGCGGGCGTCTACCGCATGATCGGCCAGGGCCAGACCTCGGGCGTGTTCCAGCTGGAATCCGCCGGCATGACCTCGTTCATGAAGGAGCTGAAGCCGGAGAGCCTGGAGGACGTCATCGCCGGCATCTCCCTCTACCGCCCCGGTCCCATGAGCTTCATCCCGAAGTACATCGAGGGCAAGAAGGACCCGTCGAAGATCGTCTACCGGACGCCGCTCCTCGAGCCCATCCTTAACAAGACCTACGGCTGCATCGTCTACCAGGAGCAGGTCATGCAGATCGTGCGCGATCTCGCCGGCTACACGATGGGCCGGAGCGACCTGGTCCGCCGCGCGATGGCGAAGAAGCACGCGGACGAGCTGGCCCGCGAGCAGGAGAACTTCATCCACGGAAACGCGGAGCTGGGCGTGCCTGGCTGCGTGGCGCACGGCATCTCCGAGGACGTCGCCGCCGCCATCTACGACGAGATGACCGACTTCGCCAAGTACGCCTTCAACAAGAGCCACGCGGCCGCCTACGCGGTGGTGGCTTACGAGACGGCCTGGCTGAAATACCATTACCCGGTCGAATACATGGCGGCCATCATGACCTCCGTGATCGACGCTACCCCGAAGCTGGTGGCCTACATCCAGACCCTGAAGGAGATGGGCATCGAGCTGCTACCGCCGGACGTGAACAAGAGCCGCGACTGCTTCGCGGTCGAGCTCGGGGCGGACGGCGTGAAGCGCATCCGCTACGCCCTTTCCGCGGTCAAGAACGTCGGTCACAACTGCATCGCGCAGCTGGAGAACGACCGCGCGGCGAACGGCCCCTTCAAGGATCTCTACGATTTCTGCCGCCGGATGCAGGATCACGACCTGAACAAGCGCACGGTCGAGAACCTGATCAAGGCCGGCGCCTTCGACTCCTGGGGCGGCCGCCGCAGCCAGTACTGGGCGATCAGCGGCGAGGCCCTTTCCGCCGCGGCCACCTGGAAGAAGACCCAGATGAGCGGCCAGATGGATCTCTTCGGCTTTGCCGACGGGAGCGCGGAGGAGGTGCGCGAGATGCCGCTTCCGAACGTGCCCGAATACCCCGAGAGCGTGCGGCTCTCGCTGGAGAAGGAGGCCCTGGGCATCTACCTGAGCGGCCATCCCCTGGCGGCCTACGAGGCGCAGTGGCGGCAGACCGTCACGCACTTCTGCTCCGATTTCGCCTACGAGGGCGAAAGCGAGGAGGAGGGCGGCGGACGCCGGCTCGGCGACGGCGAGGTCGTCACGATCGGCGGCATCATCACCCAGAAGACCGTGAAGACCACCAAGAACAATAACATGATGGCCTTCATCACGGTGGAAGACCTCTACGGCAGCGTGGAGGTGCTGGTCTTCCCGAACGTATACGAGGAGAACCGCGAGCTGCTCGCGGAGGACGCGCGGATCTTCGTCCGCGGCCGCGTGAGCGTGGTGGAGGAGGCGGACAGCAAGCTGGTCTGCCAGACCCTGTCCTCCTTCGACGATACCTCGGCCCTCGCGAAGACCTACGGCCGGGAGCGCCGGAGCATCGATCCGAAGATCCTCTGGATCCAGGTGGAAAACGCCGCGGCCTGGGAGGAGAAGAAGGACGAGATCTGCCGTCTGCTGGCGGAGGATCCCGGCCCCTACACGGTGAAGATCTACCTGAAGGCTGAGCAGCAGAGAATGACCGCGCCGAAGGAGCTCAACACCTGGGGCAAGCCCGTGACCCGGGCCAAGCTCGGGAAGATCCTGGGCGAAACGAATGTGGTTCTGAGATAAAATCTATATTTTATGTGAGGCATGAAAATGGAAAGCAAGGTCAAAACGATCGGAGTCCTGACGAGCGGCGGCGACGCGCCGGGCATGAACGCCTGCATCCGCGCGGTCGTCCGCTACGCCCTGAATCTGGGGCTTCGCGTGGTCGGTGTCGAGAAGGGCTACAACGGCCTGATCAACGATGAGATCCGGGAGATGGACGAGCACAGCGTCTCGAACATCATCCACCGCGGCGGCACGGTGCTCTACACCGCGCGCTGCCAGGAGTTCCTGCAGAAGGAATGGCGCGAGAAGGCGGCGGAGGTCTGCCGCGCTCACGGCATCGACGGCCTGGTCTGCATCGGCGGCGACGGCACCTTCAAGGGCGCCCGCGATTTCTCCGAGGAGGGCGTGAACGTCATCGGCATCCCCGCCACCATCGACATGGATCTGGCCTGCACCGATTACACGATCGGCTTCGACACCGCGGCCAACGTCATCCTCGATTCCATCCGCCGGCTGCGCGATACCTCCGCGTCCCACGAGCGCGTTTCCGTCATCGAGGTCATGGGCCGTCACTGCGGCGAGCTGGCGCTCTGGGCCGGCACCACCGGCGGCGCCGAGATCATCCTCGTGCCCGAGGATCCGAAGACCGCGAAGTTCTCCTCCATCCTGAAGACCATCCGCGCGAACCGCGAGATGGGCAAGGACCACAACATCATCGTGGTCGCCGAGGGCATCGTCGCCGACGGCATCCTGCCCAGCTCCGAGAACCTGGCGCTGCGCATCGAGAAGGAGACCGGCATCGAGTCCCGGGCCACCATCCTCGGCTACGTACAACGCGGCGGCGCGCCCACCGCGACGGACATCAAGCACGCCACCATGATGGGCACCAAGGCGGTCGACCTGCTGATGGCGGGCGAGACCAACCGCGTCATCGCGTTCAAGAACAATACCTACAAGGATTACGACATTACCGAGGCGCTGGCGATGAAGCGCAAGTTCAATTCCGCGATTCTGAAGGCCAACGACCTGGTATCCAACTACTGAGATGACTGAACTCACCATTTCGGCGGGCGGCGCGAGCTGCCCGGTGATCATCGGAACGGGCCTGACCGACCGGCTCGCCGCGGAGCTTAGCACCCGTTTCCCGGGCTTCCGCCGTCTCCTGCTCTGCGATTCGTCGCTGCTTCCGCTCTGGGGCGCGCGGCTTTCGCAGCAGCTCGGCGCGAAGCTGCTTTCCTTCCCCGCGGGGGAGGCGAGCAAGACCCGGGAGGTGAAGGCGCAGCTCGAGGACCGCATGCTGGAGCGCGGCTTCGGACGCGACACGGTGCTGATCTGCCTGGGCGGCGGCGTCTGCCTGGACCTCGGCGGCTTTCTCGCGGCGACCTATCAGCGCGGCATCCCCTGCGTCTACGTGCCCACTACGGCCCTGGCGCTGGTCGACGCGGCCATCGGCGGCAAGTGTGCGGTGAACACGCCCGCGGGCAAGAACATGATCGGCCTTTTCCGGATGCCGGAGCTGGTCGCCGCGGATCTGCGCTACCTGACCACGCTGCCGGAGCGGGAATACCGGGCCGGCCTCGCGGAGGGACTGAAGCTCGGCTTCGTGCTGGATCGGGAGCTGCTCGCCTTCTTCGAGGCGAACACGGGCCGGATCCTCGCGAAGGAGCCGGAGCCGCTCGAGGAATTCGTGCGGATGTCCGTCCGGACCAAGGCGCGGGTCGTGGAGGAGGATTTCCTCGACCGGGGCCTCCGCCGTGCGCTGAACTACGGCCACAGCTACGGCCACGCGGTGGAAACGGCGCTGGGCTACACGGCGCTCCACGGCGAGTGTGTCGCGGAGGGCATGCGCTACGCAGCGCGGAAGGCCCGCGATCTGGGCCTCTGCACGCCGGAGTGGTCGGACTGCCAGGAGGCGCTCCTCGACCGGCTGGGGCTCGTGCGGCCGG
>JAZUHB010000116.1:0-9928 GCA_045641505.1 Bianqueaceae bacterium | reverse complement strand
CGGAAGCGACGCCGCGGGAGGCCGGGGGGGGACCGCGGCAAAAGGGCAAAAAAAGCCGCCGGGGAAACCGGCGGCCGGGAGGTATTCCCGCTCGCGTCAGTCGGCGTACTGGGCGCAGAGGGCCAGCAGCGCGGCTTCGGTCGGGGCGTACATGTCATGGAAGAGGGGGGACGAGTCTAAGACGTCGGAACCTTCCGCGAGGAAGCGGTCCAGGGGGATGAAGCATTCGCAGACGGGGCGCAGAGCGTTCGGGTCATCGGGAATGCCGGTCTCCGGCTCCAGAACGAGCAGCACTCTTTCGTTCGCGGTCAGGCTGGCATATTTCTGCACATAGTCGAAGCGGTTCTCGACGGTGACGGTCACCGTGCCGGCCGGGAACGCGCCGCGGTACACGGTATCCACCGCGAAGACGAAGTTCGTGAACTCGCCGGCGGTCGCGGCGAGCAGGAATCTTGCCGTGCAGATGCCGGTGGCGTTCGAGAGGCATTCCGCAATCCGGATTTCGAGGTTGTAATAATCAACGTTGCCGGGGACGACGGCGGGATCCCCGTCGGAGAGGCTCTGGACGTCAGGCTCCTCGGCGGAGGGGTTCAGGGTGACATCGGGCTCCTTCTTTTCGGGGCCGCAGCAGACGCAGGCGCAGGCCAGCGCGAGAATCATGGCTATAGCAAGTAATCTTTTCGTGGTCATATCCTTTCTTCGGGTTCGTAAGCATCGCTGTGTTTCGATAACTCTATGTGGCGGGGCACGGAAAAGGTAACGGCGGAAACAGAAAATTTCGCTTCGGTTTACAAAAGTCCGCCGGTCTTTTATAATAGAGACATCAGCAAGAACGTTCCCGCGGCGTCCGCGCCGCCTGTCTTTGCTCATTTCGGGGCGCTGCTGCCTGCCCCGATTCCGGAGGAAGCCCATGGATAAACGTCATCCCGTCCGCAAGATCCTGACCGCGCTGGTGGAGTTCAATGCCCGAACCTTCGGGCGGAAGACCCCGGTCGTCCGCCGCTTCACGCTGGGGCTCGCGGACCTGCCCGCGGGCTTCGACGGCTGCCGGATCGTGCAGCTGTCGGATCTGCACGCCCGTAGCTTCGGAGAGGGACAGAAGAAGTTGCTGGACCGGGTCGCGGCCGAGCGCCCCGACCTCATCTTCATCACCGGGGACCTTCTGGAGCTCAACTACGGCGAAAAGGAGCGGAGCGCCGTCGTCCCGATGCTCCGGGGCTGCGCGGCCATCGCGCCCTGCTATTTCTGCCTGGGGAACCACGAGACCCGCTCCGATCCCGAGATCCTCGAGGCGGAGCTCCGCGACCTGCGGGAAGCGGGCATCCGCGTCCTCGACGGCGAGGTGATCACCCTCGGGCGCGGCGGCAGCGAGATCGCCCTCGGCGGCATCTGGGTGAAGCCCGAATGCCCTCTCACCGAGATGACCACCGTGATGCACGAGCGCGAGCTCCGCAGTCTCGCGGCGGTGCGGGAGCAGTGGCGCGCTCTCGGCGAGCCCTGGTTCATCCTGCTGGCCCACCGGCCCGAGTGCCCCGGCTACTACCGGCGCGCGGGCGCGAAGCTGGTCTTCTCCGGCCACGATCACGGCGGCCTGATGCCCTGGGGCCGCGGCGGCCTGATCGCCCCCGGTCAGGGCTGGAACGCGAAGCGGGTGAAGGGCGTCTTCCGCGAGGAGGGCATGACCACGGTCATCAGCGCCGGCCTCGGCGGACCCAGAATATGCATTCCGCCCGAGCTCGTCAGCGTGGAGATGAAAAAGTTATCCACAGCCCGGAAAGCTTGAAAACAACGGATTTTCGGGGTGTTATCCACTTTATCCACAATTTGAAATTTTTCTCGTAACCCTATTGTTTATCACATTTTCGCGAAAAAGAAAGTTATCCACAAATATTCAGTGGATAACTTTTTCTTATGCACAATTTCATGCGCTGAAGTTCTGAAGCATCCACAAAACGCGGCTCCGGGCGCTTCCGGAGCGATTGTTTACAAAATAGACATAGGAAAATGCCCTGCCCCCGTTGTATAATATAAGCAGCAGGAGAGATCCTGCCAGAATATACGGAGAGCCGCGGGACGGTCCGCCGGTCCCGCCATCTCGGAATGGAGGAACGTATGCAGTACAAGTTCGTCGGCCGCAACATGGAAGTTTCGCAGAAGCTTCGCAATCTCACCGAAAAGAAACTGGAGAGACTCAGCAAGTTCTTTTCCGATGATACCGCCGTCCTCGTCACCTTCAAGGAAGAGGGCCGGTGGAACCGTGTCGAGGTCACCATTCCCGTCAAAGGCTCCAACATCCGCGCGGAGGTTTCCTGCGCGGACTGCTACACCGGTATCGATGACTGTCTCGACAAACTCGAGCGCCAGATCGGCCGCTACCGCGACAAGCTGACCGATAAGGCGAAATCCGACAAGACCCTCCGGGCCGATTACTTCACCGAGCCCCAGGAGCCCGTCGAGAAGGAAAAGGTCGTCCGTGTGAAGGAAGTGGAGCCCGAGCTGATGGACAGCGACGAGGCCGCGCTTCAGCTGGAGCTTACGGGCCACGATTTCTACGTATATAAGGACGCGGCCACCGAGCGCGTCTGCGTGATCTACCGCCGCCGCGAGCAGGGCACCTACGGCGTCCTGGACGTGCACTGAAAAGATCTTTCCGGGGGAGGGCTGAGGCCCTCCCTTTTTGCGCTTCGGAACGCGGAGGCGGCGTGCGCTCCCCGCGGGCAGGGCCGCTCACGTCACCGCATGCGGCGACGCTATGGAAATCGCGCATTATCGGCCGCAAATGCGCACCCGCGCTGCAATAGGAGACCCGTATCGCGCCGCGATATCTCTCGCGCGCCGGCCCGGAACATGCTATACTGTGTGTACATTCAAAGGAGGGTTTCAAATGCTTATTCCCATTCTTTTATCCGCGCTGATCGTCGCCTCGTTCTGGTTCATCTTCGAAAAGGCGGGCCGATACGGCTGGCGGAGTCTGATTCCGTTCTACAACATCTATACGGAATACGAGATCGCTTGGAACACGAGCAAGTTCTGGCGTACCCTGATCGCGGGCGGCGCTTTCTATCTCTGCCTGATCGTCGTGGTCTTCGCCGAGATGGCGGACAAGGAGTTTCTGATGTTCATGGCGCTGTTTGCCGCGATCGGCTTCCTGGTCTGGTTCGTCATCCTCTCCTGCAAGTTCTGGATCCGCCTGGCCCGCGCCTTCGGGCGGAGCGACGGCTTCGGCTGGGGCCTGATTTTCCTGCCGCCGATCTTCCTGGCCATCCTGGCTTTCGATGATTCGGAATACTACGGCCCGCAGAATGATTGAGGGATGACGCGGCTGAAGGAGTGTGCTTCCGGCGCGTAATTTTCGAAAGGACTGACAATGAAGCTTTACATCAAACAGAAGGTTTTCTCCTGGGGTGCCCGCTTCCGGATCTTCGACATTTTCGATGAGGACCGTTACTCCGCCGAGGGCGAGGTGTTCACCCTCGGCAGGAAGCTGCACCTGTATTCGGCGGAGGGCGAGGAGCTCGCCTTTATCCACCAGAAACTTCTGTCGTTCCTGCCGACCTACTTCGTCAGCCGCGACGGCATCGACGTGGCGCAGGTCGTCAAGGAGTTCACGCTCGGCCGCCAATCCTACACGGTCGGCGGTCCCGGCTGGCATGTGGACGGCGATTTTTTCGCCCACGAGTATCGCATCTGCTCCGGGGATGGCACCGTCGCGCTCGTCTCGAAGAAATGGTTTTCCTGGGGCGACTCGTACGAGGTCGACATTACCGACGGCGAGGACGAGGTCATGGTGCTGGCGGTCGTGCTGATCATCGACGCAGTGCTCGATGCGCAGAATTCGTCGTCGTCCGCCGCGCACTCTTCGCATAACTGAGCGGAAAGCCGGTTTTGATGGCTTGCCCTTCCTGAGGACCCGCATTGCGCGGGTCCTTTTTGGGTGGGCTTTGCATGGGCGGGCTTTGCACGGGCAGTTGAGTGGAAATGCTCGAAAAACGTTGAAAAAACCACAATTTCGAGGGCGAGATAGGTGTTATGCCCCGAAAAATCACCGTTTCCACTCAACTTTTCGACGAAGTTGAGTGTTTTTTGCATTTTCGGCACGATTCCACTCAACTCTCCTCGAAAAAGTAGGTGTTTTTGCTTGTTTTGAGGCACTTTCCACTCAACTGTCCGAGACACCCCGTCCGGGCCGAGCTGATCAGCCCGAGGCACTCGGGCGGACCGGCTCCGCCCTCCGGAAGCTCCCTCCCCGCCCCGAAAATATCCTTGCCATCCCTCTGTAATAATGATAAAATATCATATAATGCTATAACTATGAGCAGGCCCGCGCGGCGCCGGCAAAACACGCCGCCCGCCGGTCCCGCTTCGAAGAATACACAGGAGGTTCACAGTGGGATTTCTCGAAAAATTGTTCGGCTTCTCCGCGGATAAGGAGATCCGCCGCATCCAGCCGATCCTGAATCAGATCCTCGCGTACGACGAGGAGATGCAGGCGCTGAGCGACGAGGAGCTCAAAGCCAAGACGCCCTATTTCAAGGAGCGGCTCGCCGCCGGCGAGACCCTGGACGACATCATGCCCGAGGCCTTCGCGACGGTGCGCGAGGCGGCCTGGCGTGTGCTCGGGGAGAAGCATTATCCGGTGCAGTTGGAGGGCGGCATCATCCTGCATCAGGGACGTATCGCCGAGATGCGTACCGGTGAAGGCAAGACCCTGACGTCCACGCTGCCCGTGTATCTGAACGCGCTGGAGGGCAAGGGTGTCCACGTCGTCACCGTCAACGATTACCTGGCCGCCCGAGACGCCGAGTGGATGGGACAGGTGCACCGGTTCCTGGGCCTCAGCGTCGGCTGCATCCTCAACCAGATGCCCAACGACGAGCGCCGCAAGGCCTACGAGTGCGACATCACCTACGGCACCAACAACGAGTTCGGCTTCGACTATCTGCGTGACAACATGGTCGTCTACAAGGAGCAGATGGTCCAGCGCGGCCTGCATTACGCGATCATCGACGAGGTCGACTCGGTCCTCATCGATGAAGCCCGCACGCCTCTGATCATCTCCGGCCGCAGCGGCAAGTCCACCTCGCTCTACAAGCAGGCCGACCTGCTGGCGTCCCGCATGAAGAAGGGCCGCGTCATCGGCGACACCAGCAAGATCGCGCAGATCATGCAGGAAGAGGTGCAGGAGGAGGGCGACTTCCTCGTCGACGAGAAGGACAAGAGCTGCCAGCTCACCGCCGAGGGCGTCCGCAAGGCCGAGGAATACTTCCGCATCGCCAACCTGGGCGATCCCGAGAACGCCGAGATCGCGCACCACATCCGCCAGGCGCTGAAGGCGCGCTACCTGATGGCCCGCGACAAGGACTACGTCGTGAAGGAGGGACAGATCGTCATCGTCGACGAGTTCACCGGCCGTCTGATGCCGGGCCGCCGCTACTCCGACGGTCTGCACCAGGCCATCGAGGCGAAGGAGAACGTCGAGGTCAAGCGCGAATCCAAGACGCTGGCCACCATCACCTTCCAGAACTTCTTCAATAAATACGAGAAGAAGGCCGGCATGACCGGTACCGCGAAGACCGAGGAGAACGAATTCGAGGCCATCTACTCGATGGACGTCGTGGAGATTCCCACCAACAAGCCGGTCATCCGCGAGGACCTGCCGGACATCGTCTACCGCACCAAGAAGGAAAAATACTCCGCCGCCATCCGGGACATCGTCGACTGCTATCACCGCGGTCAGCCCGTTCTGGTCGGCACCATCACCATCGAGGACTCCGAGCTGCTCTCCAGGCAGCTGAAGCGCGAGGGCGTCCCGCATAACGTGCTGAACGCGAAGTTCCACGAGCGCGAGGCCGCGATCGTCGCGGAAGCGGGCCAGCGCGGGGCGGTCACCATCGCCACCAACATGGCCGGCCGAGGCACCGATATCAAGCTGGGCGAGGGCGTGCCCGAGCTCGGCGGTCTGCGGATCATCGGCACCGAGCGGCACGAATCCCGCCGGATCGACAACCAGCTGCGCGGCCGTTCCGGCCGTCAGGGCGACCCCGGTCAGTCCCAGTTCTACGTCTCCATGGAAGACGATCTGATGCGCATTTTCGGCGGCGACCGGATGCAGAACGTGCTCGCCACCTTCCAGTGGCCCGAGGACGAGCCCATCATCGACAAGATGTTCACCGGCGCCATCGAGCGGGCCCAGAAGCGGGTGGAGGAGAACAACTTCGGCATCCGCAAGCACCTGCTCGATTACGACCAGGTCATGAACGAGCAGCGCGAGACCATCTACGCCGAGCGCCGCCGCGTCCTGGAGGGCGAGAACCTGAAGGACGAGATCCTCGACATGCTGGACGGCCTGATCGACGAGGACGTCAAGGAGTTCACCGCGATGGGCAAGCACCTGGAGGACTGGGATCTCAAGGGCCTGGGCCAGAGCCTCGGCAGCGTGATTCCGCTGGGACAGATGAACATCGCCCCCGAGGAGAAGGACACGATCACGCCCGACCGGCTGGCCGAGATCACCCGGGACCGCGCCCACGAGCTCTACGAGGCCAAGGAGCGCGAGATCGGCACCGAGCGCATGCGTGAGGTCGAGCGGATGATCCTGCTGCAGAGCGTGGACCGCCTCTGGATGGACCACATCGACGTGATGGACCAGATGCGCCAGGGCATCGGCCTGCAGGCCTTCGCGAACCGCAACCCCCTCGACGAGTACCGCCTGATCTCCTACGACATGTTCGACGAGCTGAACGCGGCGATCCTCGAGAGCACCCTCCGCGGCATCTACACGGTGCGGCTGCAGGGCGAGCAGGAGGTCGAGCGCCAGCAGGTGGCGAAGGACATGTCCACCAACCACGGCGGCGACGCCTCCGCCGTCAAGAAGCCCGTGAAGCGGGTCGAGAAGAAGGTCGGCCGCAACGATCCCTGCCCCTGCGGAAGCGGGCTGAAGTACAAGAATTGTTGCGGAAGAGACAAGTAACGGCAAGGCCGTTACTTGTCTCTGGACAGTTTCAAAACTTCGTTTTGAAACTGTTGCATAAGGAAGGATGAATGGTTTCAAAGCTGCGCTTTGAAACTGTTGCCAACAAGGAATTGATTCCATATCTACCGAATTTTCAATCCAAAGAAAGGAATGATCGAAATGCTGGAATTCGACGAGTTCAGACAGGAACTTGAAAAATACCGGGGATCATTGGCAGAGCTGGGTGAGTCCCTTTAACCTGGACCGTCTCAAGTTAAAGGTCGACGAACTGGATCTGAAGGTCTCTGAACCCGGTTTCTGGGACGATCCGGGCAAGAGCCGGAAGATCCTGCAGGAGGCCGGCTCCTGCAAAAAGAAAATCAAAGAGTACAACGACATGGTGTCCTCCTTCGAGGACGCTGAGGTGATGCTGGAGATGGCCGAGGAGGAGAACGACGCGTCGATGGTCGCCGAGATCCGCGCCCAGATCGACGACTTCCTCGAGAAGAAGGAAGAGCTGCGCCTGTCCACGCTGCTCTGCGGCGAGATGGACGGGAACAACGCCATCGTCACCCTGCACGCCGGCGCCGGCGGCACCGCGGCCTGCGACTGGTGCCGCAAGCTCTACCCCATGTACACGCGCTGGTGCGAGAAGAAGGGCTTCAAGACCGAAGTGATGGACTATCAGGACGGCGACGAGGCGGGCGTCAAATCCGTCACCTTCACCGTGACCGGCGAGAACGCCTACGGCTTCCTCCGCTCCGAGCACGGCGTGCACCGTCTGGTCCGCATCTCGCCCTTCGACGCGGCGGGCCGCCGCCAGACCTCCTTCGCGAGCTGCGAGGTCATGCCCGAGCTGGACGACAGCGTGGACGTGAAGATCAACCCCGACGACATCCGTATCGATATCTTCCGCTCCAGCGGCGCGGGCGGCCAGAAGGTCAACAAGACCTCCAGTGCCATCCGCATCACCCACTTCCCCACGGGCATCGTGGTGCAGTGCCAGAACGAGCGCTCCCAGTATCAGAACAAGGACGTCGCCATGACGATGCTGAAGGCGAAGCTCTACGAGATTGAGCAGCAGAAGAAGCAGAAGGAGCGCGACGAGATCCGCGGCGAGGTCAGTGAAAACGGCTTCGGCAGCCAGATCCGCTCCTACGTGTTCTGTCCCTACACCATGGTCAAGGACCTGCGCACCGGCGTGGAGACCTCCCAGGTGCAGTCCGTCATGGACGGCGCGCTCGACCCCTTCATCGAGGCCTATCTCGCCTCCGTCGCCGACAGAAAATAAGTCAACCGAGGATCATCCATGCGTGACGAAACGCTTGTGCCCGAGGACGAGCTCCGGAGGCAGCTGTACTACATCGGGCTCCTCCGCCCCGTGCTGGAGGAGGAGTCCCGGCGGCTCGGCCGGCCCTACCGCTACTGGGTCGTGACGCTGGGCTGCCAGATGAACGCCCACGATTCCGAGAAGATCATCGGCATCCTCCGCGAAGCCGGCGCCGAGCAGGCCCCCTCCGAGGAGGAGTCCGACCTGGTGCTCTACAACACCTGCTGCGTCCGCGAGAACGCCGAGCAGCGCGTCTACGGCCGCCTCGGCTACCTCAAGAGCTTCAAGAAGAAGAACCCCGGGATGAAGATCGCCCTCTGCGGCTGCATGATGCAGGAACCGCAGGTCGTCGAGAAGATCCGCCGGTCCTACCCGCAGGTCGACCTGATCTTCGGCACCTTCAATTTCTACCGCTTCGCCGAGCTTTTCTACAATCTGCTGACGGGCGGCGGTCCGATCACCGACATCTGGACGGAGCACCGCGACATCGTCGAGGACCTGCCCACCGAGCGCAAGGACAGCTTCAAGGCCTGCGTGAACATCATGTACGGCTGCGACAACTTCTGCACCTACTGCATCGTCCCCTACGTCCGCGGACGGGAGCGGAGCCGCTGCCCGGAGGATATTCTCCGCGAGGTCCGCGCGCTCGTCGCGCAGGGCGTGAAGGAGATCCAGCTGCTCGGCCAGAACGTCAACTCCTACGGCAAGGGCCTGGCGGAGCCGGTGACCTTCGCCGAGCTCCTCGAGCAGGTCTGCGCCGTGCCCGGCCTCGAGCGGGTGCGCTTCATGAGCTCCCATCCGAAGGACCTCTCCGACGAGCTGATCGCCTGCTTCGGCCGCCTGCCGAAGCTCTGCCCCCACTTCCACCTGCCGCTGCAGTCCGGCTCCGACCGGCTGCTCCGCGCGATGACCCGCCGCTACACGAAGGAGCGCTACCTCAGCCTCTGCGGGAAGCTGCGCGCCGCCTGCCCCGACATGGCCATCACCACGGACATCATCGTCGGCTTCCCGGGCGAGACCCGCGAGGACTTCGAGGAGACCCTCGACGTGGTCCGCAAGGCCCGCTTCAACGGCGCCTTCACCTTCATCTACTCCCGCCGCGAGGGAACGCCCGCGGCCCGTATGGAGAACCAGGTGCCGCCCGAGGAATCCCAGCCGAACTTCGAGGAGCTGCTCCGCCTGCTGGAGGAGATCCAGCGCGAGGACAACGCGAAGCTGGTCGGCCGCGTCTTCCCGGTGCTCGCCGAGGAGTGGAGCAAGAACGACCCGACGATGCTGACCGGCCGCGCGCCCAACAACTCCCTGGTCCATTTCCCCGCGAACGGCCACGTGCCGGGCGACACCGTGGACGTGAAGATCACGGAAAGCGCGGCGTTTTATCTCACCGGAACGGCCGAGTGAAAAGGCCTATGGGACGGCCCTGCGGGCGTTAATAACGCGGCCCTGCGGGCCGAATAACGGGCCTGCGGCCGTAATAACGGGCCCTGCGGGCCGAATAACGGCCTGCGGCCGAAATAACGCGGCCTGGGGCCGTAATACGCCGGCTCCGCCGCCCGCTTCACTCTGTTTTTCCTTATCGTTATTCGTTATTCTGCGCTCCGCGCAGGGTTATCGCGGCCGAAGGCCGCCGTTATTTCGGCCCGCAG
>JAZUHB010000115.1:0-10169 GCA_045641505.1 Bianqueaceae bacterium | reverse complement strand
TGAGCTCTTCCAGCTTCTGCAGACGGCGGATGTAGTTCTCCACGTTCTCGCGGCGGGCGCCGGGACGGGCGGCGGAGATCGCGTCGGCGGCCTGGACGATGACAGCGATCAGAGACTCGGGCTCCGCGTCGCCGTGATGCGCCTCGGTGGCGTTGATGACAATCTTGGACTCATGGTATTTCTTCAGGGCGGAGACGCCGAGAGAAACGTGGGAGCCCTCCATTTCGTGGTCGAGGGCCTTGCCGATATCGTGCAGCAGACCCGCGCGCTTGGCGGTGCGGACGTCGAGACCCAGCTCGCCGGCGATGAGACCGGACAGATGGGAGACCTCGATGGAATGCTTCAGCACGTTCTGGCCGTAGCTGGTGCGGTAATGCAGCTTGCCCAGAAGCTTGACCAGCTCGGGATGAAGGCCGTGGACGTTGGTCTCGAAGGTGGCGGACTCGCCCTCCTCGCGGATCTTGTTCTCGACCTCTTTCTGGGCCTTGTTGTACATCTCTTCGATGCGGGCGGGATGGATACGGCCGTCCACGATCAGCTTTTCGAGCGCGACGCGGGCGATCTCCCGGCGCACGGGATCGAAGCCGGAAAGGATGACGGCCTCGGGGGTATCGTCGATGATCAGGTCGATGCCGGTCATCTGCTCGAGGGCGCGGATGTTGCGGCCCTCGCGGCCGATGATGCGGCCCTTCATTTCATCGTTGGGCAGCGGCACGACGGAGACGGTGGACTCGGCCACGTGGTCGGCGGCGCAGCGCTGGATGGCTTCGGTGATGATTTCCTGGGCGCGTCTGTTGGACTCGTCCTTCATGCGGGCTTCGTTTTCCTTGAGAATGGCCGCCATCTCGTGGGTGACGTCCTGCTCGACGGATTCGAGCAGCACCTGCTTGGCCTGCTCGGAGGTAAGGCCGGAGATCTTCTCGAGCTCCGCGAGCTTCTGCTCGTGGACGTGGTCGATCTCTTCCTGCTTCTTGTCCAGATCCTCGAGCTTCTTGGTGATCTGGGCTTCCTTCTTCTCCAGACCCTCGCTCTTGCGGTCCAGATTCTCCTCTTTCTGCTGTAAGCGTTTCTCCTGGCGCTGGACTTCTCCGCGGCGCTCACGGACTTCGCTTTCCATGTCGTTCTTGGTTTTCAGCGCTTCTTCTTTTGCTTCCAGAAGAATTTCGCGCTTCTTGGCATCGGCGGTTTTGAGAGCCTCGTCGATGATTTCGCGGGACTTGGTCTCCGCGGAGCCGATCTGCGCCTCAGCGACCTTTTTGCGGTTCAGATAGCCGAGACGGTAAGCTACGAATACAAAAATCAGCAAAGCTGCGACAACTGTTATGAACAACCAAAGCGGAACTTGCAATTTGTTACACCTCCTCTATTCATTTTTCAACGTCCGGTTTCAGACTCATGATGTTATTCAATTCGAAAGAACCGGATATCCGGTTTATGACAAGGCATTGTGAAATGCCGGAATATGCTTAAACCTTTGATATTTTATCGCATTTGGGGTGCTCTGTCAAGATTTCATCTGATTAACTCGTCAAAGTCGAAATAACGGAGCATGCCGGGAATCACCTGCGCCAGAGTATTGTCGTAGATGAAGGGATAGCGGCCGATCACGTCGCCCTCGACCTTCAGCAGTCCCTCGCCGTAGCGGGCGCCGCATTCAGACCGGAGAAAGGCCGCCATCACGCCGTAGACGCCGTCGGCGCCTTCGGAGTAGATCTCGATGTCGCGGTCGCTGACGCCGAAGGATTCCTTCAGCATGTCGAGCGCCCGCAGCGTGTCGTACAGATGCATCGCGGCCAGCGAATCGCCGGAGTACAGCAGATCGCAGGCCAGGGTGAAGAGCGTGCCGTAGCTCTTCTTGTAAAGCTCCTGCGGCATCAGGACCATGTTGCGCTGCTCGATCGCGCCGACGCCGGGGACGTCGAGCACGAAGACCTGGCGGCCTTTTTCGATCTCGGCGCAGATGAAGTCCTCATGAGCACCGATCTTCTTGGTGCCGTCGGTCCAGACGCAGAAGGTCACGGGCAGGCTTTCGATGTCCTCCTCCGCGTATTTTTTCACCATCACGCCGTAGGAGAACAGGCGCTTCTGGGTGAACCAGCTGCAGGAGGTACCCATGTAGCCGCCGGTCTGCACGCAGGCAGACTTCGGGAAGATGCGCGGGCGGAACGGAACCTGCTCGCGGTTCTTGTAGGCCTTTTCGAGAAGGAAAGCGCGGGCGCGGGCCAGACGCTCCTCCTTCGGAAGAGAAAGTCTCGCCTCACGGAGACGCGCGGCCTCCTCCTCTGTTTCATCCTGGATGAAGCGGGCCCCGGGGAACTCGCCCTTGATCTGGCCGGTCTTCGTGGCGTTCATCTGCTCCACAGTAAAGAAGCTCAGATGAGAATTGTCGACCTCGGCGGGATGGCCGAAGAAATAATCGCTGAAGAAGGACGCGGCGGCGCGGGCCAGGGTCTCGGTGTACATGTGGGTGTTGTGATCCATCACGAGCTTGAGGTTTTCCTCAGCGCCGAGCAGGCCGTAGAAGCGCTTTCCCTCCTCGAAGGTGGCCAGAGTGCCCTCGGGCGGGAAGAAATCGCAGTCGACCGCGAGAATCATGAGGGGCTTCGGCGCGAAGATCAGGAGGGGCGTCACGTGGTCGAAGCCGTATTCGGTGCAGTCCGGCCAGATCTGCTCGGAATCCTGAGCCTGACCGGTGTACATATACTCCCGGCGGTTCGTGACGAAGGTGCCGGGCGCGGCGATCTTGATGCGGTCATCGACCGTGATCGTGGCCATGGTCTGGGTGCCGCCGCCGGAATTGCCGGTAAGGCCGATCTGCTCGGGATCGACCTCAGGGCGGGACTGCAGATAATCGATCGCGCGGAGCTCGTCGCAGAGGAAGCTGCGGGCCAGGAACTGACCGGTGGCGAGCATGGGAACGCCGACCGCGTCGTGGTCCTGCGTGGTACGGTTGACCAGGAATCTGCCCGTTTCGGGATCGTAGAAATTGGAGCGCTCGCCCTGACCGGTGGGGTCGAGGGCAAACACCATGAGGCCTGCCTTCACGAGGGTCTGACAGACCATCTGATAGTTGTCGTCCATGCGGCCGTCGCCCGCGTGCCCGCAGACGAACAGCACGGCGGGGCCGGGCGTCTTCACGTTCTTCGGCTTATAGAAGGAGCCGGTCGCGTAGACGCCGGGACGCGTGGTGAAGCGGACCGCCTCCACCGTGAAATCGCCGCCGTCCAGCGTGCCGGTGACGACGGGATCCAGCGGAGTGTCCATGGGAGGGAGGCCGCCGATCTTTTCGAGGAATTTTTCGCGCATTTCGAGCCGGAAGGAGGCCAGCTCCTCCGGGGTGCGGACCGAGTCGCGCAGCGCGTCGCCGCGGTCCAGCAGCTCTTCCTGATAGCGGTAGATGAACTCCTTCAGCTGTTCATAGCTGGTACGGTTGTACTGGTGGGTCATCTGATCGAATACTTCGAACATATCGGCAGCCTCGATTCCCTAAGTTTTTTACTTCTTCAAAGATTCGGCGACGATCTCCTCCGCCCAGCCGAAGAACTTGTTCTTCGCCAGGTCGCCGATCGTCTTGATGCCGAAGGCGTCTTTCAGGAGCTCGGCGTCACCGGCGGAAAGGCCCTTCAGCGCGTCGACAGGCGCGTCCAGCAGCTCTTTGGCGGAAAGACCCTGGTACTTCTTGATGATCCACTTCTCGATGGGAAGGCTGATCTCGGCGATGGCTTTGTCCATCTCGGGCTCCTTCTCCTCCTTCTCCTCCTCGGGGACCTCACGGACGGGGACGGGGATGACGGGGAACGGGCAGGCCGTCACGGCGCAGATCGCGGTGACCGCGAGCGTAACATGCAGGTAGTTCGTGCTAACCATCACATCGCCGCGGACCATCGAGATGACGCTGATGACAAGGATCACGGCCGCGGCCAGGATACCCCAGAAGCAGAGATCCGCGTTCTTGCGGTAACCGATGATCGAGGCGATCAGAAGCGCCACGGCAGCGGCCATCAGAAGGATCGCGGGGATCAGGGGAATCACGAAGAAAAGGCCTGCGCAGACAGCGAAGCCGATCAGCGGGAACAGGACATTTCTCTTTCCGAGGACAGCGAAGCACAGGGCCAGCAGGAAGGCGAACGCGGCGCCGTCAGCGACAGCGTGCAGGATCTGCGTGACCAAGGAAGCCTCGACGAGGCACAGGGGGCAAATGAGAGCCGTATGGATCACGAACAGGATCATGACGAAACGGTATGCCTTGCCGTTTTCCTTATCGGAGAGGCAGAGCATGAAAATGCAGGCAAACAGAGTTAAGGCGGTGCCCGCGATCAGGAACACGGGGAAAAGAGCTGTCATCTTGGCCGCGACTTCACTCAGGACACTCATGAGAAGAAGGATCGCGCCGAGGATCGCGGCGATCAGGCCGACGGTAGACTGAGTACGCTGTTTCTTGTTCATTACGCTTCTTCCTTTCCGGCAGCTTCCGCGATCTCTTTCGCGCGGCGGTAGAAATTCAGCACTGCCATCTCCATGATATTGTCGATTCCGAACGCTTCCTTCATTTTCTCGGCATCCGCTTCGGAAACGCCCTGCAGCGCGTAAATGGGGGCTTTCACGAGTTCGGAGGCCGTCTGGCCTTCATAGGCCTTGATCAGCTTGTCTTTGGAAATCATTTGCTTCTCCTTTTTAGATTTTATTATGTGCGAAAGCACCCTGATCCGGAGCGGGGCTCGAACGGCGGCCCAGCTCGGGGAAGCGGTGCTCAAGTGCAGCCAGAGAAATTTCCACGTCCTCATGCACCTCCGCGGCATTGAAGGCGCCGAGGGTCAGCATGTCGCAGGGACGCAGCACGTTCCAGTTGAAGGTCAGACCGACGAAGGGCGTGAGACGTCCGGCGGCCATGGATTTGATGTTCATGACAGGCTTCTTCGCCTTCTGGATGATCTTCGCGACCTCCTCGATCTCGACCTGCATCAGGAAGCCGGCGGCATTGAAGATGGAGATGTAGGTCTCGATGTCGTAGCCGTTGGCGTCGGTGTAGGTGATGAGCTCAGGCATGTGGGCGGACAAACCGGGAATCATGCCCGCCTCGCGAATCATGTAGGTGTAATCGTCCAGGCGGTCGATGGTGCGGGTGTTCTTGTTCACGAGCTGTTCCGCGCGGGAGTGGTGGATCAGGCAGAGATCGCTGCCGCAGGCGCGGCTCTTCCTCACGACCTCCTCCGACTGGCGGCGGGCCTCATCGGTGTTGTCCATGAAGAGATTGGGCGTATCGATGCGAATCAGCTTGCGGCCGTGACGGTCCTCACAGAGGTTCAGCGCCTCGATCAGCTTGGGGTTCGAGCTGATGGGCGCCATGACGGTGTCGATGCCGTACATCAGGTACGCATCCAGGATGTCCTGGAAATCCTCGGGCGTCTGATAGCGCTCACGGATGAGCGCGTCCGCCGCGCTGGAGGTGTGGGAAAAGCCCAGCATCCAGTTCGTTCCGATGATCATTCGGGAAAGCGACAGGCCGCCGACCTCGGTGCGCGGAAACTGGGGAATCTGATTTTCTGCCATGATAAGTTACCTCTTTCAGTATTTTTTTCAGAACACGGAAAACAAAATCAAAACGAGCAGTTCGGCCGCGGCCAAAAGCACCAGGCAAAGGATCCCTTTGAGTCCGGGCTTCGGCACCTTCACGGGCGCAATGAAGAGCGCGCCGAGCACGAAGGCGAGTACCGCGTAGAGGACGGCTCCGTCGAAGCCGGCCAGATAGCGGATGAGCAGGAAGGTCGGGAAATACAGGCAGGATGTCGTGATCGGAAAGCCGAGATAGAACTTCCGGTGTCCTTCGCCGCTTTGCTGCAGCTCCTCCTCCGTCACGTTGAAATACGCGAGCCGGATGAGGCCGGCCAGCACGAAGAGCCCGAGCAGTACGAAGCCGAGGATGCGAAGCCCGGGACGCTCCGCGAGAGCTTCGGAAGAGCCGAGAAGCGCCGAGCCCATCGCCGCGGGCAGCACACCGAAAGCGACCACGTCGGTCAGCGAGTCGATCTGGATGCCGAAGCCCTTTTCGAGCTCGGTCCGGTCCTTCTTGCTTCGGGCCACCCGGCCGTCGAACGCGTCGCAGAGACCGCTCCCGAGCAGCAAAAAACAGGCGGCATATACATGGCCGGCGGCGCTGAGGAAAATGCCGGCGACGGCGCAGCCAAGCGACAGATACGTCAGGATCACGGTGTAATTCCAGACACCGACGGGTTTCTTCATGGGTGTTCCTTTCAGATGTTTCATACAAGACGGAGCTCGCGGACCGAGCCGAACGGGATCCGCTTTCCGTCGAAGATCAGATGCCTTCCGACCGGGTCGAGCTTCTCGGCGCGTCCCTTTTCGGTCCGGTAGCAGCCGCCGTCATAATACTCGAGGATGATCTCGTCGCCGGGCGTGAGCGCGCGGAGCGCTTCGTCGAGCCGCGCCAGCTGCTCCTCGGAAAGCACGCTTTCGGAGGTAAACAGAAGCTCCTGCTCCTTGAGGGCCAGGGCCTCGTCGAGGCCTCGAACGCCCGCGAACGGCAGAAATTGCTTGGCCCGCTGGGCTGTCGACATTTTGACGTGTCCGCTCATCTTCCGCCCTCCTTCGCGGACCGGCCTGCCTTGTGGCCGCCGATCTGCTCATTACGCTCCCGGGTCGTCGCGGCGTCCTCGAAGTCCATGCCGCGGAGCACCGCGTTCTTCCCGAATTTCTTTTTGAGGGTAAGCAGGCTCTCCTGCAGCTCCCGGCTGCGCTTTTCCTTCTCGTTCTCTTCACCGAGAAGGGACAGCTGTTCGTCGCCGTTCTCTAGTTCGAGAAGTCCAAGGGACAGATTGAAGCCGCGGATCATCATGCTTTTCGGAACGCAGCGTTCGTAAAGCTCCGCGAGCGCGGGGATCAGCACCGCGGGGGACGAAACCGGGCGCTCGAAGGTCACCGAAACGTTCGGCGCGGGGCCGCTTCCTTTTGCGGGGCGAACCAGCAGTCCGCAGCATCCGGCCTTCAGCTTCTTGTCCGCAAGCTGCAGGCACAGCGCGTCCGTCATCTCCTTCACGATGAGAAGGCCCTCCGTGTAGCTGTAATCCCGCATCAGGACCTGGCCCTGGGTGATCGAGGTCGACTTCGGCTTATATGCCTTGATGTCCGCGATCGTGACGGATTCGCGCCCCCAGGCGTGGTCGATGAGAAGTTCCGCGTCGATGCCGAACAGACGGTAGAGCAGCTCTTCGTCGGCCATCGCGATATCGCGCATCGTGAAGATTCCGCAGCCGGCCAGCCTTTCGGCGATGCCGGCGCCGATCCTCCAGAATTTCGTGAGCGGCCGGTAGTCCCAGAGGGTCTCGCGGTAGCTCTCCTCCGTCAGCTCCCCGATGAAATCCGGGGAATGCTTCGCCGTCACGTCCAGCGCGATTTTGGCGAGATAGAGATTCGTTCCGATGCCCGCGGTGGAGCGCACGCCGATCTCCTCCGTGATCTTGTCCATCAGAAAGAGGGCCATCTCCCGGGCCGTCATGTGGTAGCGGTCCAGATAATGCGTGAGGTCCAGGAAGGCCTCGTCCACCGAATAGACGTGGATGTCCTCCGGCGCGATGTAGCGCAGATAGATGGCGTAGATGTTCGCCGCGTAATCGATGTATTTCTGCATCTGCGGCTCGGCCATGATGTAGTCGATGCCGGGAGGAATCTCGAACACACGGCAGCGATTCCGGACGCCGAGCGCCTTCATCGAGGGCGAGACGGCCAGACAGATCGTCTTGTCCGACCGGTCCGGATCCGCCACCACGAGATTCGTGGTCATCGGATCGAGCCCCCGCTCCACACATTCGACCGAAGCGTAGAAGGACTTCAGGTCGATGACCAGATAGACGCTCATCCTTGAAGCGCTCTCCGAAGCTCCGTGAGCCGGTAGCGGTAGGCGTCGTAAATCTCGTCCTCATGGGCGAGGCTGTCCGGCAGACCGAGCAGTCGGAGCAGATACTTGTCGAAATCCGGGTTCAGGATCAGGAACGGGCCCAGCGAATAGGTGGCGAAGAAATTGTTCCTGCGCACGCCCTCGAGCATCGAGCCGGGGTTCATGCCGGTTCCCTGTTCCAGACGGATGAAGGCAGGCTCGATATCGGACGCGCCCTCTTCATCGGGATAGGCGAAGGAAAACTGGCTCTTGTGGCCGAGGACGGTCATGCCCTCGAATTCGCCGATAAACTGGGAATTATGGCGGCTGAGGCCGGGGTTCCGCACCGCGTGGAAGGGAAAGAGCCCCAGCGCGGGGATGACGCGCCCGCCGTCCCGGATCTCCGTGCCGAAGATCTCGGGGGCGTTGCCGGTCACCAGAAACACCGTGCCGCGCTCAATCAGCTCCTCGATGCGAGCCTTGTAGGGACGGAGCCGCTCGAGGATGAGCTCCTGCTTCGTCTCGGAGGCGGCGCCCAGATAGACCATGTCGACGTCGCCGCGGACGAAGGCGGGCACCTCGTGATTGAGCGTTTCGATCACTTCGATCTCCGGCGAGCATTTCGCCAGATAATCGGCGTTCCAGCCCTCCGCGTACAGATGGCAGAAATCAGGGAAAAGGACTTCCAGCTTTTTCATGACCGTGCCTCCTCCGCTTCCTTCGCCTTGCGGGCCTCTTCCACGATCGCGTCGCGGATCCGGAAGCCCTTGTCGACAAAGTCGATGTCGAACATCACATAGACGCGCTCGATGCCTTCTCGGAGCACCCGGGCGGCGATGTCGGCCTCGTCCTCGACGCAGACGATTTTCTCTTCGGGAATGCCGGCCAGCAGCATCCGCAGCTTATGGTTCAGGAACATATGGCCGCCGCAGACGATCTGCTTCACCTGCGGGACGTTCAGGAATTCGTAATCGGTTTCGTAGATCCAGGTGAGCGTTTCGGGCGGATGGTTCTTGTCCTGAAGCTCATCGACCACCAGCACGATCGCCTTGTCGGCGGGATCCTTCGCGAGGAACTCGAAGTTGGTGGAGAGGGAGCTTCCGTTCTGTCCCTTGCCGCAGAAGGTGAGGTAGGTGACGCCGCCGTATTCGACGCTGGTCTCGCGGATCTCGGGCATTTTCTGAGCGGCGAGGAAGTCCGCGATCTCCGCGGGCGCCTCACCGAGTTCCCGGAGAACCGCCACGGCGCTCAGCACGTTGTACGCGTTGAAAAGCGTGTCGGAGATCAGGGGATACGCAAAGACGCCGCTCTCCTCCCGGACCGAAACGCGGCGTCCGGCGAGGTCAGCGCTTTCCGCGAAATAGGCAGGCGCGGGATTCTTCAGCCCGCAAGACGAGCACTCATAGGAGCCGATGTGCCGGTACAGGCGGTATTTGTAGTCCAGCCGGCCGCTGCAGGACGGGCAGCAGGCGATGTCCTTGTAGCGGTTCTCATAGGGCTCGGTATGAAGGTCGTTCATGCCGTACCAGACCGCCTCCGCGCCGGTACCGTCCGCGAGGAACGCGCTGATCGGGTCGTCCGAGTTCAGGACAGCCTTCGTGCGGCCGCCCCAGATTGCGAGAGCCTTATGGATGTGATTGAAGATATTCTCCGGATGACCGTTGCGGCGGATGGAATCGCGGCAGAGATTCGTGACCAGAATGAGGTTCGGCACGATAGAGGGCGCCATCTCGTCGAGCGTGAGCTCGTCCATCTCGAGGACGGAGGCATCGACCTTCAGACGGTTGAAAATATCGACGCCGCGCAGGAAATTGAGCGCGAAGCCTGCCATGCAGTTGGCGCCGCCCTCGTTGAAGGAGACGCGGCGGCCCTCGTTCATCAGCTTATGGGCGATCAGGATGGAGGTAGTGCTCTTGCCGTTGGTGCCGGTCACGGCGATGACGGTCCCGGGCTTTTTCACCCTTTTCAGGAAATCGGGACAGATCTTCGTGGCAAGAAGCCCCGGCCGGTCCGAGGCGGTGCCCTTCAGCTTAAGATAGAACTGATAGAGCTTCGCGCCCCAGAGCGCGAGAAAGAAACGGATCATGGGAATACCTCAGGTTCAGGTAGTGCTTCCGAAGCCGCCGGTGCGGATCCCGTCCGCGCCGTCGTCGAAAGTGATGCCGTACTCGGTAAAGACGCCCTGTGCGAAGGCTTCACCCTTCGCAATCCGGACAGACTTTCCTTCCCGGCCGTCGTTGAACAGCTTGATCATGATGTGCCCTCCGTTGCGGGCGTA
>JAZUHB010000114.1:0-3521 GCA_045641505.1 Bianqueaceae bacterium | reverse complement strand
TCACAAAGGCAGAGATATTATGTGGAGTGAGAAATGCTTTTGAACCTGGACAGCAGTCTGCGCCCAAAATACTGCACCCAAATTGCTCTTATTCGGTCAGCAGTTTTCGTGCGACCCATCGCACTCAAAATGCTCAAATATGGTCAGCAGTTTGCGCGCGATACCTCGCACCCAAATCGCTCAATTATTGTCAGCAGTTTTCGTGCGACCCATCGCACGAAAACTGCGAGCACTTCTGCTTCCACTCAGAAACAAATCACATCACACGGTATAAGTGGAAGCAGAAGTGCTTCCGCCCTCACCCGTCCAATTGGTATGGAAGAACTGGCCGCGGGGGCTGTCCAGACGCTCGTAGGTGTGAGCGCCGAAGTAGTCGCGCTGGGCCTGCAGGAGGTTCGCGGGCAGGAGCTCGGTGGTGTAGCCGTCGAAGTAGTTCAGAGCGGTGCAGAACGCGGGCATGGGCACGCCGCACTCGATGGCCTTCGCGCAGACGCGGCGCCAGGAGGGAACCAGGGTCTTGATGGTCTCGGCGAAGTAGTCATCCAGCAGCAGGTTGGTCAGCTCGGGGTTCTTGGTGTAGGCATCCTTGATCTTGCCGAGGAAGACGGAACGGATGATGCAGCCGCCGCGCCACATCAGCGCGATGCCGCCGTAGTTCAGGTTCCAGTTGTAGGTCTTCGCGGCCGCACGCATCAGGGTGTAGCCCTGGGCGTAGGAGACGATCTTGGAGGCGTAGAGGGCCTTGCGGATGTCTTCGATGAAGGCTTCCTTGTCGCCGGTGAAGACGGGCTTCTCGTGGGGGAAGACCTTGCTGGCGCCGACGCGCTCTTCCTTCATCGCGGACAGGCAGCGGGAGAACACGGCTTCGCCGATCAGGGTCAGCGGGACGCCTTCGTCCAGGGCCGCGATGCCGGTCCACTTGCCGGTGCCCTTCTGGCCGGCGGTGTCGAGGATATGGTTCACGATGGGCTCGCCGTCGGTGTCCTTGTAGGCGAGGATGTCGCGGGTGATCTCGATCAGGTAGCTGTCGAGCTCGGTCTCGTTCCACTTGGTGAAGACCTCGTGCATCTCGTCCGCGCTCATGCCGAGCACGTCGCGCATCAGCTGGTAGGCTTCACAGATCAGCTGCATGTCGCCGTATTCGATGCCGTTGTGGACCATCTTCACGAAGTGGCCGGCGCCGTTCTCGCCGACCCAGTCACAGCAGGGGCTGCCGTCCTCGACCTTGGCGCAGATGGCCTGCAGGATGGGCTTGACGGTGGGCCAGGCAGCGGGGGAGCCGCCGGGCATCATGGAGGGGCCCTTCAGGGCGCCTTCCTCGCCGCCGGAAACGCCGGTGCCGATGTAGAGGAGACCCTTGCTCTCCACGTAGGCGGTGCGGCGGATGGTGTCGGGGAAGTGGCTGTTGCCGCCGTCGATGATGATGTCGCCGGGCTCCAGGACGCCGAGGAGCTTCTCGATGAAGTCATCCACGGGCTGGCCGGCCTTGACCATCATCATGACCTTGCGGGGCTTGGCCAGATTGTCGCGGAGCTCTTCCAGCGTATGGCAGCCGATGATGTTCTTGCCGGCGGCGCGGCCGGAGGTGAAGGCGTCGACCTTCTCGACGGTGCGGTTGTAGACGGCGACGGTGAAGCCCTTGGACTCCATGTTCATAACGAGGTTCTCGCCCATGACGGCAAGACCGATCAGACCGATATCAGCTAATTTCTTGGACATTGATGGATTCTCCCTTGGTTATATTCGGAATGTGACAAACGGAATTCTTTGAGCTGAATTTTTCGTCTTCGACGAAAAATTCAGCGCTTGACGCGAGCATTGCCCGCGTAGATGGACCAGACCTGCTCCTCGTCGGCGGGGGAGGCGTAGTCGTTCAGGCTGGTGGTGGCCATGACGCCGGTCGCCCAGCCGAACTGCATGCACTTCTCGGCTTCCCAGCCCTTGAAAATGCCGTAGAGGAGGCCGCCGGTGAAGCCGTCGCCGCCGCCGATGCGGTCGAGCACGGGGATGGGACGGGGCTCTTCCACGTAGAAGGAACCGTTGTTGTAGAGGATCGCGCCCCACAGATGCTCGTTCGCGGAAACGACCTGACGCAGCGTGGTGGCGAAATACTTGACGTTGGGGTAGGCCTTCTCAGCCGTGAGGATCATGCCCTTGAAGCCCTCGATCTTGGAGGCAAGGTCCTTGCCGCCGGCCTCGGGGCCCTGCAGGCCCAGGCAGAGCTGGAAGTCTTCCTCGTTGCCGACCAGGACGTCGGACAGGGAGGCGATTTCCTTGAAGATGCGGGACAGTTCTTCCTCGCGGCCCTTCCAGAAGGAGGCGCGGTAGTTCAGGTCGAAGGAGACGAGGGTGCCGTACTTCTTCGCTTCCTTGGCGAGCTTCTCGCAGAAGACGCTGGTCTCGTGGGAGAGCGCGGCGATCAGACCGGAGATGTGCAGGATGCCGACGCCTTCCTCACCGAAGATGCGGGCGGTGTCGAACTCGTCGATGTTCAGGGTGAGACCGACCTCGCCGGCACGGTCATTCCAGACGCGGGGACCGCGGAGACCGTAACCGGAATCGGCGATGTTGAACTGATGGCGGAAGCCCCAGGGGCCGCCCTGCGCGACGGTGGCGCCTTCGTAACGAATGTTGCGGAAGCGGAGCTCGTTCTGGATGAACTTGGAGATCGGGTCGTCCTTCACGAACTTGGTGAGGACGAGGCACTCGTTACCCAGGGAGGAGGCCACGTTCAGAACGTTGGACTCGGCGCTGGTGGCGTGCATATAGAACATATGGCTGGTTTCGACCTGCTGACGGTCGGTGGGGGTGATGCGGACGCCCATGGAAGTGGGGCAGGCAAGCGCGTATTTCTTGGACATGACAGGTTCTCCTTTTCGGAATCAGATTTCGCTGTACAGCAGTTCCAGATGGTGGCCGATGTGCTTTTCGAGACGGGCGCTGTATTCTTCTTCGTGATCTCTCCAAAGCTTGAAGAGACGGTCGCGGAAGCGGTAGGAACCGTCGGCATTCTTCTCGGTGAGGATGATGCCGTAGGTGATGTGGATGAGCTGGCGGGCATCGTTCTGGTCGAACAGACCGGGCAGGTCCTCATCCTTCAGGGTGTCGAGCGCGGGGATCTTGGTGAGGTCGGTGGTCACGTGATAGTAGGCGCGGGCCTGGGAGAAGACCTCCAGCGCGAAGGCGTGCACCTCGCGGTAGAGCTCGGGATCGCACATCGCGACGACGCGCATGGCCTCGAGCCAGTTGGTGCCGGCGGTCTTCACGTGGAAGTTGCCGCGGGTCTCGCGGCCGATGATCGCGAAGGTGGAGAACTTGTCGGAGCCGGAGTGGATGGACAGCTTGTAGCCGAACTCGCGGGCGATGGCGGCGTGGACCTTCATCTCGGCCTCGAACTGCTTCAGGTCGCCGATGTAGTCGATGCCCTTCTGGAACTCACCGCAGAAGCGGGGCGCGACGGTGGCGATCTTGACGCCGCGGCGGGTCAGCTCGGCGGCGACCAAGTAGTGCTGTGTGGGCGT
>JAZUHB010000113.1:0-2216 GCA_045641505.1 Bianqueaceae bacterium | reverse complement strand
ACCGTTTCCACGCCCGCGGTCATCGGGAACATGTCGCAGCAGCGGACCTTTTCGACCCGGTAGCCGGCCTCGGTGAAGGCGGGCAGATCCCGGGCGAGAGAGCTGGGCTTGCAGGAAACGTAGACGAAGCGCTTCGGCGCGAAGGCCAGAAGCTTCGGCAGCGCCTTCGGGTGGATGCCCTCGCGGGGCGGATCCAGGATGATGAGGTCGGGCGTGCCGCTTAGTTCATCCACGAGCTTCAGCACGTCGCCGGCGTAGAATTCGCAGTTTTCGAGGCCGTTTCCGCGGGCGTTCTCCCGGGCGGCTTCGACCGCTTCCTCAACCAGCTCGATGCCGTAGACCTTCGAGGCGCCGGCGGCGGCCAATACCTGGGCGATGGTGCCGGTGCCGCAGTAGAGGTCGAACACGGTCTCGCGGGAGACGTCGCCCGCAAATTCGCGGACGAGGCTGTAGAGCTTCTCGGCGCCCTTGCTGTTGGTCTGGAAGAAGGAGAAGGGCGAGATCTCGAAGCGGAGGCCCAGCAGCTCCTCGCGGAGCCGCGGCTCGCCGTAGAGGACCTCCATCCGGTCGCATTGGACCAGGTCGCCGTCCGCGTCGTTTTCGGTGTGGAGGATGCCCGCGATCCGGCCCTCGAGGGGCAGCTCCAGCAGGCCCTTCACCCAGGGACCGAGGTCCGGCGAGGCCTGCGTGGAGGTCACGAGATTGACCAGGAGCGAACCGTCCGCGAAGCTGCGGCGGAGCACCAGATGGCGCAGGTAGCCGATGTGGTTGTAGGTGTTGTGGTAGCTGAGTCCCGCCGCGCGGCACCAGTCCGCGGTGTAGGCGAGGACGCGGCCGAAATCGGCGTGGCTGATGAGGCAGCCGGGGGTCTCCAGGATGTCGTGGTGGGAGCCGCGCTTGTGCAGGCCGAGGGTGAGAGGACCGTCCTTCTCGGCGTCGCCGAAGGAGAACTCCATCTTGTTCCGGTAGCCGAGGGGAAGCGGGCTCGGGACGATGGGCTGCCAGTCGGCATCGGCGATCCCGGGCACGTCGGCGAGAAGCTGCCGGACCTGCTGCTCCTTCCACTGAAGCTGCAGCTCATAGGGGACGGTCTGGTAGCGGCAGCCGCCGCAGAACGCGGCGTAGGGGCAGGGCGCCTCCTGCTCGTAGGGAGCGGGGGAGACGACCTCCAGCAGATGGCCGACGCGGCCGCTCTTGCCCTTCGTGCCGAGGGAGGCCTTGATCACCTGTCCCGGCAGCACGTCCTTGACGGTGAAGGAGCCGTGGTCCGGCCCCGGCGCGATATAGCGGAAGTCCTCCGATAAAGAATCAGCCCCCGGAAGCGGAGGCTGGTTTTTGTCAGGGATCACCTTCCCGATGTTGGGAAAGCGGACTTCCGATACAGTACCCTGTATCAGAACCTTTACTCTCATTTTATTCCTCGCAGACGCCGCCGCAGCGCTTTTCGAGCTCGGCGACGGTAGTGGTGAAATCAGTATATTCGGGCTTTTCGGGCTCGGCTTCGGCCTCGGGCGCGGCTTCGTTTTCTTCGACGGCGGCACGCGCGGCGGCCTTCTCAGCCTTGCGTTTTTTGATGAGCGCCATGATCTTTTTCACGGCGAAGAAGAGGCCCACGCCGACGGCGAGGCCGCAGATGCAGATCAACACGATCTTCACGGTCTTCTTGATCTTGTCACGGTTTTCGTAGAGGGCTTCGGCCTTTTTGACGGTGGCCATCGCTTTTTCGAGTTTATTCATGAGAAACCTCCGAAAAAATCTGTAGGTCTATTATACTCCGCTTCGGCGCCGCTGGCAAGTGCTTTCGGCTTTGCCGGCGGCTGGCGCGGTGTTTCCGGCGCGGACGCGGCTCAGCCGATCCTTCCGTTCTTCTCGTACGCGCGGATCACGGCTTCGGAGACGGCGCCCCGGAACCCTCCCTGCTCCAGCGCGAGGACGCCCTCGATGGTGGTGCCGCCGGGGCTCGAGACCTCGTCCTTGAGCACGCCCGGGTGCTTGCCGGTCGCGAGGAGATACGCGCCGGTGCCCAGGAGCGTCTGCTCCGCCAGCTCGAGCGCCTGCGCCCGCTTCAGTCCGCAGCGAACGCCGCCGTCCGCGAGCGCCTCGCAGAACATCGCAGCCCAGGCGGGACCGCAGCCGGAAACGGAGCTTCCCGCGTCGATGAGCTTTTCGGGCAGCTCCATCCATTCGCCCGAGGGCAAGTCGGATCGTAGCCATGT
>JAZUHB010000112.1:0-11520 GCA_045641505.1 Bianqueaceae bacterium | reverse complement strand
CTTGCGGGGATCCTCGCCGTGGAGCCCGGAACGCTCACCTTCACCTCCTGCGCCACCGAAAGCACGAACACGGCGCTTCGGGGCGCGGCCCGTTCCCGCGTACACGTCGGGCGTCACGTGCTGACCTCGAAGGGCGAGCATTCCGCGACGCGCGAAACTCTGAAATACCTGGCCTCTCAGGGCTGGGAAATCGAGTATCTCGAAAATGACGGATACGGCCGGATCCTGCTCGATGATCTCGCCGCGAAGCTTCGCCCCGATACCGCCTTGGTGACCTGCCTGCACGTCAACAACGAGACCGGCTGCATCCAGCCGATCGCGGAGATGGGGGCGCTCATCCGCGAGAAGGCGCCGCGCGCGCTCTTCCACGTGGACGCCGTCCAGAGCTTCGGCAAGCTCCCGGTCTATCCGGTGAAATACGGCATCGATCTTCTGAGCGTGAGCGCTCACAAGATCAACGGCCCGAAGGGAACAGGGCTTCTCTACGTCCGGAAGGGCCTCACGCTTCCGCCCTTGATCTACGGCGGCGGCCAGGAGAAGGGCTATCGCTCCGGCACCGAAAACACCGCCGGTATCTGCGGCTTTGCGCAGGCGGCCTCCGAGATTTGGTCCATGCGGGAAGAGCTGCAGGCGCGGATGATGGCCTGCAAGACCCGGCTTTACGAGGGCGTTACGGCGGCTCTGCCCGACGTCCGTGTGAACGGACCGAAGCCGGAGGAGGGCGCCGCGCACATCCTCAACCTGGAGTTCAAGGACATCCGCTCCGAGGTGCTCCTCCACGCGCTGGAGGACAAGGGCATTTACGTCAGCTCCGGCAGCGCCTGCGCCTCGAACAAGCCCGCGGAGAAGAGCCCCACGCTTGCCTCTCTCGGACGGTCGGCCAAGGAGATCGACAGCGCGCTGCGCTTCAGCTTCGGCCGCTATACTACGGAAAGTGAGATCGACGAAGCCATCCGGGCTCTTGCGGAACTCGTGCCCGCGCTTCGCCGCTATACGGTGAAATAAATGGATAAAGGCATTCTGATCAAGTATGGCGAGATCGCCATCAAGGGCAACAACCGCCGCAATTTCGAAAACCTCTTGCTGAAGAACGTGCGCCACGCGCTGCGCGACCTGGGCCATCCCTGGATCGACAAGGAGCAGGGCCGGCTTTTCGTCCGGAAGCCCGAGAACGCCTGCGATGAGTGGCAGATGCAGGCCGTGGAGGCGCTGCAGAAGGTCTTCGGCATCGTCGGCATTTCCCCCGTGGATGTCCACGAAAGCGACGCGATCGAGGACCTCCGCGCGGCCGCCGTCGATTACGTCCTGCGCGAATACGGCGCGGATTCCGTCCATACCTTCAAGGTGGAATCGAAGCGTGCCGACAAGAATTACCCGATGAACAGCATGGAGATCGCTGCCTCCTGCGGCGAGGCGATCCTCGGCGCCTGCCCCGGCTGGAAGGTCGAGGTGCATACGCCCGAGCTTCGCGTCTTCGTGGAGCTCCGCACGCTGGTCTACGTTTATTCGAAGACCTTCCCCGGCCCCGGCGGCATGCCCGCGGGCTCGGCGGGACGCGGCGCGCTGCTCCTTTCCGGCGGCATCGACAGCCCGGTCGCGGGCTACATGATGGCCAAGCGCGGCCTCGATCTCTGCGCCGTCTATTTCCATGCCCATCCCTATACCTCCGAGCGCGCGAAGGACAAGGTGGTCGAGCTGGCGCGGCTCGTCAGCCGCTACAGCGGCCCGATCCGCCTCTACGTCGTGCCCTTCACCCAGATCCAGCTCGACATCTACGAGAAATGCCCGCACGATCAGCTCACGATCATCATGCGCCGCGCGATGATGCGCATCGCCGAGAAGATCGCCCGCAACGAAAAGGCGGAGGCGCTGATCACCGGCGAAAGCCTGGGTCAGGTCGCCTCGCAGACGCTGCAGAGCCTTGCCTGCACGAACGCGGTCTGCGATATGCCGGTGTTTCGGCCCGTGATCGGCTTCGACAAGGAGGAGATCGTTCAGATCTCCCGGCAGATCTGCACCTTCGAGACCTCCATCCTTCCCTACGAGGATTGCTGCACGATCTTCGTCGCGAAGCATCCCGTGACGAAGCCGAAGATGAGCGCCATCGAGGAAAGCGAAACCCATCTGCCCGACCTGGAGGAGCAGATCGACATCTGCGTCCGCGATTCCGAGATCATCGAAATCGGCGGCGAGAACTGAAAATGCGCAACGAAAAAGACATGACGGTTTGAAAGCCGTCAGGGCTTTATTATTTGCGTTTATTCATCGACCAGCATGCTGAGCTCGTCCCATTCCGCCATCTTGTCCTCGATCTCGGTGCTGAGGCGGGTGCGCTCGTCCTCGAGTTCGCGGAAGGCGTTCGGGAAGTTGTAGTATTCCGGCTTGAGCATCCAGTCGCTGATCTCGGCGATGCGGGCCTCCGCCGCGGAAATCTCGTCCTCCAGCCGGCGGATGCGGGTGCGGAGCCTGCGGAGCTCTCCGGCGGACTGCTTCTGTTTCAGGTACTCCTTTTTCGCCTCGGAGGGCAGGGCGGCCTCGACGACGGTCTCCTGCGGCTCACGCTTGTGCTCCAGGTAGAAGTCGTAGTTGCCGAGGTATTCCTCGACGCCGTGAGGCGTAAGCTCCAGGATTCGGGTCGCGACGCGGTTGATGAAATAGCGGTCATGGGAGACGAAGAGGACCGTCCCCTCGTAATCGGTCAGGTTGTCCTCCAGCACCTGGCGCGAAACGATGTCCAGGTGGTTCGTGGGCTCGTCCAGCAGCAGGAAGTTCGCCTCGCCGAGCATGATCTTGCACAGGGAGACGCGCGAGCGCTCGCCGCCGGAGAGCACGCCGACGGGCTTGAACACATCGTCGCCGCGGAAGAGGAAGGAGCCGAGGACGTTGCGGACCTCGCCCAGCGTCATTTCGGGATAGGCGTTGTAGATCTCGTCCAGCACGGTCATGTCATCGTGCAGGTTTTCCTGCGTCTGATCGTAGTAGCCGGGGATGACCTTGACGCCGAGGCGGAGGAAGCCGGAGGAGGCCGGCTCTTCGCCCATCAGCATCCGGATGAAGGTGGTCTTGCCGATGCCGTTGCCGCCGATCAGCGCGACCCGTTCGCCCCGCATGATCTTCAGCGAGACCCCCTTGAACAGTTCGTTCGCGCCGAAGCTCTTCGCGACATCCTCTGCCTCGCAGACGACGTCGGCGCTCCGGATCTGCGGCCGGAAGTGCAGCTTCATCGAGGCGTCGAGCGCGATCGGCTTTTCGATACGCTCCATTTTCGCCAGGAGCTTTTCGCGGCTCTGGGCGCGCTTGATGAACATTTCGGTGTTGTAGGAACGGAGTCTGGCGGCGATCTCCTCCTGGCGCTTGATCTCGGCCTGCTGGGCCTCGTACTCGCGCATCCGGATCTTCTCGCGGAAGGCTTTTTCGTTCTGATAGTAGCTGTAATTGCCGTTGTAGAGGGTGGACACGCCGCGCTCGATCTCCAGCGTGCGGGTGCAGAGCCGGTCGAGGAAGTAGCGGTCGTGCGAGATGATCATGCAGGCGCCGGGGAAGGACGCGAGGTAGCCCTCGAGCCACTGCGTCGCGTCGATGTCCAGGTGGTTGGTCGGCTCGTCCATCAGCAGCACGTCCGGCTCGGACAGCAGGAGCTTGCCCAGCATGACGCGGGCCTTCTGCCCGCCGGAGAGGGAGGAGACGGGGAGCGAATATTCCTCGTCCTTGAAGCCGAGGCCCTTGAGCACGCCGCGGATGCGGCTTTCCATCTCGTAGCCGTGCTTTGCCTCGAATTCCTCGGTCAAGCGCGCGTAGCGCTCGAGGAGCGCGTCGGTCGGGGCGGCCGAAATCCGGCGCTCCAGGGCGCGGATCTCTTCCTCCAGCCGGATGACGGGCGCGAAAACGCTCCTAAGCTCATCGTAGATCAGGTTCGGCGAATCGTAATCGGAGATCTGCGGAAGATAGCCCAGGCGCGTGCCGCGGACGATGCTGACCGAGCCGCGGTCCGGCTCGAGCTCGCCCAGAAGGATACGGAAAAAAGTGGTCTTCCCGGCGCCGTTTACGCCGATGAGGGCCATCTTTTCTTTTTCTTCCAGATGAAAGGTCACGTCCTTCAGGACGGTCTTGTCATCGAAATCCTTCCCGAGGGAAGAGGCAGACAGAATCATTTGGGTACTCCTTCGTTCCGATCAGGGCTTACGCCTTCAACCGATATATCATAGCAGAAAAACGCTGAAATGAAAAGTCCCGGCCGGTTTTTCGCTTTCATGATAAAAAACTCTTGACACGGATCGAAATAACTGTTAAGATGATTAACAGTCGATGCGGGAATCCGCATGTAATTTAGGAGGAAGAAACATATGACCGGCATTGTGAAGTGGTTTGATTCTAAGAAAGGTTACGGCTTCATCTCTGTGGAAGGCGGCGAGGACGTGTTCGTCCATTTCTCCGCGATCCAGGGCGAGGGTTACAAGACGCTCGATGAGGGACAGGCGGTCGACTTTGAAATCGAGAACGGACCCAAGGGACCTCAGGCCAGCAACGTAGTGAAGAAGTAATCATTCTTTCGACATATTGCGAAACCTCGGAACGGCGCTGCATCACGCGGCGCCGTTTTTTGTGGGAAGATTGACTTTTGCAGGCGGCAAGAATAAAATAGACAATGTGTTTTCAAGCAGAGAGGAGGTTCCCGATGGAGAAATGGCTGATCCGGGGCGGTTTGCCCGACGAGTACGTGCGCAGATTCGGCGTGAGCCGGCTCCTCGGCAAGATCCTTTCCTCCCGCATGAGTCCGGAGGACGCGGCTGATTTTCTCCGCGAAGGACCACCGGATTCGGATCCCTTCCTGCTTCCCGAAATGGAGGAGGCCTGCTCCGTCATCCGGGAACGTGTCCGCGCGGGCGAGACGATCCGCGTGATCGGCGACTATGATGTGGACGGCGTGACCGCGACGGCGATTCTCGTGCTGGGTCTCTCGGGACTCGGCGCCCGGGTCGATTACCGCATCCCGGAGCGTCTCGGCGAGGGTTACGGCTTCAGCCGTCAGATGGCGGAGGAGTGCGTCCGCGACGGCGTCCGGCTCGCGCTAACCTGCGACAACGGCATCCGCGAATTCGAGCGGGCCGAGTATCTCGCGTCCCACGGCGTCGATCTGGTGGTCACTGACCATCACGAGATCGAGACCGTCCCGGACGAAGAGGGCAATCCCTCGGAACGGCTCCCGCGGGCTCTCGCGGTCATCGACGCGAAACGAAACGGCTGCCGCTATCCGTATCCGGAGATCTGCGGCGCGTTCACCGCGTATCAGCTCATCCGGGCGCTGTATGCGCCGAAGGGACTGCCGGATGCGCTCGACCGCCGGCTTCTCGGCTATGCGGCGCTGGCGACCGTCTGCGACGTAATGCCGTTTACCGGCGAGAACCGCCGCACGGTCCGCACCGGCCTCCGATATCTCAACACCGATCCTTCCCCCGGCATCGCCGCCCTGATGAAGGCGGGCAGCGTCGCCGAGATCGATCCCTATAGGGCGGGCTTCGTGATCGGGCCCATGCTGAACGCGGGCGGCCGTCTTGGCTCGCAGAACCGCTTCGTCCGCATCCTTCTGAGTGAGGATGAGCGGGAGTGCGCGGACCTCGCGCGCGAGCTCTATGAGCTGAACCGAACTCGTCAGGAGATGACCGATCAGGGCCTTCGCAGGGCCGCGGAGCTCGCGCGAACCGACAGCGATCCCGTCAAGGTCATCTATCTGCCCGGTATCCATGAAAGCATCGCGGGCCTCGTCGCCGGCAAGCTGAAGGAGCGCCTCAACCGGCCGGTTTTCGCGGTCGTGGACGGCGAGGACGGGCTCAAGGGCTCAGGCCGCTCCATCCCGGCCTATTCCATGTTCAGCGAGATGTGCCGCGCCTCCGAGCTTTTTTCGAAGTTCGGCGGTCATCCGATGGCGGCGGGATTTTCGCTCGCGGATTCGGGGCTCGGCGCGGAGGCGACGGTCGAACGCTTCCGGAAGCGCATGAACGAGCTCTGCGAGCTTTCTGAGGAGCAGCTTCGCCGGGAGGTCTACATCGACGCGCAGATCCGCATGCAGGACTTTTCCGTCGCGGACATCTCGTCGCTCGATACACTTGCCCCCTACGGGACCGGCAATCCTCATCCGCTGTTCGCCCAGAAGAGCCTGCTGCTCCGTCAGGTACGGTTCATGGGCGAGAACGGGAAAACCGTCCGTCTGACGCTTCAGAACGACGGCTCGACCGTGACGGCGATCCTCTTCAGCCGGGAGCTTCTGGAGGAGGTCCTGACGGAGGAGGAGAACGCGCAGCTCCGCGACTCCGGCTACCTCAGCGAGCCTGTGCCGCTCGATGTCTGCTACCGGGCGGAGCTCGATACCTACCGCGGCGTAACGCGGCCCGATTTCATCATTCAGAATCTGAGAAGATCATAAAGGAGAACGAACATGTTAGATTTAGCCAAGATCGTGCGCGACGTACCGGATTTTCCTGAGGAAGGCATTCTCTTCCGCGATGTGACCCCCGTGCTGCAGAGCAGCGAGGCCCTCGGCGAGACGATCGACCGTCTCTGCGCGGAGCTTTCCGACGTGGATTTCGACCTGGTCCTCGGCCCTGAATCCCGCGGCTTCATCTTCGGCGTGCCCGTCGCGTACGCGATGAAGAAGGGCTTCGTCCCTGTCCGCAAGCCCGGCAAGCTGCCCTGCGAGGTGGTCCGGAAGTCCTATGACCTGGAGTACGGCTCCAACGTGCTCGAGATCCACAAGGATGCCATCAAGCCCGGCGACAAGGTCGTCATCGTCGATGATCTGATCGCGACCGGCGGCACCACCAAGGCCATCATCGAGCTGGTGGAGTCCCTGGGCGGCGAGGTGGTCCGTCTGGCCTTCTTCATCGAGCTGGAGGCCCTGAAGGGCAGAGAGATGCTCGAGGGGTACGATGTGAGAGCGCTGGTGAAATATTGAGAATAACGGTCGAAAAACCCCGGAAGCGTGGCTCCCGGGGTTTTTTCGGCAATAACGGCCGCCGGGGGCGGCAATAACGGCGCTTCGCGCAATAACGGAAATTACTTTGCGATCAGGTCGCGGATGACTTCGCCGGCGATGAGGAGCCCGGCGACGGAGGGCACGAAGGAGACGGAGCCGGGGATGCGGTGCTTGCCCTCGGGCAGCTCTTCGTCGGGGCAGACCGGCGTCAGCGGTTCCTCCTTCGAATAGAGCACCTTCAGGCTGCCGACGCCGCGGGCACGGAGCTCCTTCCGCATCACCTTGGCGAGCGGGCAGACGGAGGTTTCGTAGATGTCCGCAATCTCGAAGCGCGATGCGTCCAGCTTGTTGCCGGTGCCCATGCAGCTGATGATGGGCACGCCTGCCTCCTTCGCGCGAAGCACCAGCTCGATCTTGGCGCTCACGGTGTCGACGGCGTCCACCACGTAGTCGTAGGCGCTGAAATCGAAGTCCCGGGAGTTTTCGGGCAGGAAGAAGACGGGATAGGTGCGGACCCGGCACGCCGGATCGATCGAGCGGACCCGCGCGGCGGCCGCGTCGGTCTTCAGCATGCCGAGGGTCTCTTCCGTGGCGAGGAGCTGTCGGTTCAGGTTGGACTCGGAGACCGTATCGGCGTCGATCAGGTCGAGCGCGCCTATGCCTCCGCGGGCGAGCGCCTCCAGCACGTAGCCGCCGACGCCGCCTAGACCGAACAGTGCGACCCGGGCGGAGGAGAGCTTCTCCATCGCTTCCGGGCCCAGGAGCATCTCGCTCCGTGAAAAACGTTTTGACATCGACGGTTCCTTTCTGCTATAATATGCAGTCAGTATACCATAGCCGGAAAGCCTTGGAAAGAATCAAAAATAATTCTTTACAAACGGACCGGCGGGTGCTATACTCATTTCTTGGATTGATCCTGAACTCAGTCATTGGAGTCTCCGACCGTGACTTAGTTTTAGGGGATTGGCGGACGCCCTCCGGTCAGAGGACGCGCCGCAATTATTCTTACAGGAGGATTTTTACCATGACCAAAGAAAGAAAGCTCGAAATCATCAAGGAGTTCGGCCGCTTCGAGGGCGATACCGGTTCTCCCGAAGTCCAGATCGCGCTGCTCACCGAGCGCATCAACCACCTGACCCAGCACTTCCAGACTCATCAGAAGGACCATCATTCCCGTCGCGGCATGCTCATGCTCATCGGTCAGCGCCGCGGCCTGCTGAACTATCTGAAGGAGAAGGACATCGACGCTTACCGCGAACTCATCGCGAAGCTGGGCATCCGTAAGTAAGTTAAAAACATCTAAGTTTGCGGCACCCGCCGCAGGCTTAGATTTTTTTATGAGAAATGCAGGCGGGAGCGGTCCCGCCGGGCGTACAGCTTGGTGCGTACGCCGAGGTGAAAAGTATTAACAAGGAGGATTACAAATGTCACAGGTATTTACTACCGAACTTGCCGGCCGCACCCTGCGCGCGGAAATCGGCAAAGTGGCGGAGCAGGCCAACGGCGCCGTCTGGCTGTCCTACGGCGAGACCACTCTGATCTGCACGGCCACCGCTTCCGACAAGCCCAGAGACGGGATCGATTTCTTCCCTCTGAGCGTCGACTATGAAGAAAAGATGTATTCCGTGGGCAAGATCCCCGGAAGCTTCCTGAAGAGAGAGGGCCGTCCCAGCGAGAACGCGATCCTGACCGCGCGCTGCATCGACCGTCCCATGCGTCCCCTGTTTCCCAAGGATTACCGCAATGACGTCTCCCTGGTGAACACCGTCCTTTCCGTGGATCAGGACTGCGAGCCCGAGATCCTCGCCATGGTCGGTTCCTCCATCGCCGTCTCCATCTCCGACATCCCCTTCGCAGGCCCCGTGGGCGCCGTGAGCGTGGGTCTCGTGGACGGTGAGCTGGTGATCAACCCCACCGCCGAGCAGCGCGCCAAGAGCGACCTTGCCCTGACCGTCGCCTCCACCGCCGAGAAGGTCGTCATGATCGAGGCCGGCGCCAACGAGGTGCCCGAGGACAAGATGATCGAGGCCATCTTCTTCGGTCATGAGACCAACCAGAAACTGGTTGCCTTCATCAACGAGATCGTCGCCGCCGTCGGCAAGACCAAGAAGCCCTACGAGGAGCACGTCGTGCCCGAGGAAGTCTTCGCCGCCCTGAAGACCGTCTGCCCGCCCGAGCGCATGGAAGGCGCCGTCTTCACCGACGTCAAGCAGACCCGCGACGAGAACATCCGCGTCATCTCCGCCGAGTTCGCCGAGTACATCGACACTCTGCCTGAGGACAAGCAGGAGCTCTACCGCTCCTTCGCCGACGAGGCCATTTATCAGTACCAGAAGAAGACCGTCCGCAAGATGATCAAGGTCGACGGCAAGCGTCCCGACGGCCGCAGCTTCACCCAGATCCGTCCTCTTTCCGCCGAAGTCGACTGCCTGCCCCGCGTGCACGGCAGCGGCCTCTTCAAGAGAGGTCAGACCCAGGTTCTGACCGTCACCACCCTCGGCGCTCTTTCCGAGTGCCAGCTGCTGGACAGCCTGGATGAGTCCGTCGATTCCAAACGCTACATCCATCAGTACAACATGCCGTCCTACTCCGTCGGCGAGACCAAGCCCAGCCGCGGCCCCGGACGCCGTGAGATCGGTCACGGCGCGCTGGCCGAGCGTGCGCTGCGCCCCGTCGTGCCCTCTGAGGACGAGTTCCCCTACACCATCCGCCTGGTCTCTGAAGTGCTGAGCTCCAATGGCTCCACCTCTCAGGGCTCCATCTGCGCTTCCTCCCTGTCCCTGATGGCGGCCGGCGTTCCCATCAAAGCGCCCGTGGCCGGTATCTCCTGCGGTCTGGTGACCGGTGACACCGAGGACGATTTCATCCTGCTGACCGATATCCAGGGTCTCGAGGACTTCTTCGGCGACATGGACTTCAAGGTGGCCGGCACCCATAAGGGCATCACCGCCATCCAGATGGATATCAAGGTGAACGGCCTGACCCGTCCCATCATCGAAGGCGCCATCGCCCGCACCAAGGAAGCCCGTACCTACATCCTCGACGAGGTCATGGCCAAGGCCATCTCCGAGCCCCGCGAGCATCTGTCCGAGTACGCGCCCAAGATCTACCAGACCAAGATCTCCGTCGACAAGATCGGCGAGGTCGTCGGTCCCAAGGGCAAGACCATCAACAAGATCATCGCCGAGACCGGCGTCAAGATCGACATCGAGGAAGACGGCCGCGTCTGCGTGCTGGGTACCGACGAAGCGATGTGCATGGAAGCCATCAAGCGCGTCGAGGCCATCGCGAAGGAATTCGAGATCGGCGAGATCTACAACGCGAAGGTCGTCCGTGTCGAGAGCTACGGCGCGTTCGTCGAGCTGCTGCCCGGCAAGGATGCGCTGCTGCACGTCTCCGACATCAGCTATGAGCGCGTCGGCAACGTGAGCGACGTGCTGGCCGAGGGTGACGAGATCATGGTCAAGATCACCGAGATCAACGAGAAGGGTCTCAAGGTCTCCCGCAAGGCGCTCCTGCCCGCCCCCGAGGGCTGGGTGGAGAAGCCCCAGGAGAAGCGTTCCTCCGACCGCGGTCACAATGACCGCCGCGGCGGCCGCAAATAAGCAATTCGGTTCGAAGCAGCCGGGATGAAAAGTCCCGGCTGTTTTTTTGTGACCGGAGGAGGGCGGCGCCTGGCCCGCGTCTCAAAATCTGCGGCCCGGAGCGCAAAACATTTGTTTACAACGACCGCAATATATGGTATACTCCTACAAGATATATTGACGAAATACCCACATGTAGAAAGGAGCCGCTGTCATGTCCGGATCCGGCAGCACCAGCAAGAGCAAAAAGAGCGCTTCGAGCACGAAGACGGCCTCTGCTCAGAAGAATACGGCCGCGTCGAAGAAAACGGCGTCCGCATCCCCCAAAACCAAAACCACCGCGGCCTCCGCGGTGAAGAAGACCGCGTCCTCTTCCCGCAAGACCGTTAAGAATAGCCCGAAAAGCAGCGCGAAAACCGCCGCGAAGCAAAGCCCCCGCACGGCCGCCGGAGCCCGGCTCCGCAACGGAGAGATCTGGGAGTGGCTTTTCCTTTTCGTGTTCGTTTTTCTGACTCTCTGTCTGTTCCTGGACGCGCAGCTCGGCCCTGTCGGCAGCGGCATCCGGGGCTTCCTGCTTGGCCTTCTCGGTTTTTCCGCCTATCCGCTGATGATCGGCACGGTCGTGCTGATCGTGATCCGTATGTTCTGGCCGCAGAAGAGAGTCTGGGACAAGGCGCTGCTTTGCCTCATTTTCCTAATGCTCCTTTCCGTCCTGATGCATCTCCTGAGCGGCTGCGGCTTCGCGAAGGGCGTCGACTGTTTCGAGCAGCCCAGCTGGAAGAACGGCGGCGCGCTCGGTCTTTCCGTGGGCAACTGGCTCGTTTCCTTCGTGAACAAGACCGGTGCCTATCTCATTACGATTGCCTTGATGCTGCTCATCGCCGGCACCATGATCGGCGTTTCCGTGAAGAAGGCTTTGAAAAACGCCGCGCAGCGCACGGCCGAGCAGGCGCGTGAGCTCGGTGA
>JAZUHB010000111.1:0-6815 GCA_045641505.1 Bianqueaceae bacterium | reverse complement strand
ATTCGATGGCCTGGTACGAGAAGATGTGGCGCTACAGCGTCGAACTCTTCCGCTCGATGGACATCCCCGTCCGCCAGCTGGAGTGCTGCTCCGGCGATCTGGCCGACCTGAAGGTGAAGAGCTGCGACATCGAGGCCTGGTCGCCCCGCCAGCAGAAATATTTCGAGGTCTGCTCCTGCTCGAACCTGGGCGACGCGCAGGCCCGCCGCCTGAAGATGCGCGTCAAGGGCGAGAACGGCTCCTACCTGCCTCACACCCTGAACAACACCGTCGTGGCGCCGCCCCGCATGCTGATCGCGCTGCTGGAGAACAATCTCCGCGCCGACGGCTCCGTCCGTATTCCCGAGGTCCTGCGTCCCTACATGGGCGGCAAGACCGAGCTCGTTCCCAAGCAGTAAAGCCGGCGGCGTGTCCGCCGTGAGGAGGTCCCATGTCATCTGCCGTCGAATTCCTGGACCTGTACCGTCAGGTGGAGGAGCTGCTCGAGGCCAAGTACGGCTATGAGAGCAGTTCCAACTCGAACGTGGTGATGCAGTTCATCCAGAGCCGTCAGGGCGCCCGCTACAAGGAGCAGCTGAATCTCTGCCGCGAGGTCCGCAACGTTCTCTCCCACCACGCGAACGTGGGCGGGGAGCCGGTGGTCGAGCCGGCGGCGGGGCTGCTCGCGAGCCTGCGGGACCTGATCGGCGAGCTTTCCGCGCCCCCGCTGGCGATGGACTTCGCCACCCCGGCCGAGAAGATCGTGATGACCACCCCGAAGCGCAAGGTGCTGCCGCTGATGGCCACCATGCAGGAGAAGGGCTATTCGCACATTCCCATCTGGTACTTCGGCGAGATGGTCGGCGTGTTCAGCACCAGCACGGTGTTCGCGTTTACCGTGGCCAATCCCGGGAAAACGCTGGATGAGGACACCCTCGTGCAGGAATTCGCCGGGTTCTACCCGCTCGCGGCCCACACCGAGCGCTATCTGTTCGCCGCGCCCGACATGAGCTACTGGGAGGCAAAGGAGGCGTTCACGAAGGTGACCAAGCACAAGCGTCTCGCCGCGATCTTCCTGACCGATACCGGCAAGGCCACCGGCAAGCTCCTGGGCATGCTTACGCCCTGGGATGTGCTGGGTCTCGACGAGGTCGGCTGAACGAAATTGAAAACGCCCTCCCGGCAGCGGGAAGGCGTTTTTTCGTGGCATCAATCCTCGGAGGGCTCCAGCAGGAAGACGGAGCGCAGGCTCGCGCGGCGGTAGGTCTCGCAGAGACGGAGGGTGTCGGTGTAGCGCTCCTCGTTCCGCGGACAGCCGTAGACCAGCACGTAGATCTCGTGACGGTTCACCGCGGCGGCGGTGACGAGGCAGCAGAGGGCGTTGTCGGTGGTGCCGGTCTTGCCTCCGATTGCCTCCGGCAGGTAGTACTCGGAGGAAGGGCTCAGGAGCCCGTTGTTCGTGCGCCAGTGGTGGAAGGTGCCGGACGGCGTGGTGAAGCGGAAGTCCGTGCAGGCGGCGAGCTCGCGGAACGCCGGGTTCTCCATCGCGGCGCGGGTGATCAGGCACATGTCGCGGACGGTGGTATAGGTATCGGCGTAGTCCCAGCCCTCCGGCGAGACGAAGTGGCTGCTGAGCGCCCCGAGCTCCGCGGCCCGCCCGTTCATCAGCTCGCAGAAATATGCGCAGGCGGCTTTGCTGCCGAGCTTCGGCTGTCCTGAAAGCTTCCGGCCCAGATGGACCGCGAGCACGTAGGCGGCGTCATTGCCGGAGCACAGCATCAGACCGTGCAGCAGCTCGTTCACGGTGTAGGAGGAGCCCTTCCGCAGCCAGCAGCGCGAGGAACCGGGGAGCGTCATGTCGAGCTCGCTCCCGACGGTGAAGCGCTCGTCCGGATCGCCGAGCTCCAGCGCGAGGAGCGCCGTCAGGATTTTCGCGGTGCTTGCCGGCGGGATCCGCAGGTCGCCGTTTTTCGCGAAGAGCTCGCGCTCCGCGGTCGCGTCGTAGAGGAGGGCGGCCTTCGCGGCGAGCGGCGCCTCACCGGGATCGAAGACGAAGGGCTCGTGAACGGGCGCGGGCGCGGTCTCGAAATCCTCCGGCCGGGCATCCGCGAGATGCGCGGGCGCAAGGTCCGCCCCAAGCGGGAGCGCGGCGAGAGGACCGTCCGGCACGGCGACGCTCCGGTCCTCCGGGGGCGCGCCCGGAGCGCAGCCGCCGAGGAGCAGGGCCCCCAGCAGCAGAAGCGAAAGCAGCCGGGTAAGCGCTTCCCGCGGCCGCCTATCTGTCAGTTTCATGCAAGCCTCCTGAAGAGGAATCTTTTCTTTATTCGAATAGGATACCATTGCGGGAAAAGGCGGTCAAGTAGGGCCGGAATTGTTGACATCGGCGCGGGGCAGGTTGTATAATTCATTTTATCTGTAGATATCAGGAGTCCTGCACATGGAAAAAGATCAGATACAGACTCTGGGTGATGTCCTGTCCGGATATCACGATCCCAGGATGGTCAACCTCATCATGCGAGACCGGGCGACACGCGCCGTGGAAGGCGTCGTGCACGACGCGGCCGTTCTTTTCGTGGATATTCGCCGCTTCAACGACGTCTGCGAGAAGGTCGAGCCCCAGGTCGTCGCCGCGATCCTCAACGAGGTCCAGAGCTACGTGATGGAGCTCATCCACCGCTATGACGGCGTGGTCGACAAGCTGATGGGCGACTGCACCATGGCCTACTGGATCAACGAAGAGGAGGAGCCCGAGGAGGACACGCCCCTCGACCGGCTGAAGAAGGGAGTTTACGACCGCCGCGCCGAAAAGTGCATCCGCGGCGCGCTCCGGGCGGCCCACGCCATCGTGCGGGGCGCCGGCAAGCTGGAGAAAAAGCTGGTGGAGCTTTGCGGCTACACCGTGGAATTCGGCATCGGCATCCACTACGGACCGGTCTACGTGGGCAACATCGGCACCGTGGTCCGCAAGGACTACACGGTCGTCGGCAACACCGTGAACATCGCCGCGAAGCTCACGAACATGGCGCCCGCCGGGCAGGTCTACCTGACCGAGACCGCCATGGCGCGCATCACCGGCGAGTTCAGCTTCATCACCGTGATGAACGAGGGCGACGACGAGTGGAAGACGATCTTCACCCGCGGCGGCGTCCAGGGCATCTACGCGCTGGTGCAGAAGGCAAAGCGCGTCGACGCGGCCGACGCGGTCCGCGCGGCAGAGGAATAAAGCAATTCGCCGGATTTCCGGCACGAATATCGGGAGGAAAGCATGAAAGAAAAGATCGCAGAGCTTCGGGAGAAGATCCTGGCGGAGCTCGGTACCGTGAAGAGCCCGGAGGAGCTGGAGAATCTCCGCGTCGCCTATCTGGGCAAAAAGGGCCTGATTACCGGCCTGATGCAGGAGCTCAAGGACGTTCCCGCCGAGGAGAAGAAGGAAGCGGGACGCTATATCAACGAACTGAAGGGCGAGGTCAGCGAGAAGCTGGAGACCCTCGGCGCGAAGCTCGCGAAGGAGGCCGAGGAGGCGAAGCTTAAGAGCGATCCCCGCTACGACGTCTCCCAGCCCACCCCGAACGGACTCGGCTCTCTCCATCCCATCACCCTGGTCCAGCGTGAGCTCGAGGGCATCTTTACCAGCATGGGCTTCACCGTCGAGGATTTCTCCGAGGTCGTCACCGAATACGACAACTTCGAGGCCGTCAACGTGCCCAAGCACCATCCCGCCCGCGATATGCAGGACACCTACTATCTGTCCAACGGTCAGCTGCTGAAGACCCAGACCTCCGCCGCCCAGAACGCGATCCTGCGCAAATACGGCGGAAACTGCCGCGCCATCTTCCCCGGCCGCTGCTTCCGCAACGAGGCGCTCGACGCCAGCCACGAGAACACCTTCTATCAGATGGAAGGCATGATGGTGGGCGAGAACATCTCCATCTCCAACCTGATCTATTTCATGAAGACCATGCTCTCCGAGGTGTTCAAGAAGGACATCACGGTCCGTCTGCGCCCCGGCTTCTTCCCCTTCACCGAGCCCGGCTTCGAGCTCGACATCAAGTGCCCCTTCTGCGGCGGCAGCGGCTGCCCCACCTGTAAGCACGGCGGCTGGATCGAGCTCTGCCCCTGCGGCATGATCCATCCCAACGTGCTGCGCATGGGCGGCGTCGATCCCGAGAAGTACACCGGCTTCGCCTTCGGTCTGGGCCTCACCCGTCTGGCCATGATGAAGTACGGCGTGCACGACATCCGGATCCTGAACAGCGGCAACCTCAAGGCCCTGGATCAGATCCAGATCAAGCAGAACAACTAAGGAGGTGCCGGAATGTTTCTTTCCATGAACTGGATCCGGGATTTCGTTAACCTGGACGGCATCGATCTGGATGCCCTGATTCATCAATTCACGCTGTCCACCGCTGAGGTCGAGGGCAGCGAGCACGTCGGAAACGATATCGAGAACGTCGTCGTCGGTCAGATCCTGACGGTCGACGCGCATCCGAATTCCAAGAAGCTGCATCTGCTCACCGTCGACGGCGGCGACCGTGTCTACAACGTGGTCTGCGGCGCGCCCAACGTGGCGGTCGGCATGAAGGTGCCCTTCGCGAAGACGGGCGGCCGCGTCGGCGAGATGGTCATCGGGAAGCGCCCCGTCGCCGGTGTCGATTCCGAGGGCATGTGCTGCTCCGAAAAGGAGCTGGGCCTCTCCGACAATCACGAGGGCCTGATGGTCCTGCCTGAGGACGCTCCCGTCGGCAAGGATATCAAGGAGCTCTACGAGATCGAGGACGTCATCTTCGAGGTCGACAACAAGTCCCTGACCAACCGTCCCGACCTGTGGGGCCACTACGGCATCGCCCGTGAGATCGCCGCCCTGACCGGGCGCGCGCTCGCTCCTCTGGCGAAGGCCGACCTTGCCGGCTACGCGGCGCTTCCCGCCGTGCCCGTCGAGGTCAAGAACAACGAGCTGCTGTACCGCTACAGCGCGCTGGCCGTCAAGAACATCACCGTGGCAAAATCGCCCGTCAACATGCGCATCCGTCTGTACCGCTGCGGAATGCGCGCCATCAACCTCCTGGCCGACCTGACCAACTACATCATGATGGAGCTCGGTCAGCCCATGCACGCCTTCGATTACAAGCGCGTGAGCCGGATCGAGGTCGGCTGCTACGAGAAGCCCTTCGTCTTCCAGACCCTGGACGGCAAGGAGCGCACCATCGAGCCCGCCACCCTGATGATCCAGTCCAAGGGCGAGCCCGTCGCCGTCGCCGGCATCATGGGCGGCCTCGCTTCCGAGATCGTGGACGACACCGACAGCTTCCTGCTCGAGAGCGCGAACTTCGACGCGGTCTCCATCCGTAAGTCCGCCGCGGCCATCGGCCTCCGTACCGACGCTTCCATGCGCTACGAGAAGACCCTCGATCCCGAGATGACCGTCGACGCCATCGGCCGCTACCTCTATCTGCTCAAGGGCATCGACAGCGGCGTGGAGGTCATCAGTTCCCTGACCGACTGCTACGTCAAGCATTATCCCGTCCGTGAGATCGACATCGACAAGGCCTATGTCGACCGCGTGACCGGCATCGAGATCAAGTGGGAGGACGCCATCCACACGCTGAAGAGCCTCGGCTTTATCTGTGAGGTGAACGGCGAGAACTGCCACCTGACCGTTCCCAGCTGGCGCGCCACCAAGGACGTCACCATGAAGGCGGATATCATCGAGGAAATCACCCGTGTCTACGGCTACGACAACTTCGAGATCAAGACCGCCGAATGTGCCATCCGTCCCGTCGGCTACAGCGCGATGCACGAGCTGACGACCGGTGTGAAGGACGTTCTGGCCTTCACCTTCGGCGCCCACGAGGTGCAGAGCTACATCTGGAACGACGGCAAGCGCCTGGAGGAGCTGGGCCTCTCCAACGAGGGCTTCCTCACCCTGACCAACGCCATCTCCCCCGATATCAGCACCATCCGCAGCGAGATCATCCCCACCCTCCTGTGCATCGCCCTGAAGAACCGCGGCTACGCGCCGGAGTACGGCATCTTCGAGATCGGCTCTGTCGTCCGCGGCCTCAAGGCGGACGGCCTGGCTGACGAGCACAAGGTCCTGGGCTTCCTGCTCTGCGGCCGCAAGAACGACGAGGAGAAGCTCTTCTTCAAGGCCCGTGAGATCGTCGAGACCCTGGGCAAGACCCTCCGCAACGTCGGCTTCACCTTCGCGAAGAAGGCCGAGCCCCGCGAATGGCAGCATCCCTACAACGCCTTCGAGTTCTTCTGCGCGGGCGAAAAGATCGGCGAGCTCTCCGTGGTCCATCCCACCGTCGCCGGCAAGGTCGAAAAGAAGAGCACCGCCATCGCGGTCGAGCTGGACATGCAGGCCTTCTGCGACATCCCGGCCGAGCCCGTGGGGTTCGCCGAGCCCAGCAAGTACCCCGAGATGGTGAACGACATCACCTTCATCGTGCCGGCTGAGCTTCCCTACGCGGCCTTCGACGAGAAGATCCGCGCCTTCGGCTGCGAGCACCTCACCGACTGGTCCCTGGCGGGCATCTACCGCGATCCCGCGAAGAAGGATCAGAAGAGCGTGACCATCCGCTTCACCTTCTGCTCCGAGGAGCGCACCCTCACCGGTGAAGAGGTGGCGGGCTACTGCGACGGCCTGATGAAGGCGATGGAAACCATCGGCGCGACCGTGAACAAATAAAACCAGGGTGCCCGGCAGACGTCGGGCACTCTTTCTGCTGATTTCGGAGGACGTCCATGCGAGACAGGAACTGGGGCAAGTTCGGCTTGGCGGTGGTGCTGCTGGCAGCGCTCATCGCCTTTTTCGCCGTGCTCGGACTGAAGAA
>JAZUHB010000110.1:0-6084 GCA_045641505.1 Bianqueaceae bacterium | reverse complement strand
GTTCGACGGCGAATTCCGCGACAACTGTACCGTCGACGGCTGCCATCCCACCGACCTGGGCTTCTACCGGATGTACCAGGCAGTAGCGGAAAAAGTGCTGGCGGCTGCGCCGCAATATGGCGCGCCTGCGGCGCAATAATTGCCGCTTCGCGATTGCGGCAATAACGCGCGGCTTCGCCGCGAATATTTCTCTATATCAACAAAGCCTCGCCGTTGGCGAGGCTTTGTTTCATATTCTCATTTCGCTGTTTTCAGCAGAATGTCCAGGAGCATTTCAAGGTCCTCTTCGGTGACGGTCGGGGCGCCGTCCGCGGAATCGCCGCTTAGGTTCGCGGCGAGGAGCTGTGCCTTGGTCAGTTTTTTGCTGCCGCGGAGGTACGCGTTCAGGATCGTCAGGTCCGTGATGCTCAATTCGCTGTTCCCGTCGAGATCGCCGGTCACGACGAAGGTGTAGGTCTTGATCACTTTGCCGTCGTACAGCAGCTGCGCGGTATCGCCGGTGCCGATGAACCGGCAGGCGTCCTCAGGCGAAAGGGCTTCATTTCCGTGAAAGAGGGCGATGTTCCGGTTGTTGTCCAGGAGCTCCAGGACCGTCTGCACGGTGCACATCGGCGAAGCCAGGTGGATCGTCTGGCCCTTTTCGCGGATCTCGAGGGAAGCGGAGGTGATGCCCTCCGGCCTCACCTTCGGCAGTACCTCGTAGGTCGTGTAGCCGCAGCGGGAGCAGGTATCGTACTCGCTCCACCCGGCGGCGTCCAGGGTCGGCTCCTGCCCCGCGTGGTGGACGAGGGCGTGGCCGAGCGCGGCGATCTTCTGATGACCGCTGATGTACTGCTTACAGTCGTCGCAGAAAACGCCGTCCGTGCAGCCGGTTTTGGTGCAGGTGGCAGCGGTGCCCGCGACGTTTCTCGTGTGGGTGTGCGAACAGGTCGGACTCGTCGTGTAGTAGGTGGCTCCGCTGTCGTCCGGCGCGAAGAAGCGCAGCTTCTGATTCTTGATGTTCTCCGTGGTCGGGGAGGTGTAGCAGCGCCAGTCCTTGACAGAATAGACGCCGAGGTAGCGGGGCGTGGACAGGCCGAGCGTGCGCAGATAGCCGCTCGCGCTGTCGACCGTGAAGGTTTTCGCGTCGCCGGTACCGACGCGGACGCCGTTGTTCTCGCTGATGCAGTAGAGCCAGCTGGCGGGATCGCCGTCCGGATGGAAGATCAGGCTGCCGTCCGCGGCCGTTTCGAGCGTCCACAGGATGTTCGCGGAGACGGAGGAGGTCACGGTCCCGGAGGTCACGGTGATCTCGACGGGAGTCGGGCCGGCGGCGTCGCCCTGATCGTTGGACATCGCGTAATAGAGGTTGTTCTTCAGGACCGTGATGATCAGCTCGTCGCCGTCCCTCAGCTCGGACGCGGATTTCACGGTGTAATCCGTGCTCCGCGCTTCCGCGTCGACGTAGGAGTAGAGCGCGTAGAGACTGCAGTTGCCCGTGGGAGTGTAGGAGCTGTACTGCGTGGGCTTCGTGCCGGTCCCGGACGGGATCTCGCCGGCGACCCAGCTTCCCGTGAAGCTGTACGCGCCGATGTCGGGAAGATCCGCGGGCAGCGCGACGCTCTCGCCGGAGTAGCAGCTCAGGGTACTGTGTACCGCGCCGGCCGCGTACAGCGTGACCGTGCAGCGTTCTTTCGCGGCGAAGCTGACCGTGACCGTGCAGTCGGTGGAGGGCGTGACGGTGATGACGTTTCCGTTGCGGGTGAAGGTGGCGGTGCCGGAGGTCACTTCGACGTTCGAGATCGCGTAGCCGGTCTTAGGCGAAGCGGTGACGGTCCGGCCGGATACGGAGACCGTGCCGTAAGCCGTATTGGCGGAAACCGCGGAGACCGTGTACGAGGCGGACGGGGAGCCCGCGCCGGAGGGCGTCTGATAGTTCGCGGGGACGTCCGCGCCCAGCAGCAGGAAGGCCAGCTCGGGATAGTCGACGAAGACGTTGCGGACGCCGGTGATCGACTGGACCGAGTCGTTTTTGCCCATTTCCCAGGTGTCGACCGGGTCTTCCGCGAGCCATCGCAGCAGGACGGCGCGGTTTTCGATGACGCCGCCCGATCCGTAGAAGTAACCGGTGTTGCCCCAGCGCATCAGGTGCTGAAGCATGAGACGCGCGATGTCGCCGTGCAGGTTCTGGCCGTTGCCGTCCGGGTCGAAGTAGCCGGAGCTCTCGCCGTAGGCGGTATTGCCGCGGCTGTTGTTCTCGGAGGTGACGGTGGGACGGATCATCATGATGTCGTTTTCATCGTTCCCTTCCAGCCCCTTGGAATTCGGCCAGGTATGCTCCCGGTTCCAGGTCGAGCCGTCCCACTGGCTCGATACCTGTCTTCCGGAATAGAAGGAAGAGAGGCGCGAGGTATTGCTTTCGGTGCAGTCCGTGTACTTGAGGAGCGTCTTCAGCGAAGCGTAGTTCGTGACGTAGTGCTGCTTGCTCACCAGCATGCTGTGGATGGCGGTGCCGAGGGCGCTCGAGTAGATCGCAGAGGCGCTCGCGGAAGAACTGCCGGAAAGGGAAGAAAGCTGCGCGTAGGAATACGAACCGGTGTAATAGGAAGCCGCGTAGGTCGTGAGGAAGGTCGCTACCTCGTCGCGCCGGCCCCAGTTATAGATGTAGCCGTTATCGGTGACGTACCGGACCTCCGACGCGGAGGTCGGTCTCGCGTCCGCCCCCAGAGAGCTCGGAGCCGACGTGAGGCAGAGCGCGAGGCACAGGAATACCGGCAGGAACCGTTTCGTTGCTTTTTTCATCGGTTCACTCCTCCTCTTCCTTTTTTCCGAAGAGCGCGATGCCGCCGAGGAGAAGGCCGCCTACGCAGGTCGCGGGCAGATACCACGGGAAACCCTGGCCCTTACTGTCCGGTGCGCGGCCAGGCTCCGACTCCTCTCGGGGGCCCGGCTCCGCGGGCGTGACCCGGATGGTCCAACTCACTTCCTCCGCCCGTTCCTCGACGAACTCGTTCCCCTGCTTTTTGCTGAAACGGAGATCCTTTACGGTCACTGTGACCTCTTCGTCCGCGGTCAGGGAGGCATTCGCCGTGAAGCTTGCGGAAAGCAGCAGGATATTGCCCTTCAGCAGGGCTTTTCCGGCGGTCGTATCGAAGCCGACGAAGCGGCCGCTCGAGGGCGCGAAGCTCGTGCTCCAGTTCGAGGAGAGCTTGAAGGTGACCGAATCGAGGGTAAGCAGCGGGGAATCGCACTCGAAAGTGCCCTCGAAGCCCGCGATGCCGGTCCCGTCGACCGCGAAGGACAGCGTGACGCTTTCGCCGGCGCAGACGGCGGAGGGACCGGAGAGCGTGGGCGTTTCGGCCGAAACGCTCAGCGGGAGCAGCATCAGGATCAAAGCCAATTGGAAAGCAAACAGGTTCCGCAGGTTTTTCAATGGTTCATTCTCCTCTGAAACAATGCTTTATTTTTCGTTCTGTTCTTCGACCTTCACGTACTTTTCCCCGTCCCAATAGAACAGGGTGCCCGTTCCGTCGTCGGACTGGAGGTAGAAGCGGTTGTCCAGCTCGTGGTCCGCCCGGATGATGCGGGTGGGCGCGCAGACGGCGACGGAGTTGTCCGGCATGTCCTCGTAGACGCAGGCGTTCGCGCCGATGCGGCAGTTGTTGCCGATATGGATGCCGCCGAGGATCTTCGCGCCGGCGCCGATGTAGACGTTGTCGCCGATCACCGGGTTGCCGGGGTGCTTGCTGCCGGCGGTGCGGACGGCGCCGATGGTCACCTGCTGGAAGATTACCGCGTTCCTGCCGATCACGCTCTCGTCCGAGATGAAGATGCCGTGCAGGCCGTGGGGAAAATACGCGCGGTTCGCGAACTTCGCGCCGATGCCGATGTAGGCGCACTGCTGGTCGACGTAGTGGGAAAACACGCTGGCGTGGAGGCCGCTGGTCTTGTGATGGGCGAGCAGCCAGTCATAGAGGTTCCACACGTCCTTGAAGCGCAGGAACACGAAAAAGCTCAGAAAGCCGCGGATCCATTTCTTCAGAATGATCATCGTTTTCTCCTTACAGTTGGTAGGTCGTTTCGAAGGGCTTCGGCGTGAGGCCGCGGGACGCGCCGAAGCGGAGGCAGTCGGCCGCGTATACGTCGGCCTTCACGTAGGGGACGCGAAGATACTTAAAGGTGTAGACGCCGGGCAGCGGGTCCTCCGGCGTGATCAGGAAGCGGTCGCCGGAGACGCGCGCCTCGAAGCCGGTGACGGGGGTGCCGTCGCGGAGAAGCTCAAGGCCGGAAAAGCCGGCCGATCCGGCGAGCCCGCCTTCGGCGTGACTGAACTGCAGCACGAAGCTGCCGTCCGTCCACGCGATGGAGTCGAGCTCGGGCGCCTCGCAGGGGAGGTCCTCGCCGTAGACCTTGCCGCGGGCCAGGAGCGCCAGGCGCTCGCCCACGGGCTGCTTGTCCTTGGGGTGGATGTCATCCTCCTCGCCGGCGTCCATGATCGACGCCATCCAGACGCTCGGGACGGTCTTCGAGACCAGCTCCTGCTTCTCGCGGAGCAGCGGGTAGTCGGTGCCGAGGCAGCCGCCCCAGTGGCCGAAGGGCGCCAGCTGCACGAAGAGGAAGGGAAGCTCCTCCTGCCAGAGGGCGCGCCAGCTTTCGATTACGGCGGTGAAGGAGCGGTCGTAGAGCGCGGCGCGGCGGTCGTCGCTCTCGCCCTGGTACCAGATCACGCCGCGGGCGGCGGTGCCGGCGAGCTTCGTGAGCATCGCGTCGTACAGGGCGCAGGGCCGGCAGGAATCGGTCCAGAAGACCTCCTTCTGGAGCCGGTCATATTTTTTGGCGTAGAGGGGGAAAATCCGGTCGTTCAGGAAACGGTCCCAGGCGCTCATCTCCCCGGCCATCATGTGGTCGAGCATCCGGCCCACCCAGGCGGGACGGGAGGAGACGGCGGCGTTCTTCGAGGCGGCTCGGCGGATTTCCGCGTCCCGGTCGGCCGTTTCGGCGCGGCGGTCCGCTTCCTCGACCAGAAAGGCGAGGGCAGGATCGGCGAGCAGCCGCTCGCGCGAAGTCCAGGCGGAGGCCGGAGTGCCGCCCCAGTTGCAGGCGACGATCGCGACGGGTACGCCGAGCGCCTTCCGGAGCATCGCGCCGAAATAGTAGCCCACGGCGCTGAAATAGGGAAGGCCATCCGCGTCGGCCCGGCGCCAGACGCCGCGGATCGGGTCCGCGGGCGCCTCGGGGTAGGCAAGGTGGGGCAGGTCGAAGGTGCGCAGGTGCGGGTCGTCCTCCGTGAAGGAGCGGCCCTCGCGGAGCGCGGACCTGAATCCCAGGTCGTGCCGCAGCTGGAACTCCATGTTGGACTGGCCGCCGGCAATCCAGACCTCGCCGAAGTCGAGGTCCGGGAGGACGAGGGTCTGCCCGGCCGTTTCGAGCCGAAGCTCCGCGCCGGTCTGCGCGGGCTGCGGGGGCAGGGTCAGGGAAAAAGGCCCCGCGGGAAGGGACAGTCCGGCAAGGACCGTTCCGTTCAGAAGCACGCGGAACTCCGCGGGCTCCTCACAGCGTCCGGAGAGCCGGAAGGGCTTTCCGCACTGAAAGGTCATGCCGGACTGAAAAAAGTCATCCAGGGTGATCATGCGATCAGATTTTCTTGACGCCGAAGGTGGCGGCTTCGCCGTTGATGTCCCAATCCTTTACGTAGAAGCCCTCGCCCGCCTCGGGCACGAGCTTGTCGCAGAGGGTGTCGGCGCAGAGGCCGTCCGCGTTCCGAAGGATCAGCTCCGCCAGCTTTTCATTGCTGCCGTAGGCGAAGACGATGTGATCGGTGACCTCGAAGCCGGCCTCCTTGCGCATGGTCTGCACCTTGCTGGTGACCTCGCGCAGGTAGCCTTCCTCGATCAGCTCAGGCGTAAGCTTGGTGTCGAGGACGACGGTAAGCTTACCCTCGGTCTCGCTCACGTAGCGCTCCTGCTGGGCGACCTCGATCAGCAGATCGTCGCGGCCGAGCTCGACGGGCTCGCCGTCGAAGTCGAAGCGCAGCGGCTCACCGGCGTCCAGGGCCGCCATCGCGGCGCTGCCGTCCAGGTTCGCGAGGGCCTCGCGGATCTTGCC
>JAZUHB010000109.1:0-13433 GCA_045641505.1 Bianqueaceae bacterium | reverse complement strand
CCGTTTCTCGGAACACAGCACCGTCATGGAGAACACCTACTTCACCCCGGACCGGGAGCGGAGGCTGCAGCGCAGCCCCCTGTCCATCGACCCCTACACGGCGGAAGACCTTCCCGAGGAAGCCAGCCGGATCTACCACCTGGCCGGACTCGTCACCGGAGACATCCCCGGCGAGATGATCCGCGCCTGCGCCGCCCGGGGCGATGTGGCCCTGGACGTCCAGTGCATGCTGCGGGCGGTGGAGCCGGACAAGACCCTCAAGCTCTACGACTGGCCTGATAAGAGGGAGTATCTCCCCCTGATCCGCTTCTTCAAGACCGACGCCGCCGAGGCCGAGATGCTGACCGGTCTCACCGACCGCGAGGCGGCCGCGCGGCTCATGTGCGAATGGGGCGCGCAGGAGGTCATGATCACCCACAACACCGAGGTGATCGTCTGCGACGGCAAGGAGATCTACCGGGCGCCGCTCCGGCCGCGGAACCTCTCCGGCCGCACCGGCCGCGGCGACACCACCTTCGCCGGCTACATCAACGAGCGCCTCACCAAGGGCATCCAGGAGAGCCTCGATTTCGCGGCCGCCCTGGTTTCCCTGAAAATGGAGACGCCAGGCCCCTTCACCGGCAGCCGCGACGACGTGCTCCGCTTCGCCGAAGAAGTGATGGGCTGAAACGTTTTCAAAACCGTAACAATTGACCGCGGAAAAGGGCTTTGAAAAAGGCCCGGAAAGTGGTATGATAAATGTCCATTCCCTTGCCGGCGGATCGAGCCGGCATGCAAAGCTTCGGCGGATCCCGCCGATGAAACCCATTCGGCAGGGAAACGCCGGAAAGAGAGGATAATATGGGTACTTTAGCCGAGTATATGTTCCGCCAGTTTAGCTGGGTGCAGTATGCCGAGTTCTTCCTGCGCATCGTCGCGGCGGGCGCCTGCGGCGCGGCCATCGGTCTCGAGCGCAGCCTCCGCATGAAGGAGGCGGGCTTCCGGACGCACATCATCGTCTGCGCGGCCTCGGCCCTGATGATGATCGTTTCCAAGTACGGCTTCGTGGATCTCACCATCGCGGACAGCACGGTGCTCGCGAGCACCCGCGGCGCGGATGCGGCCCGTATCGCGGCCGGCGTCGTGACCGGCGTCAGCTTCCTGGGCGCGGGCATCATCTTCCGCAACGGCAACACCATCAAGGGCCTCACCACGGCGGCCGGCATCTGGGCCACCGCGGGTATCGGCCTGGCGATGGGCTGCGGCATGTACATCGTTGGCTTCTTCTCGACGCTGGCGATCTGCCTGCTTCAGTACTTTACCCACAAATTCGTCTTCGGCGCGGACGCGATGATCACCTACAAGCTTTCCTTCACCGTGAAGGGAGACGAAAAGCTGCACCAGACCCTGCTGGATACCGCGAAGGAAAAGAAGATGAACGTGCTGGACAGCACGATCAGGTATCTGGACGGCGGCTTCGTGAACTACACCCTTACGCTGAAGACCCGCTGTCCGCTGACCGCGGAAAAGGTCCGCCTCTTCCTGAAGGAGCAGGGCGAACTGAAGCTCCTCAGCTTCGTGGTGATGGGCTGATCGACGGACGATCGAATCCTTCCGCGGGAAGAATCATGCCCGTGGAAGGAATTTTTCTTTTCGGGAGGCATAAAGATGTACGTGCTGCTTTTCGGGCTCTGGCTCGTGCTCTGCGGGGCCGTGACGCCGGAGATCCTGGCGGTGGGAGCGGGTCTTACGGCGCTGCTCGGCCTGCTCTTCTTCGCGCTGTTCGGCTATACGCCCGCGGCGGAGTGGAGGTGCTGGAAGAGGCTGCCCTTTCTGGCGGCCTATTTCGTGCTGCTGCTGGGCGCGGTGATCCGGTCCTCCTTCGGGATGATCCGCCTGATTCTCGATAAGCGCGTCGAGGCCGATCCCGCCCTGTACCTGGTCGAAAGCGGGCTTTCCACCGGCTTCGGCCGCTTCCTGCTCGCGAACTCCATCACCCTGACTCCCGGCACCGTCACGGTGCGCGCGGAGGAGGGGCGTCTCACGGTCCATGCCATGGCTCCTTCGATGATCGAGGGCGTCGAGAACGGCGCAATCGCGCGGCTCCTGCGCAGAATGGAGGAGGCCGTATGAACGCTCCCTGGAATCTGCTGCTTCTCGCGGCGCTGTTCTGTCTCGGCATCATGATGCTTTTCGCGCTCATCCGGGCGATCCGCGGACCGCGGCTTGCCGACCGGATCCTGGGCATCAATATGACGGGAACGCTGACGATCCTGATGCTGGCGCTCCTGTCCGTCCTTCTGAAGGAAAGCTGGCTGCTGGACGCGGCCGTCATCTACGCGGGGATCAGCTTCCTCTCGGTGGCGGTGCTCGCGATCCTCTATATCGCCGGTGAAAAGACCGGGAAGGGCATTTTCGCGAAAAAGGAGGACTCCGCGGAGGAGTCCGGAGAGGAGGAAAAGCATGACTGAGTGGATCCGCTTCGGCGCTGCCGCCTTCCTGCTCCTCGCCGGGGTCTGTGCTTCGGTCTGCGCCGTGGCCGGCGTTTTCCGTTTTCGCTTCGTGATGAACCGCATGCACTGCGCGGCCATCCTGGACAGCCTCGCAAGCCTCCTGATTCTTTCGGGCGCGGCGGTGGCCGGCTGGGAGTTTTCCTATCTCTGGAAGCTCGCGCTCGTCCTCGCGGCCCTCTGGCTGGGCAGCCCCCTGGCCTCCCACATGCTGAGCCGGCTCGAGCTCAATACCGACGAGACGGCGCCCGATCATCTTCGGGTGCCGGAAGAGGAGGACACCGATGGACTGGTTTGAGCTCCTTCTGCTGCTTCTTCTGCTCGTCTGCGGCATCGCCGCCTGTCTTTCGAAAAATCTGCTGGTCACGGCGGTCATCTTTACCGCCTACAGCCTGATCATGAGCGTGATCTGGGCGCTGCTTCGGGCGCCGGATCTGGCCGTCACCGAGGCGGCCGTGGGCGCCGGCGTATCCGGCATCCTGCTGCTCGTCACTCTCCGCAAGCTCCGCGATCTGAAGCGGGAGCACGAGGCGGAGCAGGCCTCCGCGGAGACCTCCGCCCCGGAGGAAGGAGGCGCCCATGAGCTTTAAGGAATGGTTCCGCCAGTGGGATCAGGGCGGCTTCGACCTCTGCGCCGAGACCGCGAAGCCCACGAAGAGGCGGGAAGAGCCGGCCCCCGCGGGGACGGTCACGGCCGACGTGGACCGGGCCCGGCTCGAGCGGAGAGCCGTCCGCTTCGACCGTCGTTACAACGCGTCCGCGGTGCTGCTGTTGCTGGTCATGACCGCGTTCCTCGCGGTGAGCGTGCTCGATTTCCCGGCCTTCGGCGCGGCGGAAAGCCCCACCAACAATGAGGTGACCGAGCGCTATATCGGAAAGGGCATGGAGGAGACCGGCGCGGTGAACATCGTCGCCGGCGTGATCCTCGACTACCGCGCCTTCGATACCCTGGGCGAGTCCCACGTGCTCTACTGCGCTCTGACCGCGGTGCTGGTGATGCTGCTCGCGGGCGAGGACGAGCCGGGCGCCGGCGGGGAGCTCCGTGACGCCGAGCGGAAGCTTTCGGCCGACCCGCTCCTTCAGACGACGGCGCGCATCCTGGTGCCGCCCGTCATCCTCTTCGGCTGCTATATCATCCTGAACGGCCATCTCGGCCCCGGCGGCGGCTTCTCCGGAGGCGCCGTCATCGGCGCGGGCCTGATCCTTTACGCCCTGGCCTTCGGCTTCGAGCCGCTCGGCAAGCTGCTGAACGCCCGGAGCTTCCCGGTGATCACCCTCTGCGCCCTGGGCTTCTACAGCCTGGCGAAGTGCTACAGCTTCTTCTGCGGCGCGAACGGCCTCGACAGCCATATCGCTGCGGGCACGCCCGGCCGGATCTTTTCCGCCGGCCTGATCCTGCCGCTCAACTGCGCCGTCGGCCTCGTGGTCGCCTGCACCGTCTACGGCATCTATTCCGTGTTCAAAAGGGGGAAGATCTGATATGTGGAACGTGCTTTGGAACGCCCGGATCCCCCTGGCGGCGGTCGTGCTCTTCGCACTCGGCTTCTGCACGCTGCTGCTCAACCGGAACCTTGTGAAGAAGATCATCGGCCTCAACATCATGGATACGGCCTCGTATCTGCTGCTGACCTCCTTCGGCTATATCCGCGGGGCGCTTTCGCCGATCATTTCGGGCGGCGAGACCGACCCCTCGCTCTACGTGAATCCGCTGCCCGCGGGTCTCGTGCTCACCGGCATCGTGGTCTCGGTCTCCGTGACCGCCCTGATGCTTTCCCTCACCATCCGGCTCTACAAGCGCTATCACAGTCTGAACGTGGATGAGATCTACGCGATGGCGCTCGAGGAGCACGAAGCCCGCCGCGGCTCGGCGGAGGGGAGGTGAGCCCATGGAGTTCTTCGTCAATTTCCCGCTGTTTACGATCATCCTGCTGCTGCTTTCCTCGGCGGTGACGGCGGTCCTTCGGGGCCGCGCCGCCCGCGCGCTGACGCTCTCGGTTTCGGCCGCCGCGGCGGTGCTGAACGGCCTGGTCCTCTGGTACGGCCTGCGGACCGGCACGGTGACCGAGTACATGATGGGACACTACCCCCATCCCTGGGGCAACGAGCTCCGCTTCGGCCTGCTGGAGCCGCTGTTCGCCTGCGTCTTCTCGCTCGTGCTCTTCCTGAGCGTTCTGGGCGGAAAGACCCAGCTGGAGCGGGATCTCCACCTGGGCAAGCGCCGCTATTACTATGTTTTCCTGGACCTCGAGCTCGCGGCGCTCTGCGCGCTCTGCTACACCAACGACCTGTTCACCGGCTATGTCTTCGTGGAGATCTCCACGATCGCGGCCTGCGGGCTGCTGATGATCCGTGAACTGGGCCGCACCACCCTGGCCTCGGTCCGCTACATGATCTTCAGCCTGATCGGCTCCGGCCTGTTCCTCCTGGGCGTGATCTTCCTCTACGGCATCACCGGGCATCTTCTGATGCCGGAGCTTCGCGAGGCGGTCGCGGCCCTGTGGGAGAGCGGCGAGTACCGGGCGCCGCTCGTGACGGCGGTCTGCCTGATGACGCTGGGCCTCTCCGTGAAGAGCGGCCTCTGCCCCTTCCATCTGTGGATGCCGGATACCTACGGCTTCAGCACGCCGTCCTCGTCGGCGGTCCTTTCGGGTATCGTCAGCAAGGGCTACGTCGTGCTCTTCATCAAGCTGATCTTCGACGTGTTCGGCACGGAGCTGTTCTACGCCTCGGGCCTCGATGACGTGGTTTTCGTGCTCGGCATCGCCGGCATGATCGTCGGCAGCGTCAGCGCCATGAAGGAGAAGCAGGCGAGCCGTATGATCGCCTATTCCTCCGCGGCCCAGATCGGCTATATCTTCATGGGCATCGGCCTGTCGCCGGAAGCGGGGCTTACGGCCGCGGTCTTCCAGATCCTCGCCCATGCCTTTACCAAGCCCATGCTGTTCCTTTCCGCCGCCCAGCTGGCGGATGCCTCCGGCGGCTTCTACTACCGCGACCTGAAGAACTCGGCTCACCGGGACCGCCCCGCGGGCGCGGCCTTCGCGCTGGGCGCCTTCAGCATGATCGGCATTCCGCTCACGATGGGCTTCGTCACGAAGTACCTGTTCGCCGAGGCAGCGTTCTCGGGCGTCGGTACCTTCCGCGCCGTCGCCTGCCTGATTGCCCTGGCGGTGAGCACCGTGCTGAACGCCTTCTATTTCGCCCGGACGGTGCTCCGCATCTACCGGCCGGAGGACGACCGCCCCGCCGAGCGGGTCTCCTATGAGGGCCGGGGCGCCTATTTCGTCAGCGCCGTCGTCTTCATGCTGCTGAACCTCGGCTTCGGCATCGCCGCCGAGCCGCTGCTGGCGCTGATCCGGCAGGGACTCGCGCTGCTCTGATCAATTCAAGGAGGAGAGACCATGAATCTGCTCATTCTTCTTTTACTGCCCCTCGCCGCCGGCATGGCGCTGGCGTTCATGAAGAAGGCCCCGCGCAAGGCGCAGGACCTCGTTTTCGTGCTCGCGCTCGCGGCGGAAGCGGCCCTCGCGCTCTGGGTGCTCATCGCGCCCTCCGCGCCCCTCACTCTCTTTTCCATGACCGAGGCCCTGCCCGTGACCCTCGCGGCCGACACCGTGAGCAAGGTCTTTCTGGCCGTGGCCTGCTTCGGCTTCCTGCCGGCGGGCGTCTACGCGCTCCGCTATCTGCAGGAGGGGGAGCGGCAGAGCTCCTTCTACAGCCTGATGCTCTTTTCCCAGGGCGCGCTGGTCGGCATGGACCTGTCCGCGAACCTGATTACGATGTATCTGTTCTTCGAGCTGGCGACGCTGCTCTCGATGCCGCTGGTGCTCCATGAGCGCACGGAGGAGTCCATCCGCGCCGCGCTGAAATACCTGTTCTATTCCGTCGCCGGCGCGTTTCTGGCGCTTCTTTGCATCTTCGTGCTGGCCCGCTACTGCGACGGTCTCGCCTTCACGGCGGGCGGCACCCTGGGCGCGGAAGCGGCCGGACACGAGGGCCTGCTCCTCACCGTGATCTTCCTGGGCGTCCTCGGCTTCGGCGCGAAGGCCGGCATGTATCCGCTGCACGGCTGGCTGCCCACGGCCCATCCCGTCGCGCCCGCGCCCGCCTCGGCGGTGCTTTCCGGCGTGATCACGAAGGCCGGCGTTCTGGCGATCCTGCGTCTCATCTACTACACCGTCGGCGCCTCCTTCCTGCGCGGCACCTGGGTGCAGTACGCCTGGCTCGGCTTCTCGCTCCTTACCGTCTTCATGGGCTCGATGATGGCCTACCGCGAGGACGTGCTGAAGGTGCGCCTCGCCTATTCCTCCGTCAGCCAGATTTCCTACGTGCTGACGGGTCTCTTCCTGATGAGCGCCGACGGCTTCGCCGGCGGTCTCCTGCACGTGCTCTTCCACGCATGCATGAAGATCGGCCTCTTCCTGGTGGCCGGCTCCTTCCTCACCAACATGAAGGAGGGACGCGTCTCGGAGCTCCGCGGCGTCGGCCGCGTGATGCCCGTCACGCTCTGGTGCTACACCGTTCTTTCGCTCGGTCTCGTGGGCATTCCGCCCCTCTGCGGCTTCGTGAGCAAGTGGTATCTGGCGCTCGGCGCGCTGGAGAGCGCTCTGCCCGTCTATTCCTGGCTGGTGCCGGTGATCCTTCTGATCTCCGCGCTCCTGACCGCCGGCTATCTGCTGCCGCTCGTGGTCCGGGGCTTCTTCCCCGGCCGTGATTTCGGCACGCCCTCCCGCAATGACGAGGGAGGACTTCGGATGTGGATCCCGCTGGCCGTGCTGGCGGGGCTCTGCGCGCTGCTCGGCATCTTCGCCGACGGGCTGGTCGCGGCCTTCCTCGAAACCGCCGCGGCTCTCATGTAAGCTCGGAGGGAAAAATGACCAAAATCCTGTTACTGATCTCGGTGTTCTGGCCCGTCGCGGCCGGCATCGTCCTCTATCTGGCGCATCTGCGGGAGCGGCGGAAGCTCCTCTGCGGGCTGTCGCTGGGGATCATCCTGCCGGCGGCGGCCGCGGCCCTGTATCTGGTATTTTCGGGCGCGGAGGCGGAGGTCGAGCTGATCCGCTTTTCGGACGCGCTGGTGCTGGTCCTCCGGCCGGACGGACTGGGGCGGATCTTCGGTCTCGTGGCGGCGGTGCTCTGGCCGCTCACGGCGCTCTACGCCTTCGCCTACATGAAGGAAGAGAACTATCTCTCGATGTTCTTCTCCTTCTTCACCCAGGCCTTCGGCATCACGCTGGGCATCGCCTTTGCCGGCAACCTCTTCACGATGTACTGCTTCTATGAGCTGCTGACCCTCGTGACGGTGCCGCTGGTGCTGCAGCCGATGAACCGCGAGGCCTCCCGGGCGTCCCAGACCTACCTGCTGTTCTCGCTGGGCGGCGCGGCCTTCGCCTTCGTGGCGATGATGTTTCTCCTCAGCCACGGCGGGACGGGGCTCTTCACCCTCGGCGGCCTCACGCTCACCCTGGAGGAGGACGATATTCCCCTGTTCTGCTACTTCCTCGGCTTTCTCGGCTTCGGCGTGAAATCGGCGGTCTTTCCGCTGCACGTCTGGCTGCCGAAGGCGTCGGTGGCGCCCACTCCGGTGACGGCGCTCCTGCACGCGGTGGCTGTCGTGAAGGCGGGCGTCTTTGCGGTGATCCGCCTGACCTGGTACTGCTTCGGCCCGGAGCTCCTCGCCGGCAGCTGGGCCCGGACGGCCGCGCTTTGTCTCGTGATCGTTACCGTCGTGTTCGGCTCCTGGATGGCCGTCCGTGAGACGAACTGGAAACGGCGCCTTGCCTATTCCACCGTCTCGAATCTGAGCTACATCCTCTTCGGCGCGCTGCTCCTCACGGAGAGCGGCCTCGCCGCGGGGCTCGTGCATCTTCTCAATCATTCCTGCATCAAGATCCTGGCCTTCTTCTGCGCCGGCGCCGTGCTTTGCCGGGCAGGAGTCCGGCGGGTCGACGAGCTGGACGGCCTGGGCCGCAGGATGCCCCTGACCGCCGCCTGCTTTACCGCGGCGAGCGCGGCGCTTTGCGGAATCCCGCCCTTCGGCGGCTTCGTAAGCAAGTGGCAGCTGCTCTCGGCGGCCTCGGAGCTCGGTACGCCCCTGGCCTATGCCGGCGCCTTCGCGCTGATTCTTTCCGCGATCCTCACCGCCATCTATATGTTCCAGGCGGCGGCGCGGCTCCTGTTCCCGTCGAAAAGCGGGGAGGCGGCCGCGGCGGAGCGCTTTGCCTCGGTGCGCGAGGCGAGTCCCCTGATGACCGTCCCGATGCTCCTTCTTGCCCTCGGGACCCTGCTCCTCGGCCTCTTCGGCCAGAACGTGCTGGACGCGGTCCTCGCGTCCCTGACCGCTGTATAAGGAGGCGCCCATGGTATCGTTTCTGATCCTGTTCCCGATCGCGGCGGCCTTCCCGGTCTTCCTCGCGGGCCGCTGGGGCGAGGCGCCCCGGAACATGCTGGCCTCCGCCGTGACGCTCCTGGAGCTCATCGCCTGCTTCGTGTTCCTCCGGTATCCCGACTACGAGCTCCGCATGGCGGCCGTGGCGGGGGAGGGCATCTTCATCCGGATCGACGGCTTCCGCCGCATCTACTGCACCCTGATCGCCTTCATGTGGGCGATGGCGATGCTTTTGTCCCACCGTTATTTCAAGGACCATCCCCGCACGGGACGGTACTATCTTTTCAATCTCATCACCGAGGGCACGCTGATGGGCGTGTTCCTGGCCGGCAATCTCTACACCGCGCTGATCTTCTTCGAGATTATGTCCCTGACCTCCTTCGTCTGGGTCGCGCAGGAGGAGACGCCCCAGGCTCTCCGCGCCGCCGGGACCTACCTGGCCGTGGCGGTGATCGGCGGCCTGGCCGCCCTGATGGGCCTGTTCCTGCTGCACTTCGAGCTGGGCACCACCGAGATCGACCGGCTGTATGAGCTGGCCGCCGCGGCGGGAAAGAAGCCGCTGCTCTACGCGGCGGGCGGCTGTGTGCTCTTCGGCTTCGGCGCGAAGGCCGGCATGTTCCCGCTGCACATCTGGCTGCCGAAGGCCCATCCCGTGGCCCCGGCGCCTGCCTCGGCCCTGCTTTCCGGCCTGCTCACGAAGTCCGGCATCTTCGGCGTGATCGCGATCAGCTGCCAGCTGTTCCGGGGCGATCCCGGCTGGGGGACGGCGGTGCTGGTCCTCGGCGTCATCACGATGGTCCTGGGCGCGGTGCTCGCGCTGTTCTCGGTGGACCTCAAGCGGACGCTCGCCTGCTCCTCGGTCTCGCAGATCGGCTTCATCCTGGTGGGCATCGGCCTGACGGGCCTTTTGGGCACCGACGCGGAGGGGCTTCTCTCCGCCGCCGCGGCGCGGGGCAGCTTCCTGCACATGATGAACCATTCGCTGTTCAAGCTGGTCCTCTTCCTCTTCGCGGGCGCGGTCTACATGAACGTCCACAAGCTCGACCTGAACGAGGTCCGGGGCTTCGGACGGAACAAGATGATCCTGATTTTGTCCTTCGTGATCGGCGCCTGGGGCATCGCCGGCCTTCCCTTCGGGACCGGCTACATCAGCAAGACCCTGCTGCACGAGGGGATCCTCGAGCTTATCGGGGAATACGCCGGGGCGGGCCGCACCGGCGCGGCGCTTACCATGCGCGGCGTGGAGGGGCTCTTCCTGCTCTCCGGCGGCTGCACCCTGGCTTACATGCTGAAGCTCTTCGTCTGCCTCTTCATCGAGAAGCACCCCACCCGGCAGAAGGAATTCGACCGGATGACGAAGCCCGCGGGTCTCACCGGCGGCGCAGCGCTGTTTCTGTCCGCGATGGTGCTCTGCGTGCTGGGCCTTACCTCGACCATCTCGCTGGACCGGATCGCCGATCTGGGCACCGATTTCCTGATGGCTGCGAGGCCGGAGGAGGCCGTCGCCTATTTCAGCTGGGAGTCGCTTTCGGGCGCGCTCATCACGCTGGCGCTGGGCCTCGCCATCTACTTCGGCTTCGTCCGCACCTTCCTTATGGAAAAGACGGAGACCGGCCGGGTCTACGTGAACCGCTGGCCTGCCCGGCTCGATCTCGAGGAGCTCATGTACCGTCCGCTTCTGCTCGTCTGGCTGCCGACGGCCTTCGGCGCCTTTGCCCGCTTCTTCGCGGAGAACACGCTGACGAGGCGTCTCCATAACGGCACCGTTGCGCTTTCGTCCCGCCTGGCCGCGTTTTTCGCGGGAAACAACCTCCTCGCGCCCGCCGCGAAGGGACTTCTCCGCGGCAGCGAGATTACGGCTCACGCGCTTTCGGATCTGCCGGACGCGGGCGTCCTGGGTCTTCGCCGCGGCCTCTTCCCCGACCGTGACTACCGTCCGCAGGGCAAGGAGGAGGCCCGCACCGTGGGACGCCTCTCCTACCGCTTCGGCGAGTTCCTCGAGCGCCTCTTCTACGGGAAGAAGGCCGAGCGGCCAGCGGAGCCCGGGGACCTGCCCGACCGTCTGCTGGACCGGGAGGAGACCGCCCGGGAAAGCCGCCGCCTCATCCGCGGCAATCTCTCCTTCGCGCTCCTCATGCTCTGCCTCGCGGTCTGCGGCGTGCTGATCTACGTTTTTCTGCTGCACCGCTGATTTCCCGTTTTTCATTGACAAAGCCCGGGAAATGAATTATTCTAATAGTACTATCTTTGCAAACGTTTGCGCTCCTGAATGGGGGAGCGCCCCGCCTTCGGAGAAAGGTAATTTCTGAAGAATCCGAGAGGAGTAAACCTAATGATCAAAGCCGTAATGTTCGACATGGGCGGTACGCTGGAGGACCTGTATTCCGACGAAAAGAATGACAAGGCCACCGCGCGCGAGCTGACCCGCATCCTGAATGAACACGGAATGTTCCTTCCTTATGAGCCCGATGAGCTCTGGGGCATGGTCAAGCCGCAGCTGATGGCCTTCAAGAAGGAAAACGAGAAGACCATGCTCGAGGCCAAGCCCGAATACTACTGGCCCGAGAAGGCCTTCGCCGGCATCGATATCGATAAGGAGAAGCTGGCCGAGTGCAGCGAGGAGATCGCGCATATGTGGGAGGTCACCTTCTACGACCGCAAGCTCCGCGAGCACGCCGCCGAGATGCTCAAGGGCCTCAAGGAGCTCGGCCTCTACGTGGCCGTGGTCTCCAACACCGCGAGCCTGTTCCAGGTCTTCGACTCCCTGGAGGAATACGGCGTCCGTCAGTATTTCGATGACATCACCCTTTCCAGCATCACCGGCTACCGCAAGCCCCATCCCAACATCTTCAGAATCGCGCTGGCGCAGGCGGGTCTCAAGCCCGAAGAGTGCGCCTACGTGGGCGACACCGTCTCCCGCGACGTGGTCGGTCCCCGCAAGATGGGCTACGGCCGCGTGTTCCGCATCAACTCCTTCCTGACGCCCCTGAAGGACACCGGCAAGTACGACGTGGAGCCCGATTACGTGGTTTCCGACATCTACGACGTCTACACCATCCTGAAGAAGGAACTGGAAGAGGGACGGGAATAATCAACCACTGCCCCGGGCCGCGAACGCCCGGAGATAGAAATACCGGAGGTAACCATGACTGAGAAATCATCGAAAATCAAGCATCCGATGACCAAGACCAGGCTGAAGAACCAGTTCCTGGACCTGGTGGGGAATCCCTTCAACATCATCGTCCTGATCACGCTGATCATTCTGTTCTGCTTCATCGTGATCCCGCTGCTGACCATGATCCAGAACACCTTCGTGGTCGCGAAGTCGGATCTGCGCATGATCCGGGCCACGCAGCCCGACGCCCAGATCGGCGACTTTACGCTCTACTACTGGAAGTATCTGCTGGCGAGCCCGCTGACCAAGACGATCCTCTGGGAGCCGCTGCTGCACTCCCTGATCATCGGCGTCAGCGTCACCCTGATCTCCGTGCCTCTGGGCGCGGTGCTCGCCTGGCTGATGGTCCGTTCCGACCTGCCCGGCAAGGGCATCCTGAGCTCCCTGATCCTGGTGCCCTACATGGTCCCCTCCTGGTGCAAATCCCTGGCGTGGCTCTCCGTGTTCCGCAACAGCACCTCCGGCTCGCTGGGTCTGCTCACCGGTATGGGCGTCAACGTTCCGGACTGGCTGGCCTACGGTCCCTTCGCCATCATCCTCGTCATGTGCATGCACTACTACGCGTTCGCGTACATCATGGTGAGCGGCGCGCTCCGTTCCATCAACTCCGAGCTGGAGGAGATGGGTGAGATCCAAGGCGCTTCCAAGGCCCAGATCCTGAAGGACATCACCCTTCCGCTGGTGCTGCCCTCCATCCTTTCCGCCACCATCATGACCATCTCCAAGTCCCTCGGCACCTACGGCGTGGCAGCCCGACTGGGCAACACCATCGGCTACTACGTGCTGGCGACCCGCATGAAGGAGCTGATCAACGGCACCACCCTGAAGGGCGCCGGCTACGCGCTGAGCATCCTGATGATCGCGCTGGCCTGCCTGACCGTCTTCGTGAACCAGAAGCTGATCGGCACCCGCAAGTCCTACGCCACCATCGGCGGCAAGGGCACCCGCAGCAACCTGATGCACCTCGGCAAGGCCAAGATTCCCATGATGATCTTCCTGATCATCTTCCTGCTGGCGGCCATGGTCGCGCCCCTGTTCTGCCTGGTCATGGAGAGCTTCCAGATCGTGCCCGGCGGCGGCTACGGCTGGGACAACCTCACGCTCTACGCCTGGATAGGTGAGTTGGAGAACGCGCCCAACGAGACCTTTGCCCAGGACGGTCTGTTCCGGAACTCCGAGTTCGGACGGGCCGCCTGGAACACCGTCAAGCTGTCCGTGATCGCCTCCACCATCACCGCCATCTGCGGTCAGTTCCTCGGCTATGTCACCACCCGCGGCCGCGGCAAGTGGTACGGCAAGCTCACCGAGCAGCTGATCTTCATCCCCTACCTGATGCCCGGCGTGGCGTTCTCCGCCATCTACTTCGCCATGTTCAGCCAGG